>DAHVAN010000041.1 GCA_027314595.1 Actinomycetota bacterium | reverse complement strand
CCGCCTCCCCCCCGTCCGCCGCATCCTCCGGTGTCCCCGCGGCCGCCGCGGTCCTGCAGGCGGTTCGCGAGCGCCTGGCCGACGACCTCGACGCCCCCGGCGCCCTGGCCGCCATCGACGCCTGGGCGGACGCGGTGCTCGCCGCGCCTGCCTGGTCGGCCTCGCCGGAAGCGATCCGCCTCATTCGCGGCACCGCCGACGCCCTCCTTGGCATCTCCCTGTAGCACGCCCGGCATCTGCGTGCAGCATGCCCAGCGACTTGATGTAGCACGCCCGGCATCACGCCTGGCAGCTTCATGCAGCATCGAGCGCTGTCCGGTCCCGGCTTGGCGCGCGGTGCTGCGCCGGCCCGCATGGCGCCGCCCGGACGGGGACGGGCCTGCTGCGCGGGCGCGCCGGGCAGGCCGGCCGTCAGGAGATATGCCTGAAATGCCGGGAACCACGATTCCGGCAGGGCCGTGATCGTGAAACATCGCGTCACCCACGGCGGTCCTCACTGGCAAGATGTGCCGCATGGATCGCCCGCCGCTTGTCCTGGTCTCTGGTCTGCCCGGCACTGGAAAATCGGCCCTGGCCACTGCCTTGAGCCAGCGCATCGGGGCGATCACGCTTTCTCGCGATCTGGCCCGGCAGCACATCGGCACCCGGCTCGCCGCGGTAGACCATGTCTTCGTCCGGCTGTCTGGCCGCCACCGGCCAGGCCTCCAGCAACAGGCGGGGCGCCGGCTGCGGACGGCGGCGGCCCGCGGGCTTGCCCTCGGCCGCCCGGTGGTCGTGGAGGTCGTCGCAGACCCCTCCATCGGCAAGCGGCTGGCCGCGGAGTACCACGCCCCCCTGTACTGGATCGAGGTGGTCTGCTCAGATCCCGCCGAACTTGCCCGGCGGCTACGCGCCCGCGCGGGCAACTGGCAGCGCATCCACACCCGCATGTCCAAGGCCTATCAGCCGGCGCCTGGGGCGCTGGTCCTGGACTCGCGCGACACGCCCGCCCAGATGGCCGAACAGGCAGCGGAGTTCATCCGCGGGCAGCGAAGTCCCGATTGAAGACGGCGCTTAGCCTGCCGCTCGTGCTGGGACGTCGCGGCCGAAGCCGATAGGGAGCCGAGGGCCATAGGGACAGGCCGTACCCGACCTTCATGGCGCCGTTGATCGGCAGGGGCCAGCCGTGCATGGGCGGCGCGGCGCTCACGGCAACTCCATCGACACCTGCTCGACGATCTCCGCCAGTTCCTCTGGCCCGAATCCGTACCGTCGCGCCACGGCCACCAGTTCACGTGCTTTGGCTACCACCGGGCTGCGTCTCGCCGCGCCGCCGGTCACCGACACTCCGCGACCGCGGCGGAACTCCACCAGACTCTCCTCCCGCAGTGTCCGCAGCGCCCGGAACACCGTGTTGGCGTTGATCCCCAGCACGGCGGCCAGGTCCCGCGCGGGCGGGAGCCGTTCACCCGGGCGGGCCTCGCCGTCGGCGATCGCCCGGCGGATGGCCGCGGCGACCTGCTCGTGCAGCGGCACCGGGCTGGAATGGTCGATCGCCAATATGGAATTAATGCTATCCACATTAGCATTATAATCTGTCGGCCGCTGCTCGGCGCGCCCGCCGCGCCCGCCGCGCACCCCTCTTCGCCACGACTTCACCCTCTTCGTCATCACCACGCTGGCGTGACGCGACGCGGCACCGGATCGGGAGGAGCGCCCATAGGGCTGGAGACGGGCTGGAGGCGGCGGCAGCCCCCGCGCACCTGCTGGCGGGGCGTCACCCCGTGTATTGCGACGGACGGCGTTGCGATCAGCAAATTATCATCGCGAAGACTTTTTGCAGCTATGCTATAGATAGTCTTCGCATAAATACTGCCATACCCTTCCCGTGCGAATCTGTCAAGGAATACTTCCTGGCGCTGTGGAAAACTTCGACGTAATCCACACCGGCAATCCGGCCATTCACCATCGCACTACCATCAAAAAAGCTGGCCGCATGGCACAAAACCCATCCGCGGATACCCGCGACCCGGGCGCCGCCTCCGGAGCGCCGGACGCCAGCGTCAGCCAGGCGGCGCAGACCCCGCCAAGCAATCACCCAGAGTCCGCCGCGCGTATACGGCAGGCTTCCCGCGGCCGTGACGAAGTCCAGGGCTCTCGGCGCGGACAGCAGGCCTCGCGCACCCCGCGCACCCCGCGCACCTCGCGTGCCGCCAGCGACACGGGCGCGGACCCGAGGGTGCGCATTCGCATCGCCGGCCCGGCCGCGCTGCTGGCGGCCGTGCCGGTGCTGCTCGGATTCGACCCGGGCAAGAGCATGGTCGTGGTCGGCACCGAACCGCCGCGCGCCGAGGTGCGGCTCACCCTCCGCTATGACCTGCCCGATCCGGCAGACGCCAAGCTGGCCGCCGAAATCGCACAGCACGCGGCGAGCGTGCTCGCCGCGCAGCGCATCGAAAGGGCGGTCGCGGTCGGCTATGGTCCCGGCCACCTAGTCACGCCGCTCGCCGACGCGCTGCGCGAGCACGCGCCCCGGGCCGGGATCACGGTAACCGAACTGCTGCGCGCCGAGAACCATCGCTATTGGTCCTACGTGTGCGCCAACCCGGATTGCTGCCCGCCGGAAGGCACGCCGTTCGACATCGCCGGGCACCCGGTGACCAGGGCGTTTGCCGCCGCAGGGGCGGCGCGGGCGCTGTCGGGCCGGGCCGAGCTCGCCGCCACGGTCGCCCCGCTGGACGGGGATGCCGCCGAGGCGATGCGCCGCGCGACCCGAAAAGCGGAAAAGCATGCGGCCAGGCTGGTCGAGCGTATCGCCCGGTCCGGCCGCAGGGCGTCCGCCCGCCGCCTCATCGCGACGGCTGGTGCGCAGGCGGTCGCCACGGCGATCAGCCGGTACCGGCGCGGGGACAGCGTCAGCCCGGAGATAGCCGCCTGGCTCACCGTGGTGCTACGCGATCTGCGGGTGCGCGACGACGCCTGGTCGCGGATGCTGCCCGAGCACCGGCAGGCACACCTGCGCCTGTGGACCGACCTCACCAGGATGGCGCGGCCGGGGTACGTGCCCGCGCCCGCGTCGCTGCTGGCGTTCGTCGCCTGGCAGTCAGGTAACGGCGCGCTCGCGAACGTGGCGCTCGACCGGGCACTTGACGACGACCCGCGCTACTCGATGGCCATGCTGCTCAGGCAGGCCGTCGATGCCGGGGCTCCGCCGTCGCTCGCACGCCTGCCGATGACGCCGGAGGAGGTCGCCGCCGCCTATGACGCGCTGGAGGCCGATGAGGACGAGGCCGGCGAGAACCTCGAGTGAACCGTGACGAAGGAGATCCGCGGCGACGGGATAAACTGCCTGAGCCGTTCGTCCAAGTCGGCGCGGAGCTTGCCCACTTTGTACTCCTGTGCGCATTCTTGACAAGACAGGCGCACGGGACCGGATGGGGCAGCCCAGGAGGAGCGAGGAGGAGGAGCATGTGACCGGCATCTCAGGACTGCCGCCCGCGAAGCTCGCGGCTCACGAGGCGGCGGTGGCGCGATTGCGCGACGCCTACTCGGCGGTGCCGCCGGGCGTCCCGGTCCGCCTCGCCAAGTCCACGTCGAACCTGTTCCGCTTCCGCGACTCAGGCAAAGCCGCCGTGGCGGCCCAGGCCGCCAAGCCCGGCCAGGCCGCCGGCGCCGAGACGGTCCGCCAGCTGGACGTCTCCGCGTTCGGGCGGGTCATCCACGTGGATCCGGCCAGCAGGACGGCGGTCGTCGGCGCCATGACGACCTACGAGGACCTGTGCGACGCCACGCTGCCGCACAACCTCATGCCGCTCGTGGTCCCGCAGCTCAAGACGATCACGCTCGGCGGCGCGGTCACCGGTCTCGGCATCGAGTCGACTTCGCTGCAAAACGGGCTGCCGCACGAGTCAGTGACCGAGATGCAGATCCTTACCGGCGACGGCCGGGTCGTGACCGCGACCGAGGACAACGAGCATCGGGACCTGTTCTTCGGCTTCCCGAACTCCTATGGCACCCTCGGCTACTCGCTGGCGCTCACCATCGAGCTCATGCCGGTCAGGCCGTACGTCTACCTGCGGCACTTCGCCTTCAACGACCCGGATAGCTGCATGGACGCGATCGCGGAGATCGCGAGCGCCAGCAGCTACCAGGGGCACCGCGCGGATTTCGTCGACGGCACGGCGTTCAGCGCCAAGGAGCTCTACCTCACCGTAGGCGCGTTCAGCGACAAGGCGCCATGGCTGAGCGACTACACCGGCCAGCAGATCTACTACCAGTCGCTCCGGCGCAGCCGCGAGGACTTCCTCACGATCAGGGACTACATCTGGCGCTGGGATACCGACTGGTTCTGGTGCTCCCGCCCGTTCGGCGTGCAGCACAAGGCGCTGCGTCGCTTCTGGCCGCGCAGGTACCGGCGCAGCGACGTCTACCGGAAGCTGGTCGCCCTCGACCAGAAGTACGGCCTGACCGCCGTCCTCTACGAAAAGCGGCACCAGCCGCAGCGGGAGATGGTCGTCCAGGACGTGGAGATCCCGGTCGGCCGCGGCGGCGAATTCCTCGGATTCTTCGAGGAGAGCGTGCATATGAGGCCCGTATGGCTGTGCCCGCTGCGGCTGCGCGGCGAGCGCACGTGGCCGCTTTACCCGCTGCGGCCGGGTGAGGTGTACGTGAACTTCGGCTTCTGGGGGACGGTGCCGCTGCCGCCTGGCAAGGCCGACGGCTATTACAACCGGATGGTGGAGGAGGAGGTCAGCGCGCTCGGCGGGCACAAGTCGCTGTACTCGACGGCGTTCTACTCCGAGGAGGAATTCCGCAGCCGGTACAACGGGCAGGCATACGACAAGCTCAAAGCCGAGTATGACGGCGACGGGCGGTTGCTCGGCCTCTACGACAAATGCGTGCGCGGGCGGTAGGGCGGCCGCGAGATAGACACGGCCACAAGCAAGGCGGAAGGAACTGACATGGCGCTGGCTGAAGTGTTCGAGGCGATAGCGGGCCCGGATGCTCCGGTTGAATTCGTGGCGTACGACGGGTCGAGCGCGGGCATACCCGGCTCGCCGGTGAAAATCACCGTAAGGTCGCCGACCGCCGTCTCCTACCTGGCACAGGCACCCGGCGCGCTCGGCCTGGCGCGCGCCTACGTGTCCGGTCACCTGGACATTGACGGGGACATGTACACCACGCTGTCCCGGCTGTCCAAGGCACAGGAGCTGAGCATCGGCTGGCCCGAGCGCCTGAAGCTGCTGCAGGCCCTCGGCGGCCCGAAGGTGCTGGTGCCGCGCATCCCGCCGCCCCCGCAGGAGGTCCGGGTGACCCGGCGCTTCCTTAACGGCCGGATGCACTCCAAGGGCCGCGACGCGAGCGCTATCTCGCACCACTACGACGTGTCGAACCGGTTCTACGAGTGGGTTCTCGGCCCGTCGATGGCCTACACCTGCGCCTGCTACCCGACCGCGGACGCCACTCTCGAGGAGGCCCAGGAGTACAAGTTCGACCTGGTCGCCCGCAAGCTCGCGCTCAAGCCGGGGATGCGGCTGCTCGACGTCGGCTGCGGGTGGGGCGGCATGGTGCTGCACGCCGCGCGCGAGTACGGCGTCAAGGCGCTCGGCGTGACCCTGTCCGAACAGCAGGCGCTGTGGGCACAGCAGGCGATCAAGCAGGCAGGCCTCGAGGACCTGGCGCAGGTCAGGCACCTGGACTACCGGGACGTGGCGGAGACCGGCTTCGACGCGATCAGCTCGATCGGGCTCACCGAGCACATCGGCAAGCAGAATCTCCTCAGCTACTTCAGCTTCCTCAACGGCAAGCTCAAGATCGGCGGCCGGATGCTCAACCACTGCATCACCCGGCCGGACAACACCGGCCCGTCGATCCGCAGGAGCGGCTTCATCAACCGGTACGTGTTCCCCGACGGGGAACTCGAAGGCCCCGGCTACCTGATCGGCCTGATGAACGACAACGGGTTCGAGATCAGGCACGAGGAGAACCTTCGCGAGCACTACGCGAAGACGCTCGCCGCCTGGTGCGCCAACCTGGACGCGCACTGGGACGAGGCGGTCGCCGAGGTCGGTCAGGGCACCGCCCGCGTGTGGCGGCTGTACATGGCCGGCTCGCAGCTCGGCTTCGACCGCAATGTCGTCCAGTTGCACCAGGTGCTCGGGGTGAAGCTGCGGGCCGACGGCTCGTCGGACATGCCGCTGCGCCCGGACTGGGAGCCGGCTCAGGCACGCGCGCGAGCTTCCGCCTGACTTGGGCTGTGGCTCTCCGGTCATCCCGAACGGCCCTGGCCCTGCGCTGATCAGCGCTGAGCCCGCCGAGAAAGCGCAGCGGCCCGGGGCGCGGACTGAAACCGGACCGGGAACACCTCGCGCGGTTACGCGCCTGCGCCCTCGGGCCACACCGCGGCCACGGGGAGAATCTCGCCGGCCGCCATCTCGGCGCCCCCGGCCGCCAGTCGCTGCCAGAAGCCGACGTCATGCCGGTGGCCATGCTTGAATCCGACCGCCTGCAGCGTCCCGGCGTGGCGGAATCCGCAGGCCTCGTGCAGGGCCACGCTGGAGGGGTTCGGCAGTGCGATGATCCGCGAACGCCGGGCAGTCCCGGTAGGCCTTCGGGTTGACCAACTGGAGCGGTGCCCAGCTTGATTACCTGTGATCGCGCCCCGCGCCAGACTCTGGTGAGTTACAGAAGTGTGAAAGTATGTGTAAGGGGAAGAACGGGAAGCGAAATATCGCGAGCGTCATATCCGATATCAGCGTAACAGAGGGATGCTACCCCTGACATGGGGTGCCGCGGGCATCACCGGGGGTAGTGGCGGGCGACGATGTGGCGTGATGCTCGTCCTCGCCGCAGTCGCAACCGTCCGTTCGGGATTGCGGTATCCTGCAAGCGTGCGTCCTGTCCGGCTGCTCCTTACCTAGCCGCGTCGGCATATCCTGTCGCCGGCGCGGCTGCCTCTCGTGCACGGGAGGCCTTTTTTGTTGGCAGAGCACGCCCAAGCCGGACTGATCAAGGGTGAGGACACGATGACTGCGGTCGAGAACGCCGACGAGGCACAGCGCTACGACCCGCGCGAGATACAGGACAAGTGGCAGGCCCGCTGGGCGGAGATAGAGCCGTTCGCCGCCAGCGACGACCCCGGCGACCCGCGCGAGCGGTTCTACCTGGTCGACATGTTCCCGGACCCCTCCGGCGACCTGCACATGGGGCACGCCGAGGCCTACGCGATCGGCGACGCGATGGCCAGGTACTGGTCCCTGCGGGGGCGTAACGTGCTGCACCCGATCGGCTGGGACGCGTTCGGGCTGCCCGCGGAGAACGCGGCGATCAAGAACAACACGCACCCGGTTGACTGGACCTACAAGAACATCGAGACGCAGGCGGCGTCGTTCCGCCGGTACGGGACCTCGTTCGACTGGTCACGCCGGCTGCACACCTGCGACCCGGAGTACTACCACTGGAACCAGTGGCTGTTCCTGCGCTTCTACGAGCGCGGGCTGGCCTACCGGAAGGGAGGCTATGTCAACTGGTGCCCGCGGGATCAGACCGTTCTGGCCAACGAGCAGGTCATCGCCGGGCGATGCGAGCGGTGCGGCACCGAGGTGGTCCGCCGGGTGCTGACTCAGTGGTATTTCAAGATCACCGAGTACGCCGACCGGCTGCTGGAGGACGCCAGCGCCCTGGAAGGCAACTGGCCGGACCGGGTGCTGACGATGCAGCGCAACTGGATCGGGCGCTCCACTGGCGCCTCCGTCGACTTCGCGATCGAGGGGCGAGCCGAGCCGGTCACCGTGTACACGACGCGGCCAGACACGCTATATGGCGCGACGTTCTTCGTGGTGGCGGCGGACTCCCCGCTGGCCGCGGAGCTGTGCGCCCCCGGGCAGCGGGCCGAGTTCGGCGCGTACCTGGAGCAGGTGCGCAAGCTGACCGACATCGAGCGGCAGTCGACGGAGCGTGAGAAGACCGGCGTCTTCCTGGATGTCTACGCGATCAACCCGGTGAACGGAGAGCGCATCCCCGTCTGGGCCGCGGACTACGTGCTGCCGGACTACGGCACCGGGGCGATCATGGCGGTGCCCGCGCACGACCAGCGCGACCTGGACTTCGCGCGCCGCTTCGGGCTGCCCGTGCGGATCGTCGTGTCGACCGACCTGGCGGACCCCGCGGTCTCCGGGATCGCCGCGCCCGGCGATGGCGTCCTGGTGAACTCCGGGCCGCTGGACGGGCTGACCAAGGTCGCGGCGATCGCGCGCATCATCGAGATCCTGGCCGAGCGCGGCCTGGGCGCGGCCGCGGTGAACTACCGGCTGCGTGACTGGCTGGTCTCCCGGCAGCGGTTCTGGGGCACGCCGATCCCGATCATCCACTGCCCGTCCTGCGGCGAGGTGCCGGTTCCCGAGGACCAGCTGCCGGTCGTGCTGCCGGACCTGCGGGGGGACGACCTGTCCCCGCGCGGTGTGTCGCCGCTGGCCGCGGCCTCGGACTGGGTGAACGTCGAGTGCCCGAAGTGCGGCGGGGCGGCGCAGCGGGACACCGACACGATGGACACGTTCGTCGACTCGTCGTGGTACATGTTCCGGTACTGCTCGCCGCGATTCGCCGAGGGGCCGTTCCGGCCGGCCGATGTGGCCCGCTGGGCTCCGGTCGACCTGTACGTCGGCGGGGTCGAGCACGCCATCCTGCACCTGCTGTACGCGCGGTTCTTCACCAAGGTCCTGCGGGACATGGGGCTGGTGGACTTCGGCGAGCCGTTCACCAGGCTGATGAACCAGGGCCAGGTCATCAACGGCGGCAAGTCGATGTCGAAGTCGCTGGGCAACGGGGTCGACCTAGGGGAGCAGATCGGCCTGTACGGCGTCGACGCCATCCGGCTGACGATGATCTTCGCCTCCCCGCCGCAGGACGACATCGACTGGGCGGACGTGAACCCCGACGCGATGGTCAAGTTCCTGGGCCGGGTGCGGCGGATCGCCTCCGAGGCGGCGGCTGCCTCACGGCCCGGTGCCGCGGCGCGGGACGGCGACAGGCCGCTGCGCCGTGTCACGCACCGGACCATCGACGAGGTCACCCGTCAGGTGGAGGGGTATCACCTGAACGTGGCGGTCGCCAGGCTGATGGAGCTGGTGAGCGCGACGAGGAAGGCCATCGATTCCGGTCCCGGCCCAGCCGACCCCGCTGTGCGCGAGGCGGCCGAAGCGCTGGCCGTCATGCTGTCGCTGTTCGCCCCGTACACGGCCGAAGAGTGCTGGGAGGTCCTGAGCGGTTCCGCTGGCGTCGGCTCGGTGGCCAAGGCGGCCTGGCCGGCCGCGGACCCGGCTCTCCTGGTTCAGGAGACGGTCACCTGCGTGGTGCAGGTGAACGGGAAGGTCCGCGACCGGCTGGAGGTCGCTCCGGCGATCAGCGAGGACGAGCTGCGCGACCTGGCGCTGGCCGCCTCGGGGGTGGCCCGCGCCCTGACTGGACTGGATGTCCAGCGAGTGGTCGTGCGGCCGCCCAAGCTGGTCAACATCGTCGCCGCGTGAACCGCGGCGACGCGTCCCGCTAGCGGTCCGGCCGCCGTCATACCCGGCGCAGCACCGCCACCACCTTGCCAAGGATGGTGGCGTCGTCACCGAGGATCGGCGTGTAGGCGGGGTTGTGCGGCATCAGCCATACGTGTCCGTCGCTCTGCTTGAACGTCTTCACCGTCGCCTCGGTCTCAATCATGGCGGCCACGATGTCGCCGTTCACCGCGTCCGGCTGCTGCCGGACGACAACCCAGTCCCCGTCCGCGATGGCGGCGTTGATCATCGAGTCGCCTGCCACCTTGAGCAGGAACAGGGTGCCTTCGCCGACTAGCTGCCTCGGCAGCGGGAAGACATCCTCCACCTGCTCCTCGGCGAGGATCGGGCCGCCCGCGGCGATCCGCCCGACCAGCGGAACGTAGGCAGCCTCCTGCGACGGGATGTCGAGTCCGCCGCCCGGCAGTTCCGCCTCGTCCTCCCGGTTGCGCTCCGGCCGGACCGCCGGGTGCCCTGGCAGCCGGACCTCCACGGTCCGCGGCCGGCCGACGTCCCGGTGGAGATACCCCTTGCGCTGGAGCGTGGACAGCTGGTAGGAGACGCTCGACGTGCTGGTGAGCCCGACCGCCTCCCCGATCTCGCGCATGGACGGCGGATAGCCGCGCTTTTGCACCGAGTCCCTGATGACCTGCAGCACCTTTCGCTGGCGCCAGGTGAGCACGTGGTCGGGATCTGGCTTGTCCGGCGTCTCCGGGATCACCACTGGCACGCTGCCCTTCGGCTTGCGACCCGGCCTGCCCTTCGGCCGGACCGCCGGTACGTCCGGGATGCCGGGCACGCCGTGTTCCTCACTGTCTTCCATTGGCTGAACCTCCGGGTACGTGTTATCGCTTACAGGTACGAGCCTAACCGGTGCAAGCGCTATCGCCAAATATCTGTTCGACGTGTCGCGAAAAATGTCAGACCCTCGCGCTAGAAAGATGGTATAGCGCTGTTCGATCGAACTGCTATACGATCGAACAGGTGTGCATCGAATGGACGTTTGAGCAGGGAGGCGGGCATGAGCGAACTTGCGCGGCGCGGTGCCGTCTGGACGCGGGAGCGGAGCGCGGGCGGCGCGGGCAAGCCGCGTGCTCAGGCGCGCCGCGGGCGCGCGGGGCAGCGGCCCGGCCGGCCGGATTCGCCGGCCGCGCGTCCCCTGCCGCTGCGGCTCGTCGCGGACGGCGGGCGCCTGGTTCCGGACGCGTCGGGTGAGCCGGCCGGCGCCGGACAGGGGCCTGTTCGAACGCAGCCACGGCCGCGAGCGGTCCCCGAGCGCCCTGGCCCGGTGCGGCTGACCAGGCGCGGGCGGATCGTGGTCACCGCCGCGGCCGTGCTCGCGATCGGCGCGGCGTCCATGGCCCTGGCCGGGGCCGCCCACGCGGCCGGCCATCGTGCCGGCGCCCGGCCCGGACCCGGCAGCGGGGCGACGAAGGTGGCGATCCGGCCAGGTCAGAGCCTGTGGTCGGTGGCCGAGGCGTACGACCCGGACGCGGACACCCGCCTTGTGATACAGCAGATCGAGCAGATGAACTCGCTGACCGGCGACCAGGTCCAGCCCGGCCAGGAACTATGGGTGCCGCGCGGCTGACCGGGGATCCCGGCCGCGCGCCAGGCGACACGCCGGTGCGGCGCCCAGCGCCATGGCGCCGGCCAGGGATTTCTGATTCGACGACCGTCACGGCTTGCCTCCAGGACCGCTCTGGACTACGGTTGACCACAACATCTAGTAGTTACACCGCTGTGGTTCTTCTAGAAGTTGTGGAAAACAGGAAACACTGGTCATCACGCCAGGAGGTGATCGCGTGTACTGCCCGTTCTGCCGACACCCAGATAGCCGGGTCATCGACAGCAGGGTCGCCGAAGACGGCACCGCGATCCGGCGGCGCAGGTCCTGCCCCGAATGCGGGCGGCGGTTCACCACGCAGGAGTCGGTCATCTTGATGGTGGCCAAGCGCAGCGGCGTGACCGAGCCGTTCGCCAGGGACAAGATCGTCAGGGGCGTGCAGCGGGCCTGCCAGGGCAGGCCGGTCGACGAGGACCACCTGGCGATGCTCGCCCAGCGAGTGGAGGAGACGATCAGGGCCCGCGGCCTGGCGGAGGTGCCGTCCCACGAGGTGGGGCTGGCGATCCTCGGACCGCTGCGCGACCTCGACGAGGTCGCGTACCTGCGGTTCGCCTCGGTCTACCGGGGCTTTGAGTCGCTGGACGACTTCGAGAAGGAAATTACCGCGCTGCGGCGCAGCAGGTGCCCGGCAGGACCAGAAGATGACGCAGATCCGGCGGGGATCCCGGAGAAGGGGGATTAGGGAGTTATGACGGAAACGGTGAGCGGTCCGGCGACTCGCAGGGGCCGGCGCAAGGGGCTGAAGATCCGCCGCATCCACACCACCGCGGGCATGCATCCTTATGACCAGGTCACCTGGGAGCGGCGCGACGTCATGATGACCAACTGGCGTGACGGCTCGGTCAACTTCGAGCAGCACGGCGTCGAGTTCCCCGACTTCTGGTCCGTCAACGCCGCGAACATCGTCACCACGAAGTACTTCCGCGGCGCCGTCGGCACGCCGCAGCGCGAGTGGTCGCTGAAGCAGCTCGTCGGCCGCGTGACCGACGTTTATACGAGAACGGGCAAGGAGCAGGGCTACTTCGCCTCAGAGGAGGACGCGGAGATCTTCGACCATGAGCTGAAGTACGCCCTGATCCACCAGATCTTCTCCTTCAACTCCCCGGTCTGGTTCAACGTCGGGACAACGTCTCCGCAGCAGGTGAGCGCGTGCCAGCCGTACGACTCCCTGGTCAGCACGCCCGCCGGGCTGGTCCCCATAGGCAAGCTCGTGGAAGACGACGCCATCGGCGCCAAGGTCTACGACGCGCACGGGATCACCCGGATCGTCGCCACCAAGGCGAACGGCATCAAGCCGGTGCTCAGGCTGCACACGAAGGCCGGCTATGCGCTCGATGTGACAGCCGACCACCTGGTCTGGCGGTCGTCCGGCGAAGGTACAGGCAGCTTCGTCCCCGCCGGGAGCCTGAAGCCTGGTGACGCGCTCGCCTGGCACCGCCGGGACGGCGACGGCGAAGGGGAGATCAGCACGGGACTGGCCGCCAGAGAGACCAAGCGTCTGGAGATCGACAGGATCGAAGAACTCGGCGACATGCAGGTCTACGACATCCAGACCGAGAGCGGCGAATACCTCTCAGGAAACCTCCGCGTCCACAACTGCTTCATCCTCGCGGTCGATGACACGATGGACTCAATCCTGGAGTGGTACCGCGAAGAGGGCCTGATCTTCAAGGGCGGCTCAGGCGCGGGCGTGAACCTGTCCAGGATCCGGTCCAGCAAGGAGCTGCTGACCTCGGGCGGCACCGCCAGCGGCCCGGTGAGCTTCATGCGCGGCGCCGACGCCAGCGCCGGCACGATCAAGTCCGGCGGCGCCACCCGCCGCGCGGCCAAGATGGTCGTGCTCGACGTCGACCACCCCGACATCGCCGAGTTCGTCCAGACCAAGGCGCGCGAGGAGGAGAAGATCCGCGTGCTCCGCGACGCGGGCTTCGACATGGACCTCGGCGGCCAGGACATCGTCAGCGTCCAGTACCAGAACGCGAACAACTCGGTCCGCGTGTCCGACGAGTTCATGCGCGCCGTGCAGGAAGGCAAGCCCTTCGACCTGCTCGCGCGCAGGACCGGCGAGGTCATCGAGACCGTCGACGCCAGGCGGCTGTTTCGCACGGTGGCCCAGGCGGCGTGGGAGTGCGCGGACCCGGGGATCCAGTACGACGGCATGATCAACGACTGGCACACCTGCCCGGAGTCCGGCCGCATCACCGCGAGCAACCCGTGCAGTGAGTACATCCACCTGGACAACTCCTCGTGCAACCTGGCGAGCATCAACCTGATGAAGTTCCTCCGCGAGGACGACACGTTCGATGCCGAGCGCTTCGCGAGGATGTCCGAGCTCATCATCACCGCGATGGACATCTCGATCTGCTTCGCGGACTTCCCGACGCCGAAGATCACCGAGACCACCCGGGCCTACCGTCAGCTCGGCATCGGCTACGCGAACCTGGGCGCGCTGCTGATGGCGACCGGCCACGCCTACGACTCCGAAGGCGGCCGCGCGATCGCCGCCGCCATCACGAGCCTGATGACCGCCGCCGCCTACTCCAGGTCCGCCGAGCTCGCCAAGGTCATCGGCCCCTACGACGGGTACGAGCGAAACGCCGCCGCGCACAAGCGGGTCATGCGGATGCACGCCAGCGCTGGCGCCGCGATCCGCCCGGTCGGCAGGCTCGACCGCGAGATCCTCGCCCTGGCGAACAGCGCCTGGCAGGAGTGCGTCGCGCTCGGCGAGGCCAACGGCTACCGCAACGCCCAGGCCAGCCTGCTCGCCCCCACGGGCACCATCGGCCTCATGATGGACTGCGACACCACCGGCATCGAGCCTGACCTCGCCCTCGTCAAGTTCAAGAAGCTGGTCGGCGGCGGGTCCATGCAGATCGTCAACCAGACCGTCCCCCGCGCCCTGAAGAACCTCGGCTACCAGCCCGAGCAAATCGAGGCCATCACCGAGTACATCGCCGAGCACGGCCACGTGGTCAACGCCCCGGGCCTGCGGCAGCAGCACTACGCGGTGTTCGACTGCGCGATGGGCGAGCGCTCGATCAGCGCGATGGGCCACGTCCGTATGATGGCCGCGGTCCAGCCGGCGCTGAGCGGGTCCATCTCCAAGACGGTGAACATGCCCGAGTCGGCCACCGTCGAGGACGTCGAGACGATCTACTTCGAAGGCTGGAAGCTCGGCCTGAAGGCGCTGGCCATCTACCGGGACAACTGCAAGGTCGGCCAGCCGCTGTCCGCGTCCAGCAACAAGGAAGAACCGGCCCGGGCCCAGCAGGCCCAGCCGGCCCCGGACCCGCACGAGCAGCGCCCGGTCCGCAAGCGCCTGCCCAAGAAGCGCTCCGCCACCGTGACCAAGTTCAACGTGGCCGGCGCGGAGGGCTACATGACCGCCTCCACCTACCCGGACGACGGTTTGGGCGAGGTGTTCCTCAAGCTCGGCAAGCAGGGGTCCACGCTGGCCGGCGTGATGGACGCCTTCTCGATAGCGATCTCGGTGGGCCTGCAGTACGGCATCCCGCTGGAGTCCTACGTCGCCAAGTTCACCAACACGCGGTTCGAGCCGGCCGGCATGACCGACGACCCGGACATCCGCATCGCCGGCTCGGTGATGGACTACATCTTCCGCCGCCTGGCACTGGACCACCTGCCCTACGACCGCCGCGCTGAGCTGGGCATCCTGTCCGCCGCCGAGCGTGCCGCGGAGCTCTCCGGCCAGGACCCGGCATCGCTCGCGGAGGATGTCGACCCACTGGACCTGGCTCAGTCAGCGGCAGTTGAAAGCACTTTTCATCCCGAACGGAGCGGGGCGTCTGCCCAGCCCACCCCGTCTCCCGCCGCCACCGCGGCCCCCAGCACGGTGACACACCCCGCCCAGCCGGCCAGCGCCCCGCACAGCACCGCCGAGCTCATCGAGGCGCAGCAGGGCCGAACCGCCGACGCCCCGCTCTGCCTCACCTGCGGCACGAAGATGCGCCCCGCCGGCAGCTGCTACGTCTGCGAAGGCTGCGGCTCCACCAGCGGCTGCAGCTGACTCCCCGAAGTGATCCGGTCAAACCGGAACTCGGCACGTCGGTGCTGGTGAAGACACCGTTGTACCAGTAGAGGGGCCAGGCCTTCAAGGCCGGGCCCCTTTGCCTTCGCGCGGCTCTCCGACCTGCTAGCCTCCGGTTTAAGCGGAATATCACCGGCTAAACCGGGGGACTTGGATGGGGGATCGGCGCTTGCGCCTGGTGCGGCCGAACCAGCAGCAGGGGCGTCAGAACGAGGTGTTCAACGAGATGCTCCGTGGCTATGCGACGATGCTGCTGGCGGCGGGCCGGGACCGGGGCTCGGTGGGCAAGCTCCTGCAGATCCTGCGCGGGTTCGTCGTGTGGGCCGATGCGTGGCCGTGGGAGTGGACTGCCCAGGACGTCGATGAATGGTCGGCTGACATGCGGGACCGCGAGCTGGCGCTGTCGACGTTGCGGAACAGGCAGGGGGTGGTCCGCCGGTTCTGTGAGTACGCGGTCAATCCGCAGTATCCCTGGCTCGAACGCTGCATGGAGGAGTTCGGCCAGGTCCCGGAGCAGGTCTGCCATGAGTGGAACACCACCCGGCATATCGAGGAGTACGATCACCGTCCCGAGCGGCGCGAGATCAGCCGTGACGAGCTCCGTGCCTTGTTCGACCACGTCGATGACCGGGTCGAGCGGATGGTGAGCGCGAACCACAAGAGCGCTGCGATCGCCTGGCGGGACGCCACCATGTTCAAGGTGCAGTACGGCACCGGGCGGCGGCCCTTCGAGCTCGTCCAGCTCCAGACATGCGATCTGCTGCCTCACCCGGTAGCGCCCCAGTTCGGGCGCTACGCGGTGGTGCGAGTCAGGTGGGGCAAGCGCAGCAAGGGCGGGACGTTCCGTACCCGCGGCGTCCAGATGGTGCTGGAGTGGGTGGTTGAGGCACTGCGCGTCTACGTCGAGGACATCCGCCCGGTGTTCCCTGACGGCCCGTGGCTGTGGTCATCGGAGCGGCGCGATGGCGCCGGCCGGCAGCAGCCGGTCGGCGTGCGCACCTACCAGGCAGCCTTCGCCGCGCGCCGTGACGCCTGCGGCCTCGATGAGGCTCTGACGCCGCACTGCATGCGCCACAGCTACCTGACGCACACGGCTGAGGCCGGGCGTGATCCAGCCTGGCGACAGCGGCAGGCCGGGCACAAGCTAATGTCCACGACATCCCTCTACACCCACACCAGCGAGGACTTCATGAATCGCGAGCTGGCGGCCGCCATCGCCGACCTTACCGGGAGACGCGGGAGCGAGACATGACGGCATCCCAGCGGAAACTGCGGGCTGGCGGAATTGAGCACGGGCCGTTGGTGCGGATCATGAGCATGAAGCGGGCCGACGGTAAGGCAGCCCTATCCTCCTACCCGAGGCGGGTGCCACTGACCAGCGCGGACGCCGTCCGAGGCGGGATTTAGGGCCGCCACCGTCCGCTATGTGTCCGTGCGCTCGGGGCCGGTGGGCCGGTAACGCACGGACGGCGTCCGAAGGCGGCTGCGCCTTCACGCCCCGGCGGCGTCCAGATTGGGAAGCTGATCGCCCCTGCACACGCAACTGTGAGCCCGAGGCCCGCCGCCGGCACCTGCGTGCTGAACGCACTGAGCACAGGTGAGCCATCGGGCACTCAAGCCAGCCGCTGCCTGCTGCGGTCGGCTATCCGGAGCCCGTGGCCGGCAAGCCGCGGGAATCTGGCTGGATTGACCCAGCACGGTGCTCTACGGTGAATTCCATGAGCGCGCAGCCGAGCGAACCCCAGCCAGAGCACGACGTGATCCGTGTCGGCGCATCGGAGGCTGTCGTCGTCCCGATGGGCGACTACCTGCGCTTGCGGGCCATCGAAAGGCACGCCTCCGCTGACGAGATCGAGGAAGCCGAGATCGAGGCAGCCAGCCAGGCGCACGAGCGGTGGATCGCCGCAGGCTGTCCCGGTGCCCGGTCCCACGACGAGGTGATGAGCGAGCTCCTCGCGCCAAGCGGCGGCTGGAACCCGTCGTCTCGCGCCTGATGCAGATCCGATGGTCGGACGCCGGCAGGGTTTCCGCGCGGCGCTTCATGCGCGACGACCAGGACGGGCTGCGCGCCGTTGGTCTCGCCATCCTCTCACTGGCCGATGACCCGTATCCGGCCGAGGCGTTCCACCGGGGCAACTACCACCGGCTACGCGTCGGCAGGTACCGGATCCTGTACTTCATCGACGGCGACGTGATCACCATCGAACGAGTCGACCGGCTCACCTGACAAGAATGGCTGCTCGCTGTCGCCGTCTTCCTCGCCGTCGGGTTCGGGCTCGGTGTTGTTGGCGCCGAGGGCGTCGGTGATGCGCTGGTTGGCTGCGTCGGCCTGCCCGTCGATGCAGTGCGCGTAGATCTTGAGCAGGACGGCGACGCCGTGCCCGGCGCGGCGGGCGACCTCGGTGGCGGGCACCCCGGAGTTGAGCCACAGCGACACGGCGGCGTGCCGCAGGTCGTAGGGGCGGCGGCCGAGCGGGGAGCGGTGCTGCGCCTCGGTGAGGGCGGTCTTGCGGGCCTCGGCCCATACGGCGCTGTAGGCGGAGTCCTGGATGATGCCGCCCCGGGCGGTCTGGAAGATCCGCCCGTCCGGGGTCGTCCCGTACTTCTTGATGTGGGCGCGGAGCAGGCGGACGAGTTCGGGCGGGATGGGGATGGTGCGGGTCTCGTTGTCGGCGGTGCTGGTCGTGAACAGCCTTGGCGAGACCTGCACCACCTCCATCGCAGCCGCGTCCCGTACCGGGGACCGGGTCAGGTACCGGGTCGCCGAGACGGTCAGCGACCCGGCTTCGCTCGGCTACGCCTACGGCGCGGTGACCGAGCATCTGGGCTGGCGGCGCGGTGACGAGGAAGGCACGGTAATGGCCCTGGCCGCGCTTGGCGACCCAACCCGGTTCCGTGACCTGCTCGCCCAGGCGGTCCCGCTGACCGGGACCGGTAAGTAATATCGCCGACCAATTTATGGCCGGGCCGTTCCGCGGTGAAGTCGCGGCGGACGAGGTCGGGGATCTCGCCCGCCAGGCCGCCCTGCTCGGTCAGCGAGTGCCGCCACGGCCTAGGCTGGCACGGCACCAGGCCCAGCTCCCGCACCAGCTGCCGGACCAGCTCGGGCGAGCACTGCTCGCCGCCGCGCAGCAGTGCCTGGTGCATGCGCCGGTAGCCGTACTCGCCGTTGTTCGCCTCGAACAGCGCCTTCACCTTGATTTTCAGCAGCTCCCTCCTTTTCGCGGTGTCTGATTCGGGCCGTGATTTCCAGTCGTAGAACCCTGACCGTGAGACCTCAAGCCACTTGCACATCTGCACGACCGTAGGAGCGCATGCCAGATCCCCGGCACGGGCGGCGTACTCCGCATCGATAAACTCGTACTTCTGAGTTACCGGTGCTCCGCCGCAAAGTACGCGGTCGGGTGGCCCGGGGCATCTCAGCCTGGACGGCATGGTGACGAGGACCTACCCGCTCGAAGACGTCAACCAGGGTTACCAGGACATGCACGACGGCAAGAACATCCGCGGCGTGCTCGTCATGTAGCCCGGCCGGCCGGTCTCGCACAGGCCGGCGGCTCAGGCCGCGCGGCGGCGGACCAGCCAGACGGTCACGGCGATGAGCAGCACCGACAGCGCGAGCAGCCAGCCGCCCTCGACCCACTGGAAGGGCCAGAGCCGACTGCCGGGCTGGTACTGCGTCAGTTGCGTGTACCCGTGGTGGACCAGTGAACTCACCACCTGGTAGTTGGCAGTCCCCTTGTAGAACTTGACGTCGTCGTGGTTGACGTTCTTCGGCAGCAGCGCGGGCAAGGTCTGCCGGAACATCGTGGTCATGATCTGGCTCATCGCGGACGGACTGATCGTCGTGCCTCCCTTGGCCCACCACCCGCCGAGGATCCACGCCGAGGCAGGCGGGTGGACCAGGTCCCGGCCGACCAGCGGTGACAGGTAGTGCTCCTGCAGGTAAAACCGGGCCGTGGCGAGGAGCCCGGCGTAGACGGCCAGGGTGGCGACGATCGCCGGGACTACGCGGCGGATGAGGAGGCCGGCCAGGGCGCCGATCGCGAAGGCGGCCAGCGTCCAGGCGGCGAACGTGATCCAGCGCAGCCCGAAGAGCGTCGGGTCCAGCGGGATCCGGCTGCCGTCGGCGAAGAACGGCCGCAGGTACCAGGAGATCACCAGGCTGAACAGCCCGGCCGCCGCGGTCACGGAGACCGCGAGCGGCACGAGCTTCGCCAGGGTCCAGCGCCGCCGACCGATTCCCTGCGTCCAGGCGTACCGGAAGGTGCCGGTCTCCAGTTCCCTGGCCAGCACCGGCGCCCCGACGAACGCCCCGACCAACGCGGGCACCCCAAGCAAGAGGTCCGCCACCGTGTCCACGGCCGTGCTGTAGGACGACGTGAAGTCGATGACCTGGTTCTGGCAGCCGTACGAGCTTGCCGGGCGGCAGGCGGCCGCGCTGGCGTAGGCGTGGTGCATCGGAAGGCCGGCGAGCAGCAGGTAGAGGGCCAGGCCGCCGAGCAGCACGGCCACGCCGCCCAGCGCGAATCGGTGCTGCCGCCAGGTGACCCCGGCCATCCGCCGCCACGGCACCGGCCGCAGGCCCGCGTCATCCAGGTGCCCGGCGGGCACGGTCAGCGCGTTCATGCGACGCCCTCCGCTCAGGCCGCCCGGCGGCGGACCAGCCACACGGCCGCCGCGATGAACAGCACCGACAGCGCGAGCAGCCAGCCGCTCTCGATCCACTGGAAGGGCCAGAACCGGCTGCCCGGCTGGTACCGCGTCCAGTACGTGTACCCGTGCTGGCCGAGGTACCGCACCACGCGAAGGTAGTCCGCATACTTACCCCCGCCGCCGCCCGACTGGGTGGGGTTGTTGACCTTCAGCCACGCGGAGTTGATTGCCTGCTCCACGGCGGACTGGCCGAGCGTCACGCCGCCCTTGGTCCACCACTGGCCGAGGACCCACGCCGACCCGGGCAGGCTCGGGCTGGTGGTGAGCAGCGGCGTCAGATACTGCTCGCGCAGGAGCGTGGCGGCCGCGAAGGCCAGCCCGGCGTAGACGGCCAGGGTGGCGGCGATCGCGGGGACGACCCGGCGGATCAGCATGCCGGCCAGCGCCCCGATCGCGAACGCGGCCAGCGTCCAGCCGGCGAACGCGACCCCGTGCAGGTCGAACAGGCCGGGGAAGAACGGCGTGTACTGGGTCAGCCCGAGCGACTGATTGTCATCGGCGAAGTAGGGTTGGTAGTACCAGGAGAGCACCAGGCTGAACAGCAAGGCAGGGACGGTCACCGCGACCGCGAGCGACACCACCTTGGCGAGCGCCCAGCGCCAGCGGCCGAAGCCCTGAGTCCAGGCGTACCGGAAGGTGCCAGTCTCCATCTCCCGCGCCAGCAGCGGCGCGCCGATGAACGCACCGATCAGCACGGGCAGCGGTTGCAGGATGATGCCGTTCGAGAGGAAGCCGTACGAGCCCAGGAAGGCGAGGTCTTTCTCCTGGCAGGCCGGCGAGCCCGACGAACCGCAGGCGAGCGCGTTGGCGTAGCTCTGGTGGATGGTCGTGCCGACGATCCACAACAGCACGGCCACCGCCCCGAGCAGCACCACCACGCCGGTCAGCGCGAACCAGTGCTGCCGCCAGATGACCCCGGCCATCCGCCGCCACGGCAGCGGCCTCAGGCCGGCGTCCGACTCCGGGTGGGCTTGTGTTGTCAGCGCGGTCATCGCGCCACCTCCGTCACGTTCTCCCGCAGGTACGTCAGGGCGAGCTGTTCCAGGCTGCCCGCCCCGTGCTCGGCGAGCAGCTCCGTGACCTCGCCGGCCAGCCGCACCTGGCCCCGCGCCAGCAGGACGAGGTAGCCGGCCACCCGCTCAAGCTCCGTGAGCACGTGCGAGGACAGCAGCACCGACAGCCCGTCGTCGGCGGCCGCTGCCTGCACGGTGGCCATGAAGTCGTGCCGGGCGATCGGGTCAAGCATCGCCACCGGCTCGTCAAGCACCAGCAACTGCGGCCGCCGGGCGAGCGCCAGGGTGAGCGCGACCTGCGCCTGCTGCCCGCCGGACAGCTTCCGGGTCTTCCGCTTCTGGGGAATGCCGAGCTCGGCGAGCCGGGCCTCGGTGAATGTCTGGTCGAAGCGCCGGTTCAGCTGGCGGGTCACGTAGATCATGTCCGCGACCGACAGGTTCCGGTACAGCGGCGTGTCCTGTGCGACGAACGCGATGCCGTCAAGCGCGGCCGGCGACCCGGCCAGCCGTCCGCCGAGCACGGTCACCCGCCCGGCGGACGGCGCCGCCAGGCCGACCGCCAGGTTGAGCAGCGTGGTCTTGCCGGCGCCGTTCGGGCCGACGAGCGCGGTCACGTGGCCGGCGGGAACCTCGAGCGTGCAGTCGCGCAGCGCCCAGGTGCCGCCGTACCGCTTGCCAAGGCCGCTGGCCTCGACGATGTTCATTGCGGTGCCTCCCTATTCTTCGTCCGAACGGCCGGGCGCTCCGCCCGGCCACGTCCAGGCATACGCGGCCGGGCGTAACACGGGCATCACACGCGACGCCGGGCTCCGGGCGCCGTCTGCCCGGGGCACCGCGGGAAAGTCCAGGTCACGGGGACCCGTCGGCGGCCGACGGCGGGCCCGGGTGACGGCCCGTGTGATGCAGGTGTGATGTCGGGCGGGGCATCATGGGGTTATGCGGGTGCTAGTCGTCGAGGATCAAGCCGAACTGGCGGACGACATCGCCGACGGGCTACGTGACCAGGGCATCGGCGCGGACGTCGCCTACGACGGGCCGACCGGGATGGAGAAGGCCCTGATGAACTCCTACGACGTGGTGATCCTTGACCGGGACCTGCCCGGGGTCCACGGCGACGCGGTCTGCGCGGCGCTGGCGGGGTCGCGCGTCGCGGCCCGCATCCTGATGCTGACCGCGGCCAACACGGTCGGCGATCGGGTGCAGGGCCTCAACCTCGGGGCCGACGACTACCTGGGCAAGCCGTTCGCGTTCGAGGAACTCGTCGCCCGGGTCCGGACGCTGGCCCGGCGCGCCCCGGCCGCCGCCCCGGTGATCGTGCGCGGCGACATCGTCTTCGACCGGGCCCGCCGCCGGGTCAGCCGGTCCGGCCAGCCCCTGTCACTCACCCGCAAGGAGATGGGGATCCTCGAGGAACTGCTGGTCGCCGACGGGGGCGTGGTCAGCACCGAGGACCTGCTCGAGCGGGTCTGGGACGAGAACGCCGACCCGTTCACCCGCACGGTCACGGTGACGATCGGCCGGCTGCGGCGCAAGCTCGGCGAGCCCGACCCGATCAACACCGTGACCGGCAGCGGGTACCGGCTGCCGTGAACGTGCGCTCGCTCCGCCGTCTCTGGCCGCAGAAGGTCAGGACCCGGCTCACGCTGATCTACGCCGCGCCGTTCCTCGTCGCCGGGCTCGTGGTATTCGGGCTCGCCCTCTTCGTGCTCGAACGAGTGATCCTTCCCACCAGCCCGGCCGCGCCCTTGTTCCCCGCCGGAAAGCTGTCGGGCCCCGTGGCGCAGATCTGCCAGTCGTACACCATGACGAGCACTCGCCTGTGCGAGCAGGCGTACGCCGCCTACTACGCCGGGACCGTCGCGGGCATGCAGTCACAGCAGAACACGCTGGCCAAACTGCTCACCTTCTGGGCGCTCGGTCTCGGCGTCCTGACGGTCGCGTCGGGCGGCCTCGGCTGGTACATCTCCGGCCGGCTGCTCCGTCCCGTGCGGGAGATCACCGCGACCGCCCGCCGCGCGTCCGAGCAGCACCTCGGCGAACGGCTGGCGCTCGCCGGCCCGCGGGACGAGCTCAGGGAGTTGGCCGACACGTTCGACGACATGCTCGAGCGCCTGGACGCGGCGTTCGCCGCTCAGCGCCGGTTCGTCGCCAACGCCTCCCACGAGCTGCGCACGCCGCTGACCATGATGCGCACGGCGATCGACGTGACCCTGGCCAAGCCGTCCCTCACGGCGTCGCAGCTCACGGACATGGCCGTGCGCGTGCGCCGCTCGATCGACAAGGCCGAGAGCATGATCGAGGCGCTGCTCACCATTGCCATCAGCGACCAGGGCAAGCTCAGCACCGAGTTCACCGACCTGGCCACCTTGGCCGAGGACGCGATCGATGCCGCCGCCCCCGAGATCGAGCGGCTGAACCTGAAGGTCGACGCCCAGCTTGACCCGGCCGAGATAACCGGGGACCCGCAGCTGCTCGAACGCATGGTCTCGAACCTGGTCGACAATTCCGTCCGGCACAACGAGCCCGGCGGCTGGATCAGGCTGCGTACCGGCCACAGCCCCGTCGCCGCGTACCTGCAGATAGCCAACAGCGGGCCGTTCGTCCCGGACGACGCCGTGCCCTCGCTATTCGAGCCGTTCCGGCGCATGGAGGCCAGGACCGGCACCCGCGACGGCGTCGGGCTGGGCCTGTCCATCGCCCGCTCGGTCGTCACCGCGCACCACGCGACCGTCACCGCCAACAGCCAGCCCGATGGCGGCCTCGACATCTCGGTCCTGATCCCGCACCATTCAGCCGCGGGGCCGCGCCCGCTGCCCTGACGGCGCGGTCCGCTGATCAGAGCAGGGTGGCCTGGCCGCCGTCGTAGACGAGGAGGCCGTCGTCGCGCAGGCGCAGGCCGTCCGAGGGCCGGTGCGGCTCCACCCGGCCGTCGTGCATCAGGTGCCGGACCTCGGTGCCGCGCGCGACCGACACGAAGTCGGCGAGCAGCCGCCGGTGACACCGCCACCACAGCGACTCCGAGCACATGACCGCGACCTGCCGGGAGTCCGCCTCGGCGAGCACGCCGTCGACCGCCTCGAGGAAGCCCGCCGACCGCATGTACTCGGCGTAGCCGCGGAACATGTCCTCCCGCCACGCGACGTCCGGGTTGTCCGGGCCGGGCTGGCGGAAGCCGCCGAGCCGCTTCTCCCAGCGGTACACAATGCCCGCCTCCGGCAGCCACTCCTCCATGGCCGTCCTGGCGAACTGCGGATTGCGGCGGCTGCCCGGAGCCGTACGGATGTCGATAAGCGACGAGATCCCCGCGCGACGCAGGATCGATGCCGTCCGGTCGGCGGCCTCGGTCCCGTGCCCGTAGGTGAGCAGCATCATCCGACAGTACCGGCGCGTGGCACGATGGACCGATGACGGGCGCTAACCAAAGGGAACTCGGGGACGTGCAGCGGACGCTGTTCTTCCCGCTGCTCGCGCGGGCGCGGGAGACGGCGCGCAAGCACCCGCTGCTCCGCGATCCCAAGGCTGTGGAGCTGGTGCGCGCGATCGACTTCGACCCGGCCACCTACGACCAGAACTTCATGAGCTTCGTCGTGCTGATCCGCACGCTGATCCTGGACTCCCGCAACTGCCGAACCAGGATTTCACCTGAAACCTGCCGAGCCTGGCCACGCACCCGGGCGGGCCGCGACGATGACTGCCCGGCTCGCCGTCCGGCAAGCCGTCTCCAGCCAGGACCGCAGTTCCCTCAGCGCCGCCCGCGCCCGCATCGCCCGTCAGGCAGCGCACCCGTCACTGCTCAAGGACATCCCCATGCGCTACAAGGTCGTCGTCAGCCGCGTGCAGACCGCCGAACGCCACGTACGGGCGATCAGCGAGGAAGAGGCAATCCGCAAGTCCAGGAGGAACTCGAGCGGCCCTACGGCCTCCTTGGCGGTTGGACCACGATCGGCACCGACATGGACATCGTCTCCATCGAGAGCGTCCTGGACGACCGCGTCCCCGCCCAGGTCAGCAACGACGGAAGCTTCCTGCTGTCAGTCAAGGCGGCATCCAGCCACCTCGGCCTGACAACATCCGTGCTTTACGAGCTGATCAACCGCGGAGATCGCCCACGTCATGATCGGCTCCCGCCGCTACATCAGCCGCGACCAGATCAGCGCCTTCATCGAAGCCAACACGCACATCGGATACCAGCCCAGACGGTGAAACCAAGGCGCGCGCCGACCGCCAGGGCGGCACCTGCCCGTCGGTCACCTCACACCACGAGGACAGCCGCCGGCAGGCAACCGTGAGGTCATCCGCCACATCACAGACCCTGGTGGCTTATTCGTGACGCGCCGGGCGGGGTGCTCGATCCGGGGTGTGATGATGGCCATGATCTTGCTGCGGCCGCTGTTGTTCCCTTCGTCCCGGCTGCAGAATGGCCATGTCATGTCGGTGCAGCCTGTCCCG
>DAHVAN010000037.1 GCA_027314595.1 Actinomycetota bacterium | reverse complement strand
GCACGAGGCAGGCGGCGACTGGTCGAGCTACGCCGCCGGCCTGGCCCGCACCCATCCCTACCAGCCATGCTGAATAGCTTCCGGACGCCATGATCCTCTACAGGTATTCAGCATGGCTGGTAAACCGCTCCCTACCAGTTTGGAAGGCGGTACGCCGGTCGAGCAGATCGCCGACATCCTCGGGCATCAGTCGGTCAAATCGACCGGGGTCTACCTGAAATCCTCGCTGGGCCTGCTGTCCAGGTGCGCCCTGGACCCGGACGCGCCGGCGCGTGAGGTGTCACGGTGAGCCCCGCCGTCACGATGACCGCCGCGATCACGGCCCTTGTCGCCGAGAAACGCGCCACAGGCTACAAGTACGACACTGAGGAGCAGGTGCTGGCCCGTTTCGCCGCGTTCTCCGCCAGCCGGTTCCCCGGGATCGAGGCGCCCACCCGGGCCTCGGTCGAGGCGTGGATCACCTTGGCCCGCGAGCGGGGCGTCAAGCCGGCGACCCTGCAGGGCCTGGCCGCGCCGGTGCGGGAACTGGCCCGCTGGCTGGGCCGGCGTGGCGTGCCGGCCTGGGTCCTGCCCGGCGGGGCGCTGCCCCGGCCCGCCCGCTACGCCCCCTACATTTACACCGACCAGGAACTTGCGGCCCTGTTCGCCCAGACCGACCGCTGCCGCTACGACTCCCAGGTCCCGTTCCGGCACCTGGTCATGCCGGTGCTGTTCCGCACGATCTACGCCTGCGGCCTGCGCGTGTCCGAAGCCCGGCTGCTGCGCTTTGCCGACGTCGACGCTGATGCCGGCGTGCTGACCATCCGCGACGCCAAGGGAGGCAAGGACCGGCAGGTGCCGGCCAGCCCGCCGCTGCGCGACAGGCTGGTTGGCTACCACGCCCGTATCGCCGGGCGCACCGGCGGGGAGTGGTTCTTCCCCGGCACGGCCGGGCAGCCGCTGACGCTCATGAACGTCGAGAGGAATTTCCGCCGGTTCCTGTGGCAGGCCCGCATTCCCCACGGCGGCAAGGGCCACGGCCCCCGTATCCATGATCTCCGGCATGTCTTTGCGGTCAATAACCTGCGGTCGTGGTTCGCCGACGGCGAGGACATCGGCGCCATGCTGCCGGTCCTGCAGGCCTACATGGGTCACTCCTCGATCGCCGACACCGACTACTACCTGAGGCTGACCGCCGAGTCCTACCCGCACATCGCCGCGGCCATCCAGCGTGCCTTCGGCGACATCGTCCCTCCCCTCACCACGGAGGCGCGCGATGGCGACTGACTTCGCGGTGTTCCTGCACCGCTTCCTCACCTCGCACCTGGCCGGGCTGCGCGGATGCTCACCGGCCACGATCGCGTCCTACCGCGACACGTTCAAGCTGCTCATCGCCTGGTTCCGCGACGAGCGGTCCATACCGCCCGAGAGACTCACTCTCGGCCGCATCGACGCAGACGCCGTCACCGCGTTCCTGAACTGGCTGGAGGCCGAGCGGCACAACAGCATCTCCACCCGCAACCAGCGGCTGGCAGCGGTCAGCTCGTTCTTCCGGTGGCTGCAGTCGCAGGACCCGGCCAGGATGGCCGGCTGCCAGGACATTCTCGCGATCCCCGCCAAGAAGAAGCCCCGGCAGGTCGTGAATCACCTGACGGTCGAGCAGACCCGCCGTCTGCTCGCCGCACCCGACCGGTCCACCCGCCGCGGCCGCCGCGACGCGACTATGCTGGCCACTCTCTACGACACCGCCGCCAGGGTTTCCGAACTCGCCGGCCTGACCGTGCGCGACATCCGGGTTGAATCCCCGCCGCTGGCCGTGCTGACCGGCAAGGGCCGCAAGATCCGCCACGTCCCGCTCGGCCACAACACCGCAGCGCTGCTGGCCGCCTACCTGGCCGAGCACGGCCTCGACAAGCCCGGCCACGACGACAACCCGCTGTTCGCCAGCCAGCACGGCAGCAAACTGAGCCGCGGCGGGATCGCCTGGATCATCGCCAAATACCAGGCCCAGACCGGCGACCCGGCACTCGCCGGAGCCGACCTCAGCCCGCACGTAATACGACATAGCCGTGTTATCTGTACCGCGTTTTCGGCCCGAGGCACGCCGGAATCCGGGGCTTGCCGCATCGTGCCTCATGAGCATCCGGTACTCGGTGAGGTACGTGCTGCAGGGCCGGTACCAGGGTCTCTCTCTCTTCGATGCTGCTCTTGACCTTACGTGGCTCACGTGCCTCGGTTCCGAAAATGGGCATCTACCAGGCACTTTGCGAAGTCCAGTACAGATAACCTATGCAATGCATCTCTACGACAGCGGCGTTCCCCTGCCCTACATCCGCGACATCCTCGGCCACGTCGAGCTGGCCACGACCGACATCTATGCCCGCGCCTCCACCGAGGCCAAGCGCAAGGCCCTCGAAGCCGCCTACACCGACATCGTCACCGACGACCTGCCCGAATGGAACCACGACGCCGGACTGCTCAGCTGGCTCGCAGGCCTGTGATCCCTCCGCATCAGAGACGGGTTATGCGCAGTGATCGAGGGCCAGTGCCGCTGTCACCAGGGCCAGCGAGTCAGCGCTGCGCATAACCCGGCACTGTTCATAAGGCGGCTTATGTTCAGCTGAACATAAGCCTCCCTGCGGCGTTCCCTGCTCCATCTCCGACAGCTTCCCGTCTTCGATGACCCCCGCGGCCATCCACTTGCCGATCAGCCGCAGGACCCTTTCATCCGCGATCCGGTGCCGGAGAAACTTCTCAAGCCAGCTTCGGTCAAGCGACCCGAAAAAGTCGCGGATATCCGCGTCCAGCACCCAGCCCACCTTCGTTCCCTGGATCCCGGCCGTCAGCGCGTCCAGCCCGCGATGCGGGCCGCGGGCCGGACGGAACCCGTAGGAAAAGCCCAGGAAATCCGCCTCGAACACGGCATTGAGCACCTCCACCAGGGCACGCTGTCGGGTGGCCCCGGGGAATCTCACCCCGGGGCTCCCACAGAACGGAGCGTGACGGTCTCCCGTCACTCCGCTCCTACCATCCAGTCGGCTGGAAACGATGCGTCCAGGCCCAGTGCGCGAACAGATCAGGATCGCTTTGCGTGACCCGTCTCCACCACGCTTTAAGCCGCTTGAACCCACGCAGCCGCTTGTATTTCTTCCGGGCCCACCGCATCAGGTAGGTGTTGATGCGCGTAAGAAGCGGATCCATCTCAGTCCGGTAGAACTGGCCCCAGTAGGTCATCCAGCCCCGCACGATCGGGTTGATCGCATCCGCGAGGTCGCCCAGGGTGTCGTTCGGCCGCCGGTGCAGCCGCCACTGGCGGACTTCCCGGCTTTTCTCGGTCAGCTTGTCCCGGCTCATCGCGGGCTGGAAAGACGTGAAGTTCACGCCC
>DAHVAN010000035.1 GCA_027314595.1 Actinomycetota bacterium | reverse complement strand
CGGACGGCGGACGGCGGACGGCGGACGGCGGGCGCGGGCGGCGGGCGCGGGCGGCGCACCGCGTGATCGAGGCGGGTGCCGGCCTGAGCCCTAGATGAACGTGGGCGCCGACGTGGACGTGTTCCAGGCCGCTTTCGAGGCGATGTTCATCGCCGAGCCCGCGCCGTAGGACCAGGCCGTCGTGTTGCCGGTGACCCGGAAGGTGTCGAGCACGTAGGTCCCGGTGCTGTGCCTGCCGGTAACCGCGATGCCCGTGCCGTTGAGGTTGGCCTCGCAGCCGATGAACGTGACCGTTCCCGTGAACCCTCCGGTCGTGGTCAGCGTCCATCCGTTCACGTTCCCGTTCGACGAGCCACGGCAGCCGATGTACCGGGAGTCGGCGCCGTTCAGGATCCACCAGCCGCCGGCGGAGTTGCCGGTGGCCTCGCTGGCGATGAACCATGCGTCGGACATCGCGCGAAGGTACGCGCCGTACCCGCTGTTATGGGAGAACTTGCACGAGTCGACCTGCCAGAAGTCGGGGTTGTGGCCGCTGGTGCCGTCCCAGTCGGCGTGCAGTCCGTCGCCAGGCATGCCCCAGACCAGGACGTCGCGCATCTTGACGCCGCCGACGTAGCCGACCGACTCGATGCCGTGCGTGCCCGCCGGCGCCCCGGCGCCGCTGAGCGTGATCCCGTAGAGCCGCTGGCCGCCGTGCTGCACGCGGCCGATGCCCCCCATGGTGATCAGGGCGGCGCCGCGGAAGCCGTGGCCGGCCTGGATGATCGTTCCCTGCAGCGGCAGGCCGCCGGCCCCGTAGTCGCCGGTCGGGATGCCCCAGGACGGGTTGTCCCCCATCAGGCACGACTGGTCGGGCATGACTACCGGCGCGTCAACGTAGTACGTGCCAGGCGGCAGGCGGGCCGGCGTGCGCGAGGCCAGCGCCGCGCCGATGCGCGCATGGTCCGTCGCGCCGGTCGTATCGCCGGACGGGAACACCAGTTGATGGTAGCGGTCCCGCCGCACTGGCGTTGAGTCCATCGACGTCGGCACCCCGGTCCCGGCACCGGGGTCTGCGATTACCATCCGCCAGGACTATATGATCCGGTACATATGGGACGAAAGTCGTCGATCTGGTTGGACTGAGAACTGGTAGCCACGATGAGCAAAGAAATGCTGCGGGTGCTGGCGTTGATCACCGCCCACAGCCAGAGCGACTCCGAGGCCTGGCGCGTGCTCATGCCCGATGACGCGGGCCCGGAGGCCCGGGAGGTCATCAAGGGCGCGGTCGCTTTCGCCGCGGTGCAGGCCGCGCTGGTTGCCGACCTTTCCGACCGCGATCAGCAGCAGTACATGGCCGGCCTGCGCAGGCAGGCGCTGACCCGTCTGGGAGCGGTAGCGCACCTCGACATGCTGGCCGCCCACGAGGAAGCCCGCACCTGCTACCACTGCGGCGAGAGCACCGGGGGCTGCTACAGCGGCTGGATATGCGACGAATGCAGCACGGGCGACCCTGATCAGTAGCCCGGAACGTCCCGCGGGCTTCCCGCGCCGCCCGCAGGACCGTGCGGTGCCGTCCTGGCGGGCCGGCGACACAAGGCGGCGGTCCCG
>DAHVAN010000031.1 GCA_027314595.1 Actinomycetota bacterium | reverse complement strand
GTCGGTGGCGGTCACGGTGACCGAGGACGTCCCGGCCGCGGTGGGCGTGCCGGAGATCAGCCCGGTCGAGGAGTTGATCGACAGGCCCGCCGGGAGCCCGCTGGCCGAGTAGCTCAGCGCCGCCCCGGCCGAATCAGTGGCGTGCACCTGCACGCTGGCGGCCGTGCCGACCGTCCCGCTCTGGCTGCCAGGGTTCGTCACGGTCACCGTGTTGCTGCTGCCGCCGCCTCCGCCGGTGTTCACCGTGACGCTGGAGTTGCCGCTGCCGCCGCCGTAGGACTCGGTCGCCATGATCTGGTAATTCATGGTGCCCAGGTTCATGCCATGGCTTGCCCACGCGTTGACGAAGTTGCTGAAGGTGATGGTCCCGCTGCTGACGGGCGAGGTCCGGATCGCCAGGTACTGCTCGAAGGTCGCGGTGCCCTGGATGGAGGGCTGGTTGACCTGCTGGTGCTCGTAGATGTTGTAGGTCCCGCCGTCGCTGCTGACCGTGCCCATGAACGTGCCGGCCGCGTTCGGCGAGCCGCTGTAGTTCTCCTCGACGTAGTACTCGACGAGCGGGTTGGTCGACCAGCCGTACAGCGAGATCAGCGCGGTGCCGCCAGATGCGCTCAGGCTGCTGGTGAAGCTCTTCGCGCTGGTGTTGCCAGGGTTCCAGCCGACCCCGGCGACGAAGTCGCCGATGCCGCTCCACGTGGTGGAGTAACTGTTGCTCGAGTTCAGCGTGATGCACGCCGACCCCGTGCTGACGTACATCTGGTAGTACATGCCGCCGTTCGAACCAGTCTGGTTCGAGCAGATGGTCGTCGCCGCCCTGGCGGTGCCGGGCAGGATCGCAGCCGAGGCCAGTGCGAGCCCGACGGCGAGCGCGCCGCCAAGGAGCAGTCCGATGCGGCCGCGTCTGCGGCCTTCAGGATGGGCGCGGGAGCCATTCATGTGGGTGCTTCCTCCTAGTGAAGGCTGGCGGGGCGGCCAGGCACCGTGATATGACCCGGTGAGACCGTCCGGCCGTCCGTGGGCGAGGTGACGGCAATCATTGGTCCGGGCGCGAATGGCTGTCAACGTTTCGGAAATATTGTGAAGCGCGAGCGAAAATATTCATCCCAGGTCAGCGGCTATCCCTAGGCGGAGTTGACAGATGGAAGCCGGGATGAATATTTCAGGAGCCAGGCCGCCGTCGCCAAAAGTTTCGTAATATCTCGAAGTCCGCGCCTGGACAGGCGGGTAAGGGACCGGACGAGCGGACAAGGAGCCGGTCGCCCGCCCCCGGGGGAGGAGCGGGCGACCGGTGACAGGAACGGATTCAGTTACTGGAGTTGGTCAGCCAGAACTGCTGGTTGCCGCCTCCGTTGCTGGGGTACTGGTCGACCGTGCCGCCCGCCCACGGGTAGGCCCCCTGGACGTCGATGACCTGGCCGTCGCTGGCGCCGGGGATGACATACGTGGTGGCGAGGTTGACGCTGCCCATGTACCACAGCTGGTCGTACCCGCCGAAGCACGGGTACTGGACGAGCGGCTGGCCCGGGGACCCGCTGTTGTTGTACACCGACAGGCACTGGCCGCTGCCCCGGTTGACGATCTCGTACCAGCCCGGGTACGGGCTCTGCACGAACGCCCAGTCCTGGTTGTAGCCGCCGTTCCAGTACCAGGTGTCGACGCCGGCGTTCGGGGCCGTGGAGCCGCCGCCCACGTCGAGGACCAGGAACTCGCCGCTGCTGGTGTACGTCCAGATGTCGAAGTACGTGGTGCTGAAGCCGAAGGTCGAGGCCAGGTTGTCCAGGATCCCCTGCCCGTACACGCCGATGGTGCCCAGCGCGTTGAAGATGTCCCACGTGTTGTAGCCGAACTGCTCGAGCACGGACCAGACCGTGCTGAGCGAGGCTCCCGCGTTGACGAAGAACTGCGCGATATCGGTGATCGAATTCGCGACGTCCTGCCAGGACAGCGAGCCCGGAATCGCCAGGTAGAAGTTCACCGGGCCGAGCGTGCCGCCGCCCGCGGTGAGCCACCCGTCGCCGGCGGCGCTGATGCTTGAGGACGTGCCGTTGATGGTGACGTCGCCGCTGAGCGAGATCCCGCCCGAGAACCAGGACGGCAGGCCGCCCTCGATGACCAGGGTGGCGCTCGCCCCGTTGGCGCTGGTGCCCACCGCGAACTGGAAGTTCGCGGCGAACGTGTCGCCGTTCCAGCTGACCCCGCCGCTGACGCCGAACGCGCCCGAGGTCGGGCTCAGTTTCAGGTACAGGCCGCTGTTCTGCACCTGCACCGGCCCGACCGTGAACGCCCCGACCGACACGTCGGCGCTGACCGACAGCGCGGTCAGGTCGACCGACGCGTCGACGTGCACAGGGACGCCGGCGATCGTCGCGTCGAAGATCACCTTGACGCCCGGGTTCAGCGCGGCGCCGGTCCCCGGGTCCGTCCCGCCGAACGGGGCGAGCTCGAGCGTGGCGTCGCTGACCGTGAACGACTGGACCTCGTTGGACGTCAGGTTCGGGTCGACCGACAGCGGCTCGAGAGCGGGCTGCTGGGGCTGGCCCTGCTGGGGTGCCGGGGGCTGGATGGATATCATCAGCGCCGGCTGGGTCAGGCTGATGCTGGCGTTGAAGGAGACCTGGCTGCCCTGCACCATCCCGATCGACTGCGCCCACGACCCCGGCAGCACGATGTTGTCGGCGTACAGCTGCAGGGACGGGTTGTCCGGTATGACCCCGATGGACCCGCCGAAGTCCTGCACGTCGAACCCGGTGACGCCGAGCGCGTTCTGCACGTCGCCGGCGTTGAAGCTCAGCGTCAGGCTGCCCTCGTCGACGTTGAACTCGGCGCCGACCGTCAGCGAGAACGACGACGGCGAGGTCCCCGGCGCCAGCGCCGGGAGCTGCGCGTACCCGGTCCCCGACAGCGAGACCTGGGTGCTCGCGCCGACGGTGATGGCCAGGTTCAGGCTGTCCAGGTACAGGCCGACGTTGGCGCTGGCCGGTGTGAGCCGGAACCCGCCGGTGGTCTGCCCGGTGCCCAGGACCACCCCGGCGTCGATGGTGAAGCCAGTGGTGGACAGGCTCGCCATCGCCGTCACCGCCGCGCTCGGGAAGCCCGGGATGAGCTGCTGCAGGGCGCTGATGACGTTGGCCGGGATCGCGTAGCTGAAGCTGACGGTCAGCCCGGCGGGCAGCGTGGGGATCACCGTGCCGGTCAGCCCGAGGGTGGCCGGGCTGAAGTTGTCCATCGTGGCGGTGGACACGTACAGCTCGCCGCTCGTGCCGGTGCCGGACAGCCCGAGCTGGCCAAGCGGCACCTGCACCCCGGCCACGATGCCGGCGCTGCTCAGCTCCAGCCCGGCGTTGAACTGCGGGTCGCCGCTGACGCCGGAGGTGATCTCGACCGACGCGGTGCCGGTCAGCGAGAACTTCCCTGACGTGGACACGGTCGCCCTGAGTCCCGCCTGCGTCACGCTGAACGGCAGGCTGCCGCCGAACTCGCTGGTCAGGTCGCCGGTGGCGGCCGTGGTGATGGTGACGCCGCCCGCGGTCAGGTCGAAGCACCCGGCCGCGTTCAGGCTGATGTCCGCCGGCGCGTAAGCATAGGAGCCGGCGAGGCCGAGCCACAGGTCGCCGGACGACACCTCCGACGTGGTGCAGGCGGTCTGGGCCGTCCCGGAAGCGCCGCAGGCGATCGCGGTGCCTGACGGTGACTGGTTGGACAGCTCGAAGCCGCAGATCGACACGGTGGAGCTGGAGTCGGGGGAAACCCACTGGGCGACAGGGCCCGAGCCCGCCGACGCGAGGCTGAAGCCCACGGTTCCCGCGCTGTCGCTGATCGTGCCGGTGAAGTCGGGCGTCACGGTCAGCCCGGCGGCCGGCTGCCAGGCGGGCGCGCTCGCGTCGCCGACGGTCAGCGACCAGTCCTTCAGGCCGGTGAGCGTGCCGTTGACGGTGACCTGGGTGCTGCTGGAGCCGGTGTTGATGTCGGCCGTGCCTGACAGGGCCAGGCCCGTCCCTGTGGCCAGCGTCAGCGTCGCGCCGGCCGGGATCGTCGCGATCCCGTTGGCGAAGCTGGCCGCGGAGGTGAGGCTGCCGGCCAGCGACGCGCTCAGCGCGCCGCCGGTGTAGCCGAGGCTGAACGTCAGCTGCGCGGTCGATCCGCCGGCGAACGGCACGCCGGTCAGCGCGAGGCTGCCGGTGACGTCGGTGCCGTCGGTCAGCGCCGAGGACGACGCGTTCGCGATGCTCACGCTGAGCGTCGCGCCAAGCCCGCTGCCCGTGCCGGTGGCGGCGGTCAGCGTGAGCGTGTTCGTCGCCTCGTCGACGCTGATCTGCGCGCTGGCGTAGGCCGGGGCCGGTATCCAGCCGGGCAGCGACGACGGAAGCGCGGTGGGCGCGCTGACGCCGGCCGTCAGCGTCTGGCCGGACAGCGACCCGCTGAGCGTCGCCGAGCCGAGCGGGATGTTCAGCGTCCCGGTCAGGAAGCTGTACACGGCGCTGGAGAGGGTGTAGGTGCCGGTGGTCGTCCCGCTGACCGCCTGCGCCGCGCCGCTCTTGACAGTCTTTGATCCCGAACGAGCGGTGCCGGCTGCCCGGCCGCCCGTGCTCGCCGGCTGAGCGTGCGCGCCGGCGCCGGCCGCCGGCCGGAACACGGCGCTGCCGCCGGGTGCCGTCGCCGACAGCCCGCCGGGCAGGTTCAGCCGGGTGCCGCCGCTCCCGGACGCGGCGGCTGCGGACGCGACAGCGCTCCCGGAGACGGCGGCGAAGCCGGGAGCGGCGGCCGACGCCCAGTAGACGCTGTCCTCGTGGCCGGGGGCGCCAAGGCGCAGGACCGACCGGTCGGCCGGGAAGTTCAGCACGAGGCGGCCGGCCGGGGTGACGGTCAGCGCGCTGTCGGCGCTGACCCGCTGGTCGGCGCCGGTCAGCGTCACCAGGCCGGTGCCGGCGACCGAGCCGCGGACCGAGGTGGCGGTGACGGTGAGGTCGCCGCGGAACCCCGCGTGGTCGAGGACCAGCGAGTCCGGCCCCGCGGCGAGCCTGGCCGCGGCGGTGCGGCCGCCGGTCAGGACGCCCCTGCCTGAGGCGAGGTTGACCGCGACCTCGCCCGGCGCGGCGACCGCGCCGGGCTGCCCGGAAGCCAGGGTGACGGTCCCGTCGACGGCGGCCCACGGGGTGGCGCCGGAGATGCCGGGGGCGGAAACCACCCGGTCGTTCGGGATCGAGTCGGAGAATTCAACGGCGCCAGCCACCGACACGCCGGGCAGCGGCGACCAGGGCCGCGCCGTCCGGCCGCGCACGGTGTAACGGGCGATGCCGCGGCTGACGGTGAGGCTGCCGGTGACGTCCGGTGACAGGGCCAGGCCAGGCAGCGGGGTGAGCGATCCGCCGCCGCCGCTGACGCGGTACGTCCAGCCGTCCTTGCCGGCGTCGGTGCCGGTCAGGCGGACGCTGAGGGCATGGCCGGGCAGGCTCAGCGTCGCGGGCCCGGATACCCGCAGGCCGCCCGCGGTGGACAGGGTCACCGTGGCGCCCTTGCCGAGCTCCGCGGCGCCGTGGCCGAGGTCCACCCCGGCCGGCAGCCGCCCGGACAGCTCGACGCCGGCTCCGCCGGCCCCGCTGGCTCCGTCGTAGCCGAGCTGGCCGGACAGGGCGGCCGTCTGGCCGAGCACAGGAACCCGGAGCGTGACGTCGCTGGACAGGCCCGCGCCGGTGACGATGGCGGCGGCGCGCGCGTCCGCGATGACGGCCCGCAGCGTGCCGTCGGCCGCGGCCGAGGTGAGCGTGACCGCGCCCGTCGCCGGGTCGATGATCATCGTGGTGCGGGAGAAACGGGGCTGCCTGACGCCCGCGGGCAGGCCGAGGCTGAGCTCGGGAGCGGACAGCGAGACCCTCAGCGTGCCGCCCGACCTGACGCCGGTGAAGGTCGTCGACGGCTCCAGGCGCAGGCCGAGGCCCTTGCTGAGGAACGCCAGGACCGCGGGCGACACCTGGTAGCCGGCGGTCTTTTCCGTCTTGCCCGCCGCGGCGATGGCCTGCTGCCGCGCCTGCGCGAGGTTGATCGCCGCGTGCGGGCGCAGCCTGGGCTTGGCGGTGGCCGCCGACCAGGGCCTGGGCCGCGTCTTCGGCCCGGCAGAGATGTGCGCGGGCTTGCGCGGGTGCGGCGCGGACAGGGTCTGCGCGCTGGCCGCGAGCGGGGCGATGGCCTGCGAGGCCAGCACCCCGGCGATAGCCGCGAGTACGAGGGCGGCGCGCACGCCGCGGGATCTGAGCCGGCGTCGCAAGCCGGGTAGAGGTGACATGGCGGGGTTCGCTTTCTGTGCCGATGGGCTGATTGACTGCCGTCACGACCGGGCGGACGTCCATGCCACGATGCGCGAACCCGCCCGCCGGGCACATCTGGCGAATGACCAGACTTTCCGTGAAGCTGTTTATAGGGTCTATAGCCGGCTGGGGCACGATGCTTATGACGTGTTTAGCGATGGAGCGCGGGACGTGAGCGCGCCAGGGACGGGCAGCCTGCCGGTCGCGCTCAGCAGCCTGATCGGGCGCCAGCGGGAGCTGCGGGAGCTGCAGGCGCTGCTCGGGTCCACGCGGCTGCTCACGCTGACCGGCACCGGCGGCAGCGGCAAGACCCGGCTGAGCCTCGCGCTCGCGCGAGCCTGCGGTGACCGGTTCGGCGACGGTGCCTGGTGGGTGGACCTGGCCAGCGTGACCGGCCGCGAGCTGCTCGCCGAGGCGGTCGCCGAGGCGGTCGCCGCGGCGCTTGGCGTCGCGCGGGTTCCCGGCCAGGACACGGCCGCCTCGGTCGCCAGGCACCTGCGCGCCCGCGCCGCCCTGCTGGTGTTCGACAACTGCGAGCAGGTCGTCGCCGACTGCGCCGGGCTCATCGAGCGGCTGCTTCGCTCCTGCCCGGACCTGACCGTCGTGGCGACCTCGCGCGAGCTGCTTCGCGTGCCCGGTGAGCTGGCGTTCCGGGTGGACGGGCTCGGGCTGCCCGACCGCGACGACGACGCGGACGCGGACGCGGTGGAGCTGTTCATTCAGCGGGCGCGTGCGACAAGTCCCGGCTTCAGCGCCGGCCCCGCCAACAGGGCGGCGATCGCCCGGCTGGTCCGGCAGCTCGACGGGCTGCCGCTCGCCATCGAGCTTGCCGCGGCCCGGGCCGGCGTGCTTGGCGTCGCCGAGATCGCCGCCAGGCTCGCCGCGGACGCCATCGTGCTGCGCCACCCCAGCCGCAGCGCGCCCGCCAGGCACCAGACCCTGCAGACGGCCCTGGACTGGAGTCACCGGCTGCTGACCGCGCAGGAGCAGGCCCTGTTCCGGCGGCTTGCGTGCTTCGCCGGCTCGTTCACGCTGCACGCGGCGGAGACGGTCTGCGGCGGCCAGGACCTGCGGCCCGCCGATGTCGCTGAGCTGATCGCGGCGCTGGCCGCGAAGTCGCTGGTGCAGGTGGACGGAACGGCGGAGCGGTACAGGTACCGGATGCTCGAGACCATCAGGCAGTACGCCGAGCGCGCGCTCGGCGAAAGCGGCGAGCAGCCGGCGATCCGCGCCGGGCACGCCGCGTTCTGCCTGCGGGTGGCGCAGCAGGCGCAGGCCGGCCTTGACGGCCCCGGCGAGCTCGGCTCGCTGGCGGACTTGGAGGCCGAACACGACAACATGCGGGCCGTGCTGCGCCGGACGCTGGGTGCCTCGCCCGCCGGCGCCCCGGCTCAGGAGGAGCCGCGCGACGTGGCGACCGGCGCCCGGCTGGCCATCGCGCTGTGGCCGTTCTGGTACCGGCGCGGCCACTACCAGGAGGCCCGTTCGTGGCTGGAGCGCGCGGCCACGGCCGCGGTCAGCCAGCCCGTCCCCGCACCGGTGCTGGCGGCCGTGCTGGCGGGCGCGGGGGCGCTGGCGTTCCTGCAGTGCGACTACGACGTCGCCGCCGAGCGGCTGTCCAAGGCCCGCGCCCTGTACGAAGAGGAAGGCGACCGGGTCGGCCTGGCCGGCACGCTGCAGCGGCTCGGGTCGATCGCGCGCGAGCAAGGGCGCTACGCCGACGCCAGGAAGCTGCATTCGGAGAGCCTGGCGATCTGGGCCGAGATGGGCGACGCCGCGGGGGTCGCCGCGTCGCAGGACTTCCTCGGCTTCGCCGCCTGGCTGTCCGGCGACCCGGCCAGGGCGCTGGAGCTGTCCGGCAAGGCGCTGTCCTTCTTCCAGGCCGGCGGGCGGCGGCACGAGACCGCCTCGGCGCTGCTCAACATGGGTGTCGCCGCCAGCCTCAGCGGCGATGCCGAGCGCGGCGCCGCGCTGCTTGAGGAGAGCCTGGACATCGCCACCCAGGCCGGCTACCGGGAGGGCATCGCCTGGGCATTGCACGAGCTCGCGCTGACCATCGCCGACGACGACCTGGAAGCGGCCGCCGACATGCTCGCGGAAAGCCTGGAGATTCACCTCAGCCTCGGCGACCGCTGGCGTGTCGCCAGCGTGGTGGAGACGATCGCCGCGCTCGTGGTGGCCCAGCCGGACCCGTCGCTGGCCGCCGCCGTGCTCGGCGCGGCGGACAGCCTCCGCAAGGCCATGGGGACACCGGTCCCCGCGGCGGAAAGGCCCGGCTACGACCGCTGCGTGCGCGGGCTGCGGGAATCCCTCGGAGCGAGCCGCTTCCGCAGCGCGTGGCTGCTAGGGGGCCGGATGCCGGCCGAGGAGGTGGCCGACGCCTGCCTGCGGGCCATCCGGGCCGCGGGCGGCGGTCCGGACCGGGCCCGGCTGCCGGCCGGCCTGGCCGGCTCGCACGGCCTGACCGAGCGCGAACTGGAGGTCCTGCGGCTGCTCGGCCAGGGCCTGACCAACCGGGAGATAGCCAGGCAGCTGCAGATCAGCACGGGCACGGCCGGCGTGCACGTCTCCAACATCTTGCGCAAGCTCAAAGTGTCCACCCGCGTCCAGGCGGTCAGCGTCGCCTACCAGCTCGGCGGGCCCGCCTAGTCACGGGCCCGGCCGCTAGCCGAGCAGGCGGGCCTCGATCCGTGACGGGCCATCGTGGAGGCAGCTGACCCGGCCGCCGTCCTCCAGCGTCCTCGTGACCATCTCCTCGATGACATCGGGGACCGGCAGCGCGGCGGTTCCCCAGTCCGGGCAGCTGTCGGCCTCGACGGACAAGTCGCCGCACCTTCCGCATTCGTAGCCGGGAACAAGCCCCTGGTCCGGCACGATCAGGGTCTGGACGGCGCTCGCGTTCACCGCGCTCAGGCATGCGCGCAGCCCGATGGCCGCCAGGCCGTCGGGCCGCGTGGCGGCCACCTGCTCAGCCAGGTGCTCGGCCCGCTCCGCCGCCCAGCGGGCCACCAGCGGCGCGGCCAGCTCACGAACCCGGGCGGCGGTGAGCGTGCGGGCATCGGCGGTGAAACTGCCCGCGAAACGCTCCCGCAGGCCCGGCGGCAGGCTGGCGAACAGCTGCCGGATGCCATCGTCATCGCCGCCGATGACCAGCGGCTCCGGATCGCCGTCGGCCATGACCCGCTCGAGCATGGCGGCCGCGGCCGCGGCCACCGGAACCGTCACGGTCCCGGTTTCGTCGTCGGCGACGTGGTACTGCCAGACGCGCTGCTGGTCCACTACCGCCACCCGGTAGGCGGGGCATCGCTGCAAGGCGGCCAGCAGCGGCCGGACATGCGGCCTGATGCCAAGCACCGCCCGGTCCGGCTGATGGCAGGGGAGCGGGAACGCCTCGGACAGTCCGGCGTCGGCGCAGGCGAACATGGCCACGGTCCGCCCGAGCCAGTCACGGCCGTTGACCTGAAGGTTCTCCAGGACCCAGCGGCGATCCTCCGCGCGGACGCGCCCGCCTCCGGCGGCGGTTTCGGCCGCGCCGATCAGCTCGCCGGCGCGGGCCGGCAGTGCGCGCGCCCCGGCGGGGTCCGCCGGAACGGTCAGGTAGAGCGACAGCACACCCGGATAGACGGTATGCACGGCACCGAGTTTCACGGCTTCCGCGAGGGTGATCATCGCGCGCCTCCTACGTCCCCGACTTGTGCCTGCATGGCTCGGCCTCCCTTCGGGTCGCATCCCTAACATCGTGAAGTGGCCTCACGGACGCGACTAGGGACGAAAGTCGGCAAGTGCCGCGTCAGCTAGCACGCCGCGCGCCAGCCCGCCGGCCTCGATGAATGCCATGTCGCGCGCCGGAAGGGGAGCGGGCTGGCGGCGCGCGGTGCCGAGCGCGGCCGGGCCCGGGCGGGACCAAGGTCCCGCGCGCCGCCGCCACAGGTCCTAACATGTACCCCGGTGGGGTATATAGAATTGACCCGGGCGAGGAGACGGCTGGTCAGGTCCTGACAACGACGACGGAGGCTGAGCCATGACAACGGCGACGTACCAGGTAACCGGCATGACCTGCGCGCACTGCGCGCACGCGGTCACCGGGGAGCTGAAGAGCCTGGACGGCGTGAGCGACGTGCGGGTCGACCTCAACCCGGGCGGCGAGTCGGCGGTGACGGTCAGCAGCGACGCGCCGCTGGCCGCCGAAGCGGTCGCCGCGGCCCTGGACGAGGCAGGAGACTACAGGCTCGCGTGAAGCACGCCTCCGTTCGGAGATAGAGATCTTTCATCCCGAACGGGGGCGTGGCTTCCCAGCACAGGAAGGAGGAACCATGCCGGCGGCACGGCAGGCGGTGGAACTGTCGATCGGCGGGATGACGTGCGCATCCTGCGCGGCGCGGATCGAGAAGAAGCTGAACAAGCTGGACGGGGTCACCGCCACGGTCAACTTCGCCACCGAGAAGGCGTCGGTCGCCTTCCCCGGCTCCCTCAGCCCCGCGGACCTGATCGAGGTCGTCGAGCGGACCGGCTACACGGCCGCGCTGCCCGCGCCGCCCCCCGAACCAGAGCCCGGCGCCGGGGCGGCGGGCCCGCCGGCCGGCGGCGGGGAGACGGCGGCCCTGCGGCAGCGGCTGGGCATCTCGCTGCTGCTCGCCGTGCCGGTGGTGGTGCTCGCGATGGTCCCGGCATGGCAGTTCCGCGACTGGCAGTGGCTGTCGCTGACGCTGGCCGCCCCGGTCGCGGTGTGGGGCGCCTGGCCGTTCCACCGGGCCGCCCTGGTCAACGCGCGGCACGGCGCGGCCACCATGGACACGCTGATCTCGGTCGGGGTGACGGCGTCGTTCGCCTGGTCGCTGTACGCCCTGTTCTTCGGCGCCGCGGGCCAGGCCGGGATGCGGATGGGCTTCACGCTGCTGGCCGGGCACGCGGGCGCGGGCGCGTCGGCCATCTACCTGGACGCCGCGGCCGGGGTGACGGTGCTGATCCTGCTTGGCCGGTATTTCGAGGCGCGCGCCAAGCGGCGTTCCGGCGCCGCCCTGCGGGCGCTGGCCGAGCTGGGCGCGAAGGACGCGGCGGTGCTGCGCGAGGGCCGCGAGGTCCGCGTCCCGGTCGCCCAGCTTGCCGTGGGCGAGGAGTTCGTTGTCCGGCCGGGGGAGAAGATCGCGGTTGACGGCGTGGTCACCTCCGGCGCGTCCGCGGTGGACGCCTCGATGCTCACTGGCGAGCCGGTCCCGGTGGAGGTCACCACGGGCGACGCGGTCACCGGCGGATGCGTGAACACCTACGGCCGCCTCGTGGTCCGCGCCGTCCGGGTCGGCGCGGACACCGAACTGGCCAGGATCACCCGGCTGGTGGAGCAGGCGCAGGCGGGCAAGGCCCCGGTGCAGCGGCTCGCCGACCGGATCTCGGCCGTGTTCGTCCCGGTCGTCATCGTGATCGCGCTGGCCACCCTGGCCGCGTGGCTGGCCACCGGGCACGGCCCGGCCGCCGCGTTCACCGCCGCGGTCGCGGTGCTGATCATCGCCTGCCCGTGCGCGATGGGCCTGGCCACCCCGACCGCGATCCTGGTCGGCACCGGGCGCGGCGCGCAGCTCGGCATCCTCATCAAGGGGCCCGAGGTCCTGGAGTCCACCCGGAAGATCGACACGATCGTCCTGGACAAGACCGGCACGATCACCGCCGGGAAGATGTCCCTGGCCGGCGCGGCCGCCGCGCCCGGCGAGGACGTCTTTGAGGTGCTCCGGCTGGCCGGCGCGGCCGAGGACGGCAGCGCGCACCCGATCGCCGCCGCCATCGCCGCCGGCGCGCGGCACCGGCTCGGCGCCGGCCTGCCCGGCGCCGGCCTGCCGCGTGCCGAGGACTTCGCCAGTTACCAAGGGCTCGGCGTCACCGCCGTCGTCGACGGGCACGCAGTCGCGGTAGGCCGGGCCGGCTGGCTGACCGGCCAGTGGGCGCAGCCGGTCCCGCGGCCCCTGGCAGAGCGCGCGGCGCAAGCCGAAGCGGCCGGCCAGACCGCCGTGTTCGCCGCCTGGGACGGCGCCGTCCGCGGCGTGCTCATCGTCGCCGACACGATCAAGCCCACCTCCGCCGAAGCGATCGCCAGGCTGCGCGCCATGGGCCTGCGCCCGGTGCTGCTCACCGGCGACAACGAGCGCGCCGCCCGTGCCGTCGCGGCCCAGGTCGGCATCGAGGAGGTCATCGCCGGGGTGCTGCCGGAAGGCAAGGCCACCGCGGTCAAGGAACTGCAGGCCGCGGGGCGGGTGGTGGCCATGGCCGGGGACGGCGTCAACGACGCCGCGGCGCTCGCCCAGGCCGACCTCGGCCTGGCCATGGGCACCGGCGCCGACGCCGCGATCGAGGCCTCCGACCTCACCCTGGTCCGCGGCGACCTGCGCGCCGCCGGCGACGCCATCGGCCTGTCGCGCCGCACCCTGGCTACCATCAAGGACAACCTGTTCTGGGCCTTCGCCTACAACGCCGCCGCCATCCCGCTCGCGGCCCTCGGCTTCCTGTCCCCGCTGATCGCCGGCGCCGCCATGGCCTTCAGCTCCGTGTTCGTGGTCACCAACAGCCTCCGGCTGCGCCGCTTCCAGCCCGCCCGCACATAGGACGAACGACCCCTTGCGTTACTACGTGACTGCGGGCATGCTTGGTGACGGCCGAGCGTCCGGCCGTCCAGGCGCTAGTGCGGCGAACCGGGGGTCCACGTGTCCGAGGCACCAGGGCTCATCGAAGCTCGTGAGCTGACGAAGCGTTTCGGCGACAAAGTCGCTGTCGATCATCTGTCGTTCACGGTCGAGCCCGGCAAGGTGACAGGCTTTCTCGGCCCGAACGGCGCAGGCAAGTCCACCACCATGCGCCTGATCTGCGGCCTCGACCGGCCCAACGGCGGCACCGCGACGATCGGCGGTCTGGCTTACAGCCAGCTGAGCAAGCCGCTCGTCACGGTGGGCGCGGTGCTGGAGGCACGCAGCGTGCACCCAGGCCGCAGCGCGCGCAATCACCTGCTCTTCCTCGCCCAGACCCAGGACATACCGGCCAGGCGGGTGGACGAGGTGCTCGATCTCGTCGGTTTGAGTGAGGTGAGCAGAAGGCGGGCCGGCGCGTTCTCGCTGGGCATGGCGCAGCGGCTGGGGATCGCGGCGGCGATGCTCGGGGACCCGCGGGTGCTGCTGCTCGACGAGCCGGGCAACGGGCTCGACCCGGAAGGCATCCGGTGGGTCCGCAACTTCATCCGGGCTCTGGCCGCCGAGGGGCGCACGATCTTCGTCTCCAGCCACCTGATGAGCGAGATGGCGGTCACCGCCGACCATCTCGTCGTCATCGGGCGGGGGGCGCTGATCGCCAACTGCTCCACGCAGGAGTTCATCGCCCGCAGCGCGGAACGGTCGGTGTTCGTGCGCACGCCAGACGGGGCACGGCTGCGCGGGCTGATCATCGACGATGGCGGCTCTGTGCAGGCAGAAGAGGACGGCGGGATGGTCGTGACCGGTCTGTCCGCGCCGCGGATAGGAGAGCTCGCGGCGTCCGCGTCCGCCGTGCTGCACGAGCTGACTCCCCGGCTGCCCTCGCTGGAGGAGGCGTTCATGGAACTGACCGCCGGCAGCGTCGAATACGGCGAATCGAGTGCGAGATGACGGCCGGGCTGCTCACGGCGGAGTGGACGAAGATCCGCTCGATCCGGTCCACGGTATGGTCGCTGCTGGCGTTCGTCGTGGTCGCGATCGGGTTCAGCGTGCTGGTCGCGGCCGTCGTTTCCAACAACTGGGACAAGCCCGGGGCCCAGGACAACCACGCCACGCTGGTCCACGACCCGACCGCGCTGATCTTCGGCGCTGGGTTCGGCGTCGGCCAGCTCGCGATCTGCGTGCTCGGCGTGATCGTGATCAGCAGCGAGTACTCGAGCGGCACGATTCGCGCGTCGCTGCTCGCGGTGCCGCGCAGGCTGCCCATGCTGGCCGCGAAGGCGGCCGTGTTCGCCCTGCTTGACCTGGTGGCCAGCGCGATCACGGTGTTCGCCGTGTTCTTCATCAGCACCGCGATCTTGCGCAGCCACATATCGATCACGCTGTCCCAGCCCGGCGTGCTCAGGGCGGACATCGGCGCCATCTTGTACCTGACCGTGCTCGGGCTGTTCGCGATGGGGATCGGCGGCCTGATCAGGCACACCGCGGGGGCCATCGCCGCCGTGATCGCGCTGGTCCTTGTCGTGCCGCCGCTGATCTCGCTGATTCCGGGCACGATCGCCAACCACATTCACGGCTACCTGCCGACCGTCGCCGGCGAACTGGTCGCGCAGACCAGCCAGCAGCCGGCCGACGTGCTCTCGCCGTGGCAGGGGTTCGGCGTCTTCTGCGTCTGGACGGCGCTGGTGCTCGGCGCGTGCGGGTATCTGCTCGTGCGCCGGGATGCCTGATCACGACCCCTAGCTGTGCCCGCACCGGCCCTATCGCCGCTAGCCAGGGCTGTCGTCTGTCCGGCCGTCGCGCAGCCAGATGATCCGGTCGGCCGTGTCGGCTACCCGCAGGTCGTGGGTGACGATGATCATGGTCATGCCGGGCCGCTCGGCTCGCAGCCGGGCGAACATGTCCAGGACCAGGCGCACGGATCGTTCGTCCAGGCTTCCGGTCGGCTCGTCGGCCAGGAGCAGTTCGGGCTCGTTGGCCAGGGCGCGGGCGATCGCCACCCGCTGCCGCTCGCCCCCGGACAGCTTGGTCGGCGGCCTGGTCTGCAGGCCGCCGAGGCCGACGTCGGCGAGCAGGTCGCGGGCCCGGCGGCGCCGCTGGCGGGGGGTCAGGCCGGTGCCGAACATGGCCACTTCGATGTTCTGGATCGCGGACAGCTGCGGCAGCAGGTTGTGCAGCTGGAAGACCAGGCCGATGTGCTGACGGCGGTAGCCGGGCAGGTCCCGTTCCCTGGCGAGGTCCAGGCCGCCGACCCGGATGACCCCGGAGGTGGGCCGGTCGAGGGCGGCGATCAGGTGCAGCATGGTCGACTTGCCGCATCCGGACGGCCCGGTGACGGCGGCCGACTCGCCGCGCTCCACCCGCAGGCTCAGCCCGTCCAGGGCCTTGATCAGCCCGCCGTCGTAGTGCTTGCTGACGCCTTCCAGCTCGACCGCCGGCGCCCGGCCGTCCTCGCCGGCCCGCTCTTCGCCGGCCCGCTCTGCCCGTCCGGCGGGGCGCGGGGCCTGGGTGCCTGTGTCACTCATGGCGCAGCGACTCCAGTGGCCTGGACAGGGCGGCGCGGACGGCGGGGGCGAGCCCGCCGAGCAGCACCATGGCCGCGGCCGTGTACAGTGCCCGGCCGAAGATGTCCGCCGTGTACACCGGGTGCAGCACGCCGGCCAGGCTCGGCAGCTGCTGCACGCCAAGGACGGCCAGCACCGACAGGGCCAGGCCGCCCGCCGCCCCGATCAGGCCGATCAGGAGGGCCTCGGACATGATCATGGCGCCCACCCGGCGCCGGGTCCAGCCGAGCGCGCTGAGGACACCGAACTCGCGCGTCCGCTCGATGAAGCTCATCGTCATGGCGCTCATCACCACGATTGCCCCGATGATGATAGCCAGCACGGTGGCGCCACGGTCGGCGGCCAGGATGAGCGACAGGCTGCGGTCGGCCCGGCCGAACTGCTGCAGCGTGCGGATGGTCGTCAGCTGGGGGAAGTCGCGGTCGATCCGTGCCTGGACCGCGGTGACCTGCGCTCCCGGCGTTATCCGCACGAAAAGCAGCGTGTACTGGGAGGGCTGGCGCTGATACGTCTGGAACCAGGCGAGCGGGAACATCGCGCCGGTGTCGCCGAGGGCCTGCCCGGTCGAGTAGATGCCGGTGATCCGGTAAGTCCTGTTCACGATGCGGATCGTGTCGCCGGCGTGCAGCCCGAGATTCTGCGCCGCCCGCCAGCCCAGCATCACCTCGCTGGTGGCTGACGCGGTGAACGGCTGGCCGGCCACCACCGTCACCCCGAACGCGGCCAGCTCGGCCGGGTCGATGCCGATCTCGAGGAACAGCGGGTTCGCCGCGTTCAGCCGCTCGGTCCCGATCAGCACCCCGGTCAGGCCGGCCACCCCGGGCTCGGCCTGGACGCGGGCCAGGGAGGCCGCGTCGATGGAGCTGCTGAGCAGGTCCGACACGCCCTTCTGCGCGATGGTGAAGTCCGCCTGCCCGGTCTGCAGCAGCGCCAGGTCGCTGGCTTCGATGCTGTGCGTCACCACGCCGAGCGACACCACCGTCAGCACGCCGATGGCTACCGCGAGAGCGGTCAGCGCCAGGCGCATCTTCCTGGCCATGACGTTATGCAGGATCAGCCCGGCGAACGACACGTCCCCCTCCCTTCCGCGCACCGAATCCGCACCCGGAGCCGGGAACAGCGCCCTCCGTTCGATGAACCTAGGGCAGGACCGCCGCGGCAGGTAGTGGCCAACGTCCCGGAGAGTGCCCGCCGTCAGGCCCTGATGCCACGGCATCCACGGCGGCCTCGTCGCGACCGGCGACCCTGACGATCTGCGGTCCCTCGCTCGCGAGCACCCCAGCATCAAGGTGCAGCCTCTTCCTTGATGCGGCCATCACAGAGCCGGAGGTCCCGGCGGCCGGGGACGTAGCTACCTGCACCGCCGGGCGGCGGGTGCCTAGGGTGATACTGAGGAGTGATGACCATGGCTACCGAGATTCCGCACCGGACGAGCGAAGACTCCGCCGGCCCGGCCGCGCCCGGCGGCGCCGCGAGGCTCCCGAGCCCGGGACCGGCTGGCGGCTGGACGGCGGGGCGGGTCATCACGTTGGTCATCGGCTCGGTGCTCGCCCTGGTCTCGCTCGGGCTGCTCGGCGGCGGGGGGACCTTGCTGTGGGCCGATCAGTCGCTGCGCCACGACGGCTACGTGACGACGGGAACGGCGACCTACTCGACCGCTGGGTACGCGCTTGCCAGCGAGCGCGTCAGCCTGGGCTGGGGCGTCCTGCTGATCGGGCTCGTCGGGGACGTGCGGCTCCAGGTCAGCTCCGTCAGCCCGGGCAAGCCCGTGTTCGTCGCCATCGGTCCCGCCGGCCGGGTCGCGGGCTACCTTTCCGGGACGCAGTACGCCACGGTCACGGGCACCGGGACCAGCGCGATGACCGGCGGGTACGGCGCCGGAAGGCCCGCCCCGCCAGGGACGGCCGGGATCTGGGTCGCCCAGGCCGCGGGGACGGGCACCCAGGTGCTGCGGTGGACCGCGCACTCTGGTGACTGGATGGCGGTGGCGATGAACCCCGACGGTTCGGCCGGGGTGGCCGTGCGCGCCGACGCGGGCGTCTCCGCCCCGGGGCTGTTCCGGCTGGCGGTCGAGGTCATCATCGGCGGGATCCTGGCCGGCCTGCTGTCGGCGGTCCTGATCATGGTGCCGGTGCGGCTGGCCGCCAGGGCCCGGTGACCGCGGTGGCCTGGCTGGTGGTGATCGTGGCGGGACTGTTCGAGACGGGGTTCGCGGTGCTGCCGGAGGAGAGCCAGGGGATCACCAGGCCGCGGCCCGCGGCGGGCTTGGCCATCTGCGCGCTGATCAGCTCCGGGCCGCTCACCATGGCGCTGAAGAGGCCGGGGGTGATCGGCCTGAACCTGTCCGGCGTGAACCCGCCATGAGCACTGGCGTGGTCCAGGGCCTTACCCAGCAGGAGGCCCGGGACCGGGTGCTGGCCGGGCAGGTGAACACCCCGCCGCCGGCCGCGGGACGCACGGTCGGCCAGATCCTGCGAGCGAACGTGCTGACCCGGTTCAACGCCATACTCGGGGCCCTGTTCGTGCTGGTCATGATCGTGGGGCCGCCGCAGGACGCGCTGTTCGGCGTGGTGCTCGCCGTCAACGTGGCCATCGGAGTGGCCCAGGAACTGCGGGCCAAGCGGGCGCTGGACAGGCTGGCGATCCTGACCGCGGCGCGCGTCCGGGTGCTGCGGGACGGCGTGGTCACGCAGATCGCCCAGGACGAGGTCGTGCTCGATGACGTGCTGGACCTGCGCCGCGGAGACCAGGTGCCCGTCGATGCGGCCGTCGTCAGCGCCGAGGGGCTGGAACTTGACGAGGCGCTGCTGACCGGCGAGGCCGAGCCGGTGCCGAAGCGGCCGGGGGAGACGGTGCTGTCGGGCAGCTTCGTGGTCGCGGGGACTGGCCGTGCGCAGGTGACCGCTGTGGCCACCCAGTCCTACGCTGTCCGGCTGCAGGCGCAGGCGCGGCGGTTCAGCCTGATCCGATCCGATCTCCAGCAGGGCACCAACCAGATCCTGCGGCTGGTGACCTGGGTGATGATCCCCGCCGGGCTGCTCCTTGTCATCAGCGAGTTCTTCCGCAGCCACCAGCCGTTCGCCGAGGCGGTGCGCGGCTCGGCGGCCGGGGTGTCGGGGATGGTGCCCGAGGGCCTGGTGCTGCTGACCTCCATCGCGTTCGCCGCCGGCGCGCTCCGGCTGGCCCGGCGCCGGGTCCTGGTCTCGGAGCTGGCGGCGATCGAGGGGCTGGCCAGGGTCGACGTGCTGTGCACCGACAAGACCGGCACGCTTACCAAGCCGGGAATGCGCCTGGCCGCGACGGAGGTGCTTGATGGCTGGCCCGCCGCGCGGATCGGCGAGGTCCTGGCCGCCGTGACAGCCGCCGACGAGGACCCTAACCCGACCGTGCGGGCCATCGCCGCCGGCTATGCCGGGGACCCCGGGTGGACGGTACAGGCGCGGGTGCCGTTCTCCTCCGCGCGCAAGTGGAGCGGCGTGTCGTTCGCCGGGCACGGCACCTGGCTGCTCGGCGCGCCCAGTGTCGTCGGCGGAGAACTGCCAGCCGGCGTCGCGGAGCTGATCGCCCGGCATGAGGCCGAGGGCGATCGCGTGCTGCTGCTGGCCGGCACGGCCGCCCGGCTGAACGGGGACCGGGCCCCGGCCGATGCCGAGCCTGCCGCGCTCCTCGTGCTCACCGAGGAGCTCCGCGAGGAAGCGGCCCAGACCGTCCGCTATCTCGCGGGCCAGGCAGTCACGGTCAAGGTGCTGTCCGGCGACGCCCCCCGCGCGGTGGCGGCAATCGCCCGGCGGGCCGGGATACCGGCTTCTGGCGCCCCCGTCGACGCGTCCGGGCTGACCGACGAGGAGATGGCCGCCGCGATCGCGACCGCGGGCGTGTTCGGCCGGGTCCGGCCCTCGCAGAAGCTCGCCGCGGTCAGGTCGCTGCAGGCCGCCGGGCACGTCGTGGCGATGATCGGCGACGGGGTCAACGACGTGCAGGCCCTCAAGCAGGCGGACCTCGGCATCGCCATGGGATCGGGCAGCGACGCCAGCCGCTCCGTCGCCCGGGTCGTCCTCCTCGACGGGACCTTCGCCGCCATACCGCAGCTGCTGGCCGAGGCACGCCGGGTCATCGCCAACATCGAGCGCGTCGCCGGGCTGTTCGTCACCAAGACCGTGTACGCGGCGATCATCGCGGTCATCATCGGAGCCGCGGCCATCCCGTTCCCGTTCTACCCCCGGCACCTGACCATCATCAGCACGCTCGCCATCGGCGTCCCCGGCTTCTTCCTCGCGCTGGCCGCGGGCGCCCCGCGTGCGAGGCCTGGCTTCACCCGCCGCGTGCTCGCCTTCACCATCCCGGCCGGGATCGCCGCCGCGGCGGCCACGCTGGGCAGTTACGCGCTGGCCCGGCTGGCGCACGGCACCAGCGCGCAAGCCGCCCGCACCACCGCGATGCTGGCCCTGCTCGCCGTGAGCCTGTGGGTTCTCGGCATCGTCGCCGGCCGGGCAGCATGGCGCGTCGCCCTGATCCCCGCGCTGGCCGCCTGCCTCGTGCCGCTGTTCGCGATCCCCGTGGCGCGCGCCACCTTCGCGGTGCAGCTCCCGCCCGCCGGCGTCCTGCTCCAGGTCGCCGGGGTGGTGCTGGCCGCGATCGCGGGGCTTACCCTGTGGCGCCGCCTCCGGCCGGCGAGCTGACGGCCTGCGCCGCGCAGGTCCTAGGTCCCCCTTCCCGGCGCCGATGGTCAGGGTGGTCAGGCCCAGGCGCCCGGGCCTGATGGCCCTAGGAGGGCAGCCGACGGCGCGATAACCATGTGGCAATGGTTTTCCGCGTCGCAGGAGGCCGGGATGGGTGCCAGCGTGAACGGCCGCGTGCCTGGCAGGGTGAAGGATCGCCTGTCAGCGCATGCCGGCGCCTGGCCGTGGAGTCCCGCGGCCGGCCGGCGGCTGGCCGCGGCGGGAATCGCCGCGGCCGTCCTGGGCGCGGCGGCCTGCGGCAGCGCCGGCTCCG
>DAHVAN010000028.1 GCA_027314595.1 Actinomycetota bacterium | reverse complement strand
GTCGCCGAGCTAGCCGGGGCCCTTGTCGGCGAGTGACTTCCCCGGCATGGCCGGCTGAGCTGCGCGCAGTATCATCAGCGTGCCTGCGTCACGGCAGTGGTGGGGAGGCGGGATCGATGGGGGGACGTCCTGTCCTCGGGGGCACGTCTTGACAGCTCGCTGCGGTGGGCGCGGCGGTCGTGGGCGGACCTGGCCTGGGCCCCCGTCCGGCCTGGTGGACCTGGCCGCGATGGACGCCATGAAGACCTGGTCGGCGATCCCCTTCCTGGTCATCTGGGTAAGCCTGACAGTCGTTTACGGGTTCCGGATGTGGCGGCTGCAGCCGGCCCTCCTGACGGTGACGGTGGTGACGCTGGCGACTGGCTGGATCATCATGGCGCAGGTCATGGACGGCCAGGAGGACACGGATTACCTGGTCCAGGTCCCGCTCGTCGCGCTGATGTTCCTGGCGATGGTCTGGCACGGGCGGCGGCGCCAGGCGGCGCTCGTGGAGCGGCTCGCGGCGATGGAAGAGGTGCAGCGCGTCTCGCGGCAGAACCTGCGCCTGCTCGAACAGCAGCAGCAGTTCCTGGTCGACGCCTCGCACGAGCTCGGCACGCAGCCCGCTGGGCACCGGCAGGCACCTGCCGGACGAGACCGTGCGCCGGGTCGCGGAGCGCGCCGGCCGCACGCCGGCCCAGGTGCTGCTGCGCTGGTGCCTGCAGCAGGGCATCCCCGTCATCCCGAAGTCGACGCACAGGGAGCGGATCGCCGAGAACGCGCGGATCTTCGACTTCGCCTTGTCAGACGCCGACATGGCCGAGCTCGGCGGGCTCGACCATACCCGGGGAACCGATCGCGCCCTGGAACGCCGCTGGTGGTGACGGACGACGGCGCCTGCCGGCCGCAGACGCCGCGGTCCGTTCGGGACAGTGGTTCGGATTCTGATGCCGCCGACGGGAGCGGGGTGACGGGCCCTTGGCTTCACGGTGGTCGCGGACGTACCGTTCGGCTTAGCAGGGTCCAGGAGCGGTAGCGCGCAGCGCGGACAGGACGGCTGACCGGGTGGACGTCTCCTTCGGCACTGTCTGGGAGGCGATCGCCCGCGAGCTCCCGGACGCCGTCGCGATCTCCGAACCTGGGCGGGACTACGCCTACGCCGAATTCGCCGAACGTTCGGCGCGGCTTGCCCGCGTCCTGGCGGACGCGGGGGTCGGGCCCGGTGACAAGGTGGCGTGCGCTCAGCCCCGCGGAATTGCGCGACATGGTCCGGCGGCGGCTGGCCGGGTACAAGGTGCCGCGCGCCATCGTGCTGCTCGACCGGCTGCCGCGCACGCCCACGGGCAAGCTGGAGGCCGCGGCGGTGCGGCGCATCGCCGCCGGGGAGCAGGGGACCTAGCGGGCCGCCCGGGGCGGGGCCGGGGGCCCGAGGCCGGCGCCGCACTACGATGGTGCGTCAGGACAGGGCGCTGCCGCCCTGAACCAACGGGAGGACCTCGGTGCCTGGTGTTCGTGACGTGGCTGACCTCGCACGGATCTACCGTGACTTGCACGCGCACCCGGAACTCGCGTTCCAGGAGAAGCGGACCGCGGGCATAGTCGCCGGCTGGCTTCGGGAACTCGGCTACGAGACGGCGACGGGCATCGGCCGTACCGGCGTCGTCGGCGTGCTGAGGAACGGCGCCGGGCCGACGGTGCTGCTGCGCGCCGACATGGACGCGCTGCCGGTGCGGGAGCAGACCGGCCTGGACTACGCGAGCACCGCACTCGGCACCACGGCCGATGGCACGCGAGCGCCGGTCATGCACGCCTGCGGCCATGACATGCACGTGACATGCCTGCTCGGCGCGGCCGCCACGCTGGCCGCGGAATCCTCGTCCTGGCGGGGAACGCTGCTGCTGGTCTTCCAGCCGGCCGAAGAGGCCGGCGAGGGCGCGCGGGCGATGATCGACGACGGCCTCTTCGACCGGTTCGGGGCGCCCGCCGTCGTGCTCGGCCAGCACGTCGCGCCCCTGCCCGCGGGCCTGCTCGGGCTCAGGCCCGGCCTCGCGTTCGCGGCCGTCGACTCGCTGCGCGTCGTCATGCGCGGCCGCGGCGGGCACGGCTCACTCCCCGAGGCCTGCGTGGACCCCGTGGTCATGGCGGCCGCGACCGTGATGCGGCTGCAGGGCATCGTGTCCAGGGAGATATCGGGCACGGACACCGCCGTGGTCACCGTCGGCGCGCTGCGGGCGGGAACCAAGGAGAACGTCATCGCGGACGAGGCCGAACTGCTGATGTCCGTCCGGACCTTCGACGGCGACGTGCGGACCAGGACGCTCGCCGCCATCGAGCGCATCGTCCGGGCCGAGGCCGCCGCGTCCGGCGCGCCCGCCGAACCGGAGATCACGCTCATGGGGTCCTTCCCCGCGGTCGTCAACGACGCCGCGGCGTGCGCCAGGCTCGGCGACGCCTTCGCCGGCTGCCTTGGCGAGGGACGCGTGCTGGACCCTGGGCCGATGACCGCGAGCGAGGACGTCGGTATGCTGGCCACCGCCTCCGGCGCGCCGTGCGCGTACTGGCTGCTCGGCGGCGCCGATCCGGCCCTGTTCGCCAGCGCGGGCAGCAGGGCCGAGGCCGAGGCCATCGTGCGCGGCCTGCCGTCCAACCACTCGCCCCTCTTCGCGCCGGTCATCGAGCCGACCCTGCGGACCGGCATCGCGGCGCTTGACTGCGCCGCCCGCGCCTGGCTGGCGTCTGAGCCGGCGCCTGGCGAGTTCCCGGCCGGCCCTGGCCGCTGACGACGAGGCAGGCTCGGTGCGCGACGACACGATCACCGGTTTCCTCGGCAAGCTGGCCGAGCGGACGGCCGCCCCCGCCGGCGGGGCTACCGCCGCGCTGAACGCGGCACTGGCGGCCGCGCTGATCGCGATGAGCGCCCGCTTCTGCGACGGGCCCAGGCACGCAGCGAACGCCGCGGCCATCGGCGAGATCGCCGCCGAGGCGGACCGCCTGCGCCGCGCTGATCGCCGCCGACGGCGAGTCGTACGGTCCGGTGATAGCGGCCTACGGGCTGCCGAAAGACACCGCCGGACAGCGGGCCGCCAGGTCGGCGGCGATCGCCGCCGCGCTGGTCGCCGCCGCTGGACCGCCCGCGCAGGTCATCGCGGCCGCGGCCCGGCTGCTCGAGCTCGCGCGCACGCTCGAGCCGATGGCGAACCGTTCGGTCGCCCCCGACGTGGCCGCCGCGGCCGAGGCCATCAGGGCCGCCGTCGCGACCTCCCGCACCAACCTCGAGGCGAACCTGTCAGGCATCACAGACCCGGCCGCCCGTGACCGGCTGACCGCGGTCATAGCCGGGGCGGCCCCGCTCGAGGCCAGTGCCGCGCAGGTCATCGCCGCCGTCCGGGCCCGGTATGCCTGACACTGCCCTGGCGCCCGCCGCCTTACGGAAGCTCGCGGGCTTCCCGCTCAAGCTCACAGTCCGCGCGGTGCCCCTCGCTGACGATCGCCCCGCACTCCGGGCAGACCAGGTGAGCCCAGCAGACCGGGTCGCCGCCTTCCTCCTGCGCCGGATCCACGGCCGGCTCGCTCCGCGTCGGCTGCTCACTGCCCATCGTGGTGCCTCCTTTCGATCACATACTCCCACTTTTTTTCGTTTAAACGAAAGCGCGCCGGGCGGTGCCGCCCGATGTGACACGCCCGTGGCCGGAATGGGGCAGGCTTGGGCCCATGACGACAACAATGCGCGCTATCCGCCAGGATGTCCTCGGCGGCCCCGAGGTACTGCGAGAAGTCGAGGTCAGCCGGCCGGAGCCCGGCCTGAGCCAGATCCTGGTGCGGATGCACGCGGCAGGGGTGAACCCCACCGACTGGGCGCACCGCGCCTACCCGATATTCCTGGGCCCGCCGCCGTTCACGCTCGGCTGGGACGTGTCCGGGGTGGTGGAAGCGACCGGGTTCGGCGTGACCCTGTTCAAGCCGGGCGACGAGGTGTTCGGCATGCTGCCCTACCCGCACGGCGTGGGCTCGCACGCCGAATACGTCACCGGTCCGGCCCGGGCGTTCGCGCTTAAGCCGGCCAGCCTCGACCACGTGCGGGCCGGCGCGCTGCCGCTGGCCGCGCTCACCGCCTGGCAGGCCCTGGCCGACACCGCGCGGGTGTCGGCCGGGCAGCGGGTGCTGGTCCACGCGGCGGCCGGGGGAGTCGGTCATCTGGCGGTCCAGATCGCCAAGGCGAGGGGAGCGTACGTGATCGGCACCGCGAGCGCCGGCAACCATGAGCTCGTGCGCGGACTCGGCGCCGATGAGCTCATCGACTATCGCACGACGGATTTCGCCGCGGCGGCCGGCGACGCCGACGTCGTGCTCGACACGGTCGGCGGCGACTACCCGGCCCGGTCGCTGCCCACGCTACGGCCCGGCGGCGTGCTCGTCAGCCTGCTGCCGTTCCCCGCCGAGGTCGGGACCGAGGCAGCGCGACTGGGCGTCAGCGCCCAGGTCATGCTGGTCGAGGCCGATCACGGGGGGATGACCGCGATCGCCGGGCTGGTGACCGAGGGCAAGCTCCGCCCCGTCATCGCAGGCACGTTCCCGCTCGCCGACGCGGCCAAGGCCCATGCCATCGGCGAAACCAGGCACGTCGCGGGAAAGCTGGTCCTCACCATGCGCTGACGGCACCCCGTGCGCCGCAGGCGACGGCCGGCGCCCGCTCCCGGCGCCCGCTCCGGCTCCGGCTAGCTAGGCGCCGGGGCCGGCCGTCATCGCCGCCGCGAGCACCTCGGCGAGGTGGCGGCCGGGAACGCCGGCCAGCTGGTCGAGCTGCGTGCGGCAGGAGAACCCGTCGGCGAGCACGGCCGCGCCGGGGCCGCTCGCGCGCACCGCCGGGAGCAGCGCGGTCTCCGCCACCGCGACGGAGACGTCGTAGTGCCCCCGTTCCACGCCGAAGTTGCCCGCCAGCCCGCAGCAGCCGCCGACGGCGGTGACCTTGGCGCCGGCCTGCGCGAGCAGTGCCGCGTCCGCGTCCCACCCGAGCACCGCCCTGTGATGGCAGTGCGGCTGGGCGACCCCGTGGACACCGCTGAGGTCGGGCGGCGACCAGCCGTCGGTGGCACGCAGCAGCTCGGCGAGCGTCACGACCGTCTCCCGCAGCTTGCGGGCGCGGCGGCTGGCGGGCAGCAGCTCGGCGATGTCGCCGCGCAGCACCGCCGTGCAGGACGGCTCGAGGCCGACGACGGGAATGTCATCCCTCAGCGCGCCGCCGAGCTCGCGCAGCGCACGCCGCAGCTGCCGCCTGGCGCCGTCGAGCTGGCCGGTGGATATCCAGGTGAGCCCGCAGCACACCGGCCGCCGGGTGATCTGGACCGAGTACCCGGCGGCTTCGAGCACATGGACGGCCGCCTTGCCGACGCCGGGGGTGAACGCGTTGGTGAAGGTGTCCACCCACAGCAGCACCGGCGCGCGCCCCGGGCCCGCGGCCGGCCGGTGGCCGACGAACCAGCGGCGGAAGCTTTCCGGCGCGAAGGAGGGCAGCGGGCGCCGCCGGTCGATGCCGCCGAGCCGCTTGGCGGCCATGGCAGCGGGCGGCAATGCGAGCGCGGCGTTGCTGAGGCCAGGGAACCGCGAGGCGAGCCGCGTCCAGCGCGGCAGCCACCCGAGGGAGTAGTGCGACGCCGGGCGCACCCGGCCCCGGTACCGCTGGTACAGCGCCTCGGCCTTGTAGGAGGCCATGTCCACGCCGGCCGGGCAGTCGGCGGAGCATCCCTTGCAGGACAGGCACAGGTCAAGCGCCTCGCCGATCTCGGCGGCGTCCCACCCGCTGACCAGCGACCCGTTCGCGAGCTCCTGCAGCACCCGGGCGCGTCCCCGGGTGGAGTCCTTCTCGTCGCGGGTGGCCAGGAACGACGGGCACATCACGCCGCCGGACGCGGTGGTGTCTGCACGGCACTTGCCCACCCCCACGCAGCGATGTACCGCCGCGGCGAAGTCGCCGCCGTCATGAGCGTAGGCGAGCCCGAGCCGGTCCCGGATCCGCGCGGTCGCGGGAACGCGCAGGTCCGCGTCCAGCGGTGCGGGGGAGACGAGCACGCCGGGGTTGAGCACGCCGCCTGGGTCGAAGGCACGCTTGATCGCGCCGAACGCGGCGATAGCCGCGGGCGAGTACATGTACCGCAGCAGTTCGCCGCGGGCGCGCCCGTCTCCGTGCTCGCCCGAGGCCGACCCGCCATGGGCGGCCGCCAGTTCGGCCGCGCTCTCGGTGAACTCCCGCAGCACCCGCGGGCGAGTCCGCAGCGGGAAGTCGATCCGCACGTGCACGCAGCCGTCGCCGAAGTGCCCGTACATGAGGCCGTCGAGCCCGTGCCACGTCATCAGCGCCTGGAGTTCGCGCAGGTAACCTGGCAGCCTTTCCGGCGGGACCGCCGAGTCCTCCCAGCCCGGCCAGGCCGGGGCGCCGGCCGGGGTGCGCCCGCCAAGCCCGGCGCCGTCCTCCCGGATCCGCCACAGCGCGGCCGCCTGCGCCCCCGGCACGACCGCGCTGTCCGGGCAGCCGACGCCCCCGGCCAGCTTTCTGGCCGCGTCCTCGGCCTCGGCCGGGGTCGCGCCAGCGGTCTCGATGAACAGCCAGCCCCCGCCGCGCGGCAGGTCAGGCACCGTAGCGGCCCCGCGGCGGCGCCTGACGACATCGACGAGCCGGGCATCCAGGCCTTCGAGCGCGACCGGCGAGTAGGCCAGGGCCGCGGGCACCGCCTCGGCCGCCTCCGCCATGCCGGCGTAGCCGAGCACGGCCATCGCCGTCGCGCGCGGCGCCGCGACAAGGCGGACGGTGGCCCGCAACGTCAGCGCGAGCGTCCCTTCGGTGCCGGCCAGGAACTTCGCGACGTCGGTCCCGTTCTCCGGCAGCAGGTGCTCGAGCGAATAGCCCGACACCTGCCTCGTGAAGCGGCCGAACTCGGTCCGGACCGTAGCCAGCCGCTGCCCGACGATCGCGCCGAGCGCCGAAAGCAGGCCCGCCTCCTGGCCCGCGGCGGGCGTGCCGTCACGCCCGTACCTGCGGGCCGTGAAGGCGACGCCCGACCCTGTGACCACGTCCAGGGCCACGACGTTGTCGGCGGTGCGCCCGTATCCCAGTGCCCGTGCGCCGCACGCGTTGTTGCCGATGGACCCGCCGATCGTCGCGCGCGCGTGAGTGGATGGATCGGGCCCGAATCGCAGCCCGAACGGCGCGCCCGCCGCTGTGATGTCGTCAAGCACCGCGCCTGGCTCCACGACCGCCGTGCGGGATTGCGGATCGACGCCGATGACCCTGTTCAGGTGCCGGGACGTGTCGAGGACCACGCCGGTGCTCAGCGCGTTGCCCGCGATCGACGTGCCCCCGCCCCGCGGGGTCAGCGGCACGCCGAGTTCCCTGCAGACGGCCAGCGCCGCCGCGATCTCGTCGCAATGCCGCGGGAACACCACCACCTCGGGCACGACCCGGTAGTTCGACGCGTCCGATGAGTATTCGGCCCGGCGCCGGACCGCCGTGTCGACCTCGCGAATGCCGGCTCGCCTCAGCGCGCTCGCCAGCTCGGCAGACGAGGAGGTCACGGACGTATCCACCCCGGCAAGACTAGCCCGTCCCCGCCCCGGCCCTACCGGGGGCCATCCCCTGCCCCGCGGGGCCGCCCGCGTGAGACCGCGCCGGCGGCGCGCAACGCGCTGGTGCCGGCAACGCCCGCCCCGCCGGGCGCGGGCGCGGATCAGCAGACGGTAACGATGACCGCCGGTAACCTGCGTCCCGTGCGTCCCGCGCGAACCACCGGCTCGTGCTGCGTTCTGGGCCAGATGCGCGGCTGCCCCGGTTCTACCGGGCCAGATGCGCGGCTGCCCCGGTCACGTGACGGTTCCGGTCGTGGCACCTGGCGAGCAGGGCGGGGTCGGGCGGCGTGCGCGTGCATGGCTGCCGCGGGCAGCCCAGTTCGCGCCGACCGTGGCCCGGGTGACAATTTAAGGTTGACGATCCCAGGTCGACAACCTTAAATTGTCCATATGCAGATCGTGACACTCGATGCGCTGATGGGCACCGTCAGGGAACGGGCCGCGGACGCCCCGCTGGACCGGGTCGAAGCGGCCATTGAGGTCGGTGCGGAGCTCAACCTCCGCGGCGACGAACTGATCGGCCGTTTTGTCGAAGAGGCGCGTGGCGCCGGGCTTTCCTGGACCGACATCGGCGCCCGGATGGGAGTGTCGAAGCAGGCCGCACGGCAGCGTTTCGCGCAGCCGCCCGCCCCGGCCCCCGCCGCGGCCCCTGCCGCGGCCCCGGCCTTCGCCCCGGCCCCCGCTGCGGCCACGCCTGCCGCCGCAGCCGGGGCCGTCCACGACAGCCCCGGCAAGCAACGGCGCCGCAGGCGCGGCAAGGCGGCCGGCGCCGCCTGCTCCTTCTGTGGCAAGCTGCGCACCGCGAGTCTCCGGCTGATCGCCGGGCCAGGCGTGTACATCTGCGCCGAGTGCGTCGGGCTGTGCACCGAGATCCTCGCCGAGCAGGGGGCCGGCCCAGGCGAGCCCACCGAATAGGGACGGCCGCGCGCCCGCGCCGGCCAAGGGCGCGCCGTGGCCACGGTGCCGCGTTCTGGTCCAGATGCGCGCCTTCTCGATGTCCACGTCGGTCAGCCCGCCGTCCGCCATGTGCTCCGGCCGGTTGCGCGAGCTCGTGCCGATGCTGGTGCGCACCGTCCCCGGGCACAGCACGCTCGCCCCGACCTTCGACCCGGCGGCAGCCAGTTCGGCGGCGAGGACCTCGGTGAGCGCGACGACACCGTACTTGGTGACCGAGTAGGCGCCGAGCCGCACGGGAGCGACAAGGCCGGCCATTGACGCGGTATTCACGATGTGCCCGCCGTCTGGGTTGGCCCGCAGGATTGGCAGGAACGTCTGCACGCCGTGGATGACGCCGTACAGGTTCACGCCGATCATCCAGTGCCAGTCGTCCATCGTCAGGTCGGCGATCTGCGCCAGCGGCCCGATGCCGGCGTTGTTGCAGACCACGTGCACGGTGCCGAACCGCGCGGTCGCCTCCTTCGCGAGACCCTGCACGCTCTCCAGGTCGCTGACGTCAACGGGCACGCCCACCGCGTCGATGGCGGCGGCGGTCTCGCGCAGGACGTCCTGCTCGATGTCGGCGATGACCACCCGCATCCCCTCGGCCCTGAGCTTGGCGGCGATGCCCTTGCCGATTCCCGAGGCGCCGCCGGTGACCACGGCGACCTTCCCGCGCAGGTCTGGCAGTCCGCTCATTCGGGCACCTTCACAGCGTCAATCGTGAGTGATTCCATGCTCACCGGCCCCACCTCCATCTGCGGATCCCATCATCCTGCTAGGCGCCGCGCGCTTTAGGAACCCTGGCGTGCCAGGGCCCTGGCCGGACTCTGGGGCCCCGCTGCTCAGGAATGGAGTCACGACCCCTTGGCGACTGTCAGCAGCACGGCCGAGTCCTGCAGCGCCCGCAGGCTGTGCGGCGATTGAGGGACGATGAGCAGGTCGCCGTCCCTGCCCTCCCAGGACTGGCCGGCCGCCTCGAGCACGACGCGCCCGTGGAGGACGTACACGCTGGCCTCACCCGGGCTCGCGTGCTCGGTCAGTGCCGTGTCCTTGGTCATGGCGATGAGCGTCTGCCGCAGCACCTTCTCGTGACCGCCGATGACGGTCTGCGCGGCGCGGCCTCCGTTGGCGCCCGCCGCCCGGCGGAGCATTTCACGTGCCAGTGCGTCCAGGGAGAGCTTCTGCATGGTGGCCTTCCTTTCCCGGCCGATCCTATGAGCACTAATTACCCTGAGTGATCGCAAGGTGCGCCTGGCCGGTTGACTGCCTGGCGGCGGGCGCCGGTTATCCCGCGAGCAGGATGCCGAGGAACAGCGCGCCCAGGGCGCTGATCCCGGTCAGCGCCCCGAATACCGCGAGCCCCGTCTTGCTCTGGGCGCGCGCGTGCAGCGCGGCCGTGACCCCTGAGATCGCCACGACGAGGAGCTTGACCCACAGCGTGACGGCATAGCTCCCGGTGATCTGGGAACGCACGGCGATGACGTTCCACACCCCGGTGACGATAAGGACGGCGAACGCCGGCCAGGCGACCTGGTTGAAGCGGCGGGCGGCGGCGCGGGGAATGTCGGCGCCGAGCCGGCGCAGCACCGGTACCAGGGCGGCCAGCGTGAGCTGCCCGCCGACCCAGACGGTGGCCGCGAGGACGTGCAGGAATAGCCGGATCGTGTCCCAGTTCACGGGCAGCATCGTGCTCCACTTAGCTCCGAGGATCGCACCGGTGTGGCGCGTTTGCACAGTAGTTACTGGTTAAAACTAGCCGCTTGGCGCCTGCCCGGCGGGCAACCGGCGGGCAACCGGGCGGCGCTTCGAAATCCGTCAGCTGACCGATGTCTGTCAATGCAACTTGCAGCACCATTTGTCTTGAAACCGGCACCGGGCGCTTGCTATCCGCCCGGGGCCTTCCCCGGGGCCGCGCAGGGTGACCGGCGCCCTGCGCGGTCCCCACCCGGCCCTGTGAGGAACGCCATGAACGCGATGGCCCCCGCCCGTCTACCAGAACTGCACCAGTGGCGCGTTCCGCTCACCGCCGGACTGGCCGCCGCGGCCGAGGCCCGCAGGCAGGTCCGCGCGGCCATCTGCGCGTGGGATGTCCACGTGGACCCGGACGTCGCCATCTTGCTGACCAGCGAACTGGTGACCAATGCGATCAGGCACGAGGCGGGGGAGACGATCATGCTCGCCGTCACCTGCTCGCACGGCCAGCTGCGCGTCGATGTCCACGACACGGCACGCTCGCTGCCGGTCGTGGTGGACGCCACGGGCGACGCGGAGACGGGGCGCGGCCTGATGCTGGTCGCCACCCTCTCCGACGAGTGGGGCTTCTACCGCACCCCGGTTGGCAAGGCCGTTTACTTCACGCTCGCGTCCGGGCCCGGTCTGGCCGGCCGCGACCGCGGCTCGCGGCGGTTCCCGGACGCGGGGACGGTGCATTTCGAACGCTCCTGCGGCGACGCGCCGTCCCCGCTGACCGCGGCGTCGCTCTCCGCGGCGCGGTTACCGCGCCGCGACCGTGCGCAGCGCTGACTCACGGGCGATATCCGTCCGCGAGTTGACGTCCAGCTTCTTCAGGATGTGCGAGACGTGGGTCGCGACCGTCCGCCGGGACAGCAGCAGCCTGGCGGCGATCTCCGGGTTGGACAGCCCGTCCTCCACTAGGCCGGCGATCGTGACCTCGGTCGCGGTGAGGCTGTCCCAGCCGCTGCGCGCCCGCTTGTGCTTGCCGTGCGGCCCGCGCCTGATGCCGTGAGCGCGGAACGTCGCCCGCACCCGTGCGAGGTCCGCCGCGGCGCCAAGCGAGGTGTACACCTCTACGGCGTGGGTGAACGCGTCTCGCGCCGGACCCCGCTCCCCGGCGTTGACGAACTCCGCCGCGGCCGCCTCCAGCGCCTTCGCGGCAAGCAGCGGCCTTCCGGCGGCCTCGTAGCGCTCGGCGGCGGCGAGCAATGTCGCCGCGCCATGGTCAAGGAGGCCGCGGCAGTAGAGCGCGTTCGCCTGCCTGTGCGGGATCTGCGATTCGTCGGCGAGCGTCGTGGCGTGCCCGGCGAGAATCCGTCCCGCGCCCAGGTCGCCGGTCGCGGCGGCCAGGCGCACCGCGTCGGCGAGAAGGTCCTCGATCTCTTCCAGTTCTTCGGCGTCGCCACCGAAGCCTTCGGTCAGCGCGGCGAGCGCCTCAGGCAGCGCCCCGGCGTGTTCGAGGTCCAGGCTTCGGGCGAGCGCCAGCGGGCCGATGAGCCGGTGCCCGATCCGCTTGGCGTGCGGGACGGCGGCGCCGAGATACCGTCGCGCCGTGACGTCATCGCCGCGGTGGAAGCTGATCACGGCGGCGATGCCGAGATCGCAGCAGGCCGCGGCGGGTTCCTTCAGGTTCTCCGGCAGGACCTCTACCTCGGCGAGCGCGTCGTCCCATCGCCCGGTGTCGAAGAGCAGCTGCCCTAGCGCGCTGTGCGCCTGAGCGAGCCGGATCGCCGTGCCGACCTGGTCCGCGAGGTGCCGTGCCTGCCGGGCCACGGCCAGCGCCGCCTCGCATTCGTCCAGCTTCCCCAGCGCGACTGCCTTGTTGATCTGCAGCAGCAGCCGCAGGTCGGTCAGCGCCGGATCGCCCTCGGTCACGGTTAGCGCGCGGTCGAACAAGGGCACCGCGTCATTCATCTGCCCCTGCATCCCCGTCACCATCGCCATCACGAGCAATGCCCAGCTCATCGCCCAGCTGTCGCCGGCCCCCGAGGCTGCCGCCAGCGCGTCGTTGGCGACCCGTCCAGCCTCCTCGATCTCGCCGAAGTTGCTATGGGTCCGGGCAGCCATCACGAGCAGCCTGGCGCGATGCCGGGCCGAGATCCACGGAGAATCCAGCGCCCTGTTCAGCGTTGCGAGGGACTCCGAAGAAACGCCCGCAAGCAGGCGGCACTGCGCAAGAGTCCAGTGCAGGTCGACCATGAGATCGGGCTCGACCGCGTACTCGAGCGCGCTGTGTACCACCTGCTCGGCCCGGGCGGTGTCACCGACACGGTAGAGGGCGTCGGCGAGGCGGCCCGAGATCCAGTCTTGCCGCACGGCGCCACCACCCGAACTGGCGGCCGCCCGGGTGAGGAGTTCCGCCGCGACGCCCGGCGCCTGGCCGACAAGCGGATCCGCGGTGCGTGCCAGCCACTTCAGCATCCACTCGTCGATTGGTACTGCCGCGCCGTCCGGCCCGCCGACCGCCCGCAGCAACTGTCGGGCGACCCGGTCCGCGGGCGCACCCGCTTCCGCGAGCGCGCGCCCCGCGTCACGGTGCCAGGCAGTGCGGACGGGCGCGGGCATCTCGTCGTACAGCGCCGCCCGGATAAGCGGATGCCGGAACCCGAGGCCATTGCCGGAGTCGGCGAGCACGCCGACGGCGCAAGCCTCGTCAACGGCCGGGATCAGGTCCGTCACGTTGCGCCCGAGCACGATCGCCAGATCAGGGACCGCGAAATCCATTCCGAGCAGGGCCGCCGCCCGCAGTACGTCACGCACCGGTCCGGCGACGAACCCGAGCCGGTCCGCTACGGCCGCCGACAGCGAGACTGGCGCGGAACCGCTCGCCAGCTCGGCGGTGCCCGAATCGGTGATGGTCAGGCTGTGGCTCCGGGCCAGCGCGGCCACAAGCTCGGTGACATAGAGCGGGTTGCCTGCCGCCCCATCCGCCAGGCGGAGCAGGCTTTCGTCCGGCTTACCGCCAGCCAGCGCGGCGACGAGGTCGGCCACGGCCGCCTCGGTGAGTCCGCCAAGCTGGAGCCGGACGGCGTCCGCCGCGACTCGTCGCAGTGCCAGCAGGTCGTCGCGCTGCGGCACCGGGCGCATCATGCCGACGAGCAGCAGCGGTACCTGCCGCACCGATCTCGCCAGCCGGCCCCACAACGCGATGCTGGCCTGGTCGGCCCATTGCAGGTCATCGATGACCAGGACGGTCGGCTGGGCGGCGCACTGCTCGGCGACAAGCGCGAGCAACTGCTCCGCGAGCACCGCGGGCACGTCGGTGCCGCGGTCGGTGGCGACCTCACCGCGCAGGAGCTGGACGATGGTGTTGCGCCGGAGGTTGGTGGAGGCCTCTCGCACCCGCAGCCCATCGAGGAATGGCAGCAGCGGCAGTGCCTGGCCGAGCTCGTCACCAGCGCCCCAGAACACCTGGCAGCCGGTCTCACGTGCGTGCGCCACGGCAGCCTGGACTAGCGCGGACTTGCCGATGCCAGGCTCACCTTCGATCAGCACCGAACTGCCGCGCCTGCGGACCGCTTCCCTTAAGAGACCGGTAAGTATCGCCAACTCGTTGTCGCGGCCGACCAGCGTGCCGGCCGGAGTCGCCGGGGGCATGGAACCAACCATACCTTCCTAACATCTACGGTACAAGCGAACATTTTTCGGACACTAATTCGGCCTCAAGCATCTTATCGTTGTTCGACTACCCGCTGCCCGCACACTAAGCGATGCAAATTGCACGGGACCTTTCAGTGCATCGGCCGCTTACATTCTCCTGCACGAAGGCAATGAGTGTTGCGTGCAACGAAGAACGCAAAACGTAGTTGGCTGCCAACTCTATGCAACAGCGAGATCGATGCTTATCATAGCGTATGTAATAGCCGAATACCTGGCGATATCTCGGCGCGGCGCAAGGGCGCGTCGTGCGGGCCGACGAGGCCACGTGCAGGCTGCTGACCTCGGTAGATGCCATGGAGGAAACATGCGCATAAAGCGAGCCATCATCATCCCCGCTCTCCTTGCGCTCGGCGCGGCCGGATCAGTTATGGCTGGTTCGGCGGTACCCTTGGCGGCGGCGCACGCACCCGCCGTCCACGCGTCAGCATTGGCCGCTAACGGAGGTCCTGCCGTCTTCTATCACGCGTGAACGAAACTGGGACACGAGCTAACGGCCTGCCGAGGGTATTCAGTCCGCGGCAGGCCGGTCGTGTGTTTGCCGCGCCACGAGGTACAGTAACTCTTGCATCATACCTTAATACCGCATAATTCTCTTCGCAATGGGCAGGTAGATACAAGGAGCGCCTTAACGTATCAGCAGCCACTCCGCGGACCGATGGTGCCACGGTGCAGCAGTGCTCGCTTGAGCTGTGGTCTGCACCAGCGGGGAAGTCGACGGTAAGGTTGCTTGCCGTGGATGCCTTCTGATGCGTCGTTTGCCACGCGCGAGGGTACGGTGTAGTAAAGGTTTCACAAAATGCGGCCGTGAAATCTCCGTCACCATCGACCAGTTCGCCCGCGGGGCACCGAGGAGGAACGCCCGATGATCGCGCCTGGAAGCCCCACGGTACGGCGGCGCAGGCTTGCCGCTGAACTGCGGGCGATTCGGGAGAGCAAGGGCAAGAGCGGAGACGCGGTCGCCGCCGCGCTGAAATGGTCGCCGTCGAAGATCAGCAGGTACGAGCGGGCGAAGACCGGCCTGCGGCCGGCGGAAGTCGAGAGGCTGCTCGACTACTACAAGGTCAGCGGGCCGCGCCGCGAGCTGCTGCTCGCGCTCGCCGAGGACGCGGCGCAGAAGGGCTGGTGGGAGGACTTCGCGGACACTCTCACCGACGACTATCAGCAGTTCATCGGCCTCGAGCACGAGGCGACCACCATCTCCATCTGGCACGTGGACGTGGTGGCCGGCCTCCTGCAGACCCAGGCTTACGCCAGGCACATCATCGGCAGCTACAGCAGGGTGGAGCCGGTCGCGCCCGGCATGATCGGACGCCTGGTCAGGGTCCGCATGCGGCGCCAGCAGGTGCTGGATCGCGAGGGGACCCAGCTGTCCGTGGTGCTCGACGAATCTGTCCTGATGCGCCGGATAGGCGACGAGTCCGTAATGTATGAGCAGCTGCAGCATCTGGCCCGCGAATCCGACAGGCCGAATCTGACCTTGCAGATTCTCCCCCTTGACGCGCAGCATTCAGTTTTCGGGGAGTCTTTCGTAATATTCGGCTTCGGCCAGGATAGCGACGCGATGCTGCAGGATGTTGTCAGCACCGAGCATCTTAAGAGCGGTTTCACCCTCGAGGGAGAGCGGGAGACGTACCTGCACAGGATCGCGTTTGCGATGCTCGGCGAAGCGTCGCTCAGCCCTGCCGACTCGAAGGCGCTGATACTCGAAACAGCGGAAAAACATTGGTCCGGCTCCAATGTGACGCATTGATGCGTCAGTGACGCAAGTCGTCTCTATTTTCTTATCGTGACCATGATGGCGTTGTGGCGCGACCGTCCCCAGGCCGTCCCCAGGTCGCCCCCGTCACTGCCTGACCTCTGCAAATCCGGAACCAGGCGGCTAAGCCCCCGCGGGCAGACTGTGCAGACGACTGAGGCGCGCGGTGCATCGTGGGCAAAGCAGACATCCTCTGAGTGCCTAGTTCCACGTGTTTCGATAGCGGCCCTCGATGCCGATGATGTCTGCTAGTCTAATATTGGCAACTACGGTCAGCAGGATTATGACTACAATCCGTAGCTTTCCAATTTAGGATAAATTTACACCAATCAGTGAGGTGTAACGTGGGAAGACCTACTCTCGGAAATTCGCCCGAGCAGCCGGATTCAGGCTTTGACTGGGTTAAGAGTTCCCTGAGTTTCTCCAACGGCAATTGTGTCGAGGTGGCGGGCCTGCCCGGCGGTGAGGTCGGTGTCCGCAACAGCAGGGACTCCGGGGGGGCGGTGCTCCGATTCACGTCGGACGAGTGGCATGCCTTTCTCGGCGGCGTGCGGAACGGCGAATTCGACGGCTTCGGCCGGAAGTGACCGCCAGGCCCGCAGTGACCGCTAAGGCCCGCAGGTAACGCGAGAAGCGGAGGGCCGCCGGAGTCCAGGCCGGCTCCTCCGCTTCTTACGTCTCGTTGACGACCTCTGGTGTTATCACGCGCCAGCGTTAGGCTGAGAGCGTGCGGATCACGGGCGTACGGGTCGTCCTGCATGAGCGGGTCTCGGCCGGACTCGCGGTGTTCGGGGTCAGGGACGGGCGCCTGCCGATGGGCGTCCTCCGCGTTTTCACCGACGAGGGCATCGAGGGTAACAACTTCCTCAGCTACCCCGGTCCCGGTCCGGCCGTGATAGCGCAGCAGATCGCCGACTTCGTCAAGCCCGTGCTCGTCGGCGCCGACCCGCTCGACATCGGCGCCCACTGGCGGCGCATGGCCGGGCTCGGCCATTTCATCAGCCCGATCACCATGGGCGCGGTGGACGTGGCGCTCTGGGACATCGCGGGCAAGGCCGCGGGAATGCCCGTCCACCGGCTGCTCGGGACATGCCGGGACCGGATACCCGTGTACTTTTCCTCGGGTCATCACAAGACGGCGCGCGAATACGCGGACGAGGCGGTGTACTGGCGCGAGCAGGGCTGGCGGGGATACAAGCTGCACCCGCCGCGGGCGCCGTGGCTGGCGGCCGCGCCGCCCCCGGTCACGTTCGACATCGAGGCGTGCGCGGCCGTGCGGTCGGCGGCCGGCGACGGCATGGCGCTGATGCTCGATCCCTCATGGAGCTACGACTACCCGCAGGCGCTGCGGGTCGGGCAGGCCATCCAGGACCTCGGCTACCTGTGGTACGAGGACCCGCTCGCGGCCCACGACATCCACGGGTACCAGCGGCTCAAGCAGCACCTGCACATCCCGATCCTGGCCACCGAGGTCACCCCCGGCGGCCTGGAGGCGCTGCCGCCCTGGATCATCGCGCGGGCGACCGACTTCCTGCGCGGCGACGTCGTCATCAAGGGCGGCATCACCGGGCTGATGAAGATCGCGCACCTGGCCGAGGCGTTCGGCATGAACTGCGAGGTGCACGACGCGTACAACGCCATGAGCAACGTCGCGAGCCTGCACGTGATCATGGCGATCGGCAACTGCGACTGGTTCGAGGCGCTGGCGTTCAACCGGTCCGGCGACCACAGCCTCGAGCACCTGAGCTACGGCCTGGCCGAACCCTTCCGAGTCGACGACGAGGGCAACCTGCACGCGCCCACGGGCCCCGGCCTGGGAGCCGGCATCGACTGGGCGCTCATCAACTCGTCGGTGTCCGGCGAGGTCTCCTGACCCCCGGCGGGGGTCTGCCGGGAACTGACCGGCCGCGCTGCACCCCGGTGATCATCCCGAACGGACCGTGGTCGTCGCGTCTGCCCGGGAATGACTGTCGGCGGAGGCGGCCGGCGCCCGGCACCTCGCCGCCACGGCGTGCCAGGCCGGCGTTGCCGGCGGGGGCGAACAGAATGAACGCGATGAACAGCGCGCCGAGCGGGAAGTCCGGCTGGGACAGCGGTACCGTCACCTGACGGGGGGCGGCTTGCCTTCCGCGCTGGCCGCTAGCTCGGCGTCCCATCCGCATGTCCGGCAGGCGTGGCTGAACGCGGAGCGGGCGAACTCGAGCGCGACCGCGCGCGGATCGGGCGCCGCGCGGATGTCGTCCCAGTCCAGGATGTACTCGCCGAGCGCGTCGTCCCAGCGGGCGCTGTCCGGGGCCAGGGCGGCGCGGCCGAAGTCCGGCACCGCCGGGTGCGCGTAAGCGTAGAACGCCGCCTTCGGGTAGCGGGGGTCGCCCGGCCACCAGCCAACCTCGATCAGCTGGGCGTCGGCCGCGTTGCGCCGGATGAAACCGTCGGAGGGCGGGTCGGCCGGCGCGCCGGAGAACATCATCACCGCCAGGTCGAACGAGCCCCACCACGCATTGACCGGCGTCGACCGGCCCCGGTAGGGCGCCCGGAACGCGGCGAGCGCGAGCCCCGCCTGGGTAGCCGCGGCGAAGTACTCCCCGACCAGGCCGGCGTCGTAGCGCGCGTGCTCGTAGTCCTCATCGAGCGGCACCGTCCAGGGGACCTCCTGCGGCACCGGGTTGATCTGCACCGGGCCGGCCAGTTCGGCCACCGCGGCAAGCACCTCGCTGGTCACCTCCGCGACCGGGCGGTCCGGGGTCAGCGGCACCCGGTGCGCCCGCCCCCCGCTGTGCTCGGCCACCGCCTCGTGGTGGCGCAGGTCCAGCGCCACGACGACCGATCCCGACCCGTCGGGCGCGGGCAGCGGCGCCGTCTCCCAGCCCCGCGCGGTCAGCCGGAGCGCGGCGTGCTGCAGTTGCGGCTCGGGCGCGGCGAGCCTGACCGCGAGCTTGCCGAGTACCTGGGTGTGCGCGTGCAGCGTGTCGCACGTCTGCGCCCACCTGTCGTATGACGCCGACGGCCAGCCCACGGACATGGTCACACGCTAACGGTGCGGTCGCCTCGCGCCAACACCCGTGCTGGGTGACCCCCGGCTGCCCCGGCCCCTGCCCCCCGGTCTCCGGCCGCCCCTGCCCCCCGGTCTCTGGCCGCCCGGTTGAAATTTCCACTGAGTTGACCGGGCCCCTGGCTGCGCCCGAAAATTTTCGGAAAGGGAACCTGTAATTTTCACTAAGGAAACCAGTGTCCAGGGGACCTGCGCTTTCCCGGACCGCATGCGGAATTATCACGGGTCAGCGTGGCAGGCCGGGCCGGTCTATCGCGGAGGGTGCGTGAATCGTGACATAAGGCATTGCGTCATGCACTTGCGGCCGGGTTGTTCCAGGAGTGAAATGTCAGTCAAATAACCGAGAAACATTCGAAATATTTCGAGATTCCCAGGTTAACAGGTAAGGCCGAAAGGATTGGCTGGACCAAAGGAAGGACAAAGCATGAAAGGACGGCTGAGAGCGCTGCTCGCCGTCGGCGTGGCCACGCTGACGGCGGCCGGGTTCCTCATCGCAGCCACGCTGGGCGCTCCCCCCGCGAAGGCCGCCTCGCTCGTGCAGGTGACGAACTTCGGCAACGACCCGTCGAACAACCTGATGTACATCTACGTGCCGAATAACGTCCGGCCCAACCCGCCCATCCTGGTCGCCCTGCATCAGTGCACCGGCACCGGGCCCGGCTTCTACTCGAGCACCGCGTTCGCCTCGCTGGCCGACCAGTACGGCTTCATCGTCATCTACCCGGATGCGAACAGGAGCGGGCAGTGCTGGGATGTCTCCTCCAACCAGGCGCTGACGCGCAACGGCGGCAGTGACCCTGTCGGGATCATGTCGATGGTCACCTACGCCGAGCAGCACTACGGCGGCAACCCGAACGCGGTCTACGTCACCGGCGCGTCGTCGGGCGCGATGATGACCGAAGTCCTGCTCGCCGACTACCCGGACGTGTTCAAGGCCGGCGTGGCGTTCATGGGTGTCCCGTATCACTGCTTCTACACCGGCACGGTCGACGGCTGGAACTCCGCCTGCGCGCAGGGCCAGGTGTCGATGACCGGGCAGCAGTGGGGCGACCTCGTACGCAACGACGCCGACCCCGGCTACAACGGCTCGCGGCCGCGGGTGGAACTGTGGCACGGCACCGCGGACACGACCCTGAACTACAACAACTTCGGCCAGGGAATCCTGCAGTGGACCAACGTGCTCGGCGTCAGCTCCACCCCGACAACCACCAGCACCCCGCAGTCGGGATGGACTGAGACCACGTACGGCGGGAGCGGCACCATGCCCCCGGTCGAGGGGATCAGCATCGCAGGCGTTGGCCATGTGCTCCCCATCGAGGGAGAGGGCATGGAAGCCGACGCGATCGCGTTCATGGGCCTCAACAACAACACCACAACAACTGGCAACACGGTGACCGTGACGAACCCTGGCAGCCAGAGCGGGACGGTCGGCACGGCCGCCAGCGTGCAGGTGCAAGCCACTGATTCGGCCGGGGCGGCGCTGAGCTACTCGGCCAGCGGGCTCCCGGCGGGCCTGTCGATCAACTCCTCGACCGGGCTGATCTCCGGCACGCCCACCGCGGCCGGGACGTCCTCGGTCACCGTGACCGCCACCGAC
>DAHVAN010000020.1 GCA_027314595.1 Actinomycetota bacterium | reverse complement strand
CTCGTAGGCGGTCATGTTCTTCTTGTGCCGGCGCGAGGGCTTCACGCGGCGGGCGATCCAGCGCAGCCCGTCCGGCCAGTTCTCCGCCCTGCTCATCAGGCCGGTGATCTCGGCGGTGTCCTTGTCCTCCTCGGGGCTGCCGTCCTGGCGGACGCCGGGCTTCCACGCGTCCTCGGGGACGGCCGCGATCGCCCGCTCGTCGCTCGCGGTGATCATCCAGCCGCAGGTGAACAGCAGGGTCTTCCTCGGCGAGGACAGCGTGAGCAGGTGCCTTACCAGCTCGTGGCTGGCGCCGGCCCCGTCGATCCGGACCATGACCCTGCGCCGGAACCTCGCGGGGACCTGCTTCAGCGCCCGGTCCAGCACGTCCTTGTGGTCGCTGAAGGTGTTCGAGCCGGCGTTGCCGGGTCTCAGGAGCATGTCCAGGCACTCGCGGGTGTTCATGCACCAGGCGGCGAGGGGGTGGAAGCCGTAGCCCTTCTTCCACGTGGGAGCTGCGCCCTGCTTGTCGGAGTGGGCGGTGACCAGGGTGGCGTCCATGTCGATGAACAGCCAGCCCGTGAGGGCCCTGCCCGCGATCTCCAGCCAGGGGAAGCCGCCTGCCGCCTCGATCTGGTCCCGTACGTGCCTGCGGATCCTGGCCCGGTCCTGCGCGACCCGCGTCAGCACCTGGTCAGAGGCCAGGTCCAGGACACGGCGGACCGTGGAAGGCGACGGTGCCGTGCCGAGTGCCGGCCCCAGCTGTCCCAGGACCGCGATGTCGGCGATCGCGGTGGCTCCCAGCGCGATCGCGATCGCTGCCGAGGCAAGTACCATCCCGCGGCTGAGCAGCGGGGCCGCGCCCTTCAGCGTCAGCGCCCCGTCCAGCGCCGCGGTCAGGCCGCACTGGTCGGCGAGCTTGCGCAGCAAGATCCCGCCCGCGTGGCCGACCAGGCCGTTCCCGTCGGCAGTGACCTCCAGGGCATGATCCCAGGGCATATCCTTCATCGCGAAGAGCGCTCCAGTTCCAGGGCGTACGTGGCGTGGTAACCCGTAATCTCCCAGGTCCAGGGCGCTCTTCGCCTGTCAAAGACCAGAAACAGCAGGAGGGGGACGGCCGCTGCGCGGCCGTCCCCCTCTCGTCTCATCCGCTCCCAGATAGCCCCGCACCCATAAGGTGAGGCCGCCCAAGGCCCGAAACCAGGCAGGATCCCAGCTCACAGCGCTGCAGAAGCACCCAAGCCATTTATCGCTGAATCGCGGAGGCTGACAGGAAGCGGGCCAGGCCGGCGCCTTCCTGGGCGTAGCCGTCGGCGTTGGGGTGAAAGAAGGTGTCCGACAGTATTTCTCCGACCTCCTGTAGCGCCACCCGGAAGGTGACACTCTGATCCGCCGTGCCGCCCGCACGCGGACCGCGCCAAGGGCGCGGACCTGCTGGCCGTGCACGTCACCCGCAGCGACGGGCTGGCCGGGATCCGGTCGGCGCACCTGGCCCCGGCAGCGGACCCTGGCGGAAAGCCTCGGCGGCACCTACCACCAGGTCGCCGGCGAGAACATTCCGCATGCGCTGCTGGAGTTCGCCCGTGCG
>DAHVAN010000016.1 GCA_027314595.1 Actinomycetota bacterium | reverse complement strand
CCGCTCTTGCGGCGGAAGTTGCGGCGGCTCGCGGCCGGGCCGTGCGCCCCGCTGATCTTGCCTCCGTCGCTGCCGCCGTTGCCCTGGCCGTCACCGTGGGCCTGGTGCTTGCGCTCCAGCGCCTCGCGGAACTTGCGCTTGGTCTCGTCGAGGTCCGGCGCGGCACTGTCTTCAGCGGGCACGGCTTCAGCGGGCACGGCTTCGGCGGGCACGGCCTCGGCGCTGGCGGCCTCGTGCGGCGCGGCCGCCTCGGGCTGGGCGTCGCCCTGGGGAGCGGCGGCCCGCGTCTCGTCGGAGGCCCGCGTCGCGGCGGGCTCCGCCGGTGCCTTCGTGGTGTCCTGCTTCGCGGTTTCGGTCATGGGGTCTAGCTTCGCACATCGCCCGGGGATTCGCGCGGCGCAATAACCGCGGCGCGCTAGCGGCGGACCGGCCAGCCGCCCGCTTCCATCGCGTCGAGCAGGACGCCGACCTCGCCGGGGCGGACGGAAAGCTCCGCCACGCCGACCGGGAGGCCGGGCGAGTGCTCAAGGCGGATGTCCTCGATGTTGACCCCCGCCGCCCCGGCGGCGTTGAAGAGGCGGGCGAGTTCGCCCGGGCGGTCCGCGATGACGACCTGGACCACGGCGAAGTTCCGCGGCTGCCCGCCGTGCTTGCCGGGGATGCGCCCGGTGCCCGCGCGGCCCCGGTCGAGCAGGTTCGTGACGCCGGCCGTCCCGGCGAGGGCGCCGACGGGGGACGCCGGCTGCGGCAGGGCCGCCAGCAGGCGCGCGGCCGCGGCGAGGTCCTCGGCGACCTCGGCGACGACCTCGGCGACCGGGCCGGCGTTCGCGGTGAGGATCTGCGCCCACAGCGCGCTGTCTCCAGCCGCGATCCTCGTGACGTCGCGCAGTCCCTGCCCGGCCAGGCGGAGGGCGTCGGCGGGGACCGAGGACGGCGCCAGGCGGGCCGCCATCGCGGCCGCCACCACGTGCGGGGCGTGCGAGACCAGCGCCACCCACCGGTCGTGCGTGGCGGGCTCGGCGTGCACCGGGTCCGCGCCGCAGGCCACGACCAGGGCCGTCACCGCCTCGATCGCGGACGGCGACGTCTCGGGCAGCGGGCACAGCGCCCAGGGCCTGCCGAGGAACAGGTCCGCCCGCGCGGCGGCGGGGCCGTGCCGTTCCCGTCCGGCCAGCGGATGCCCGGGAACGTAGCTGCTCAGCTCGCAGCCGAGTTCCCGCGCCTGGGCGACGGGCAGTTGCTTGACGCTGGCGACGTCGGTGTACCAGCCCGCCACGGCGCAGTCCTGGGCGTGCGCCAGCATCGCCGCGACGGCGGCGGGCGGCACCGCGAGCACGGCGCCGTCCGCGATCCCCTTGGCGTCCCGCAGGTCAGGCAGCACCGTCCCGGCACCGAGGTCGGCCGCCAGCCGTGCGGCCGCATCGTCGGCGTCGGTCCGCCAGACCTCGGCGCCGCGCTCCCGCAGCGCCAGGGCGACCGACGTGCCGATCAGCCCCGTCCCCGCGACCAGGACGCGGCCTGGACGCCCGGGAGCGGTCACCGTCCCGGCCCGGTCACTGGGCGATGTCCAGCCGGAGCGCGGCGGCGCCGCGCAGGTAGACGTGCTGAAGCTCGGCGCGCGGGCGGTCGGTCTCCACGTGCGCCATGAGCCGCACCACCCGCGGCATGGCACCGGGCACGGCGATCTCCGACGCGCACATCAGCGGGACGGCGTGGAAGCCGATCTTGCGGGCGGCGAGCGCGGGAAACTCGGCGGTCAGGTCCGGGGTCGCGGTGAACAGCACGCTGATCACGTCGTCGGTGGTCAGGTCGTTGCGGCTCATGACCGCGGTCACCAGTTCGGCCGTGCTCTCCAAGATGGCGTCCCGCTCGTTGGCGTCCACCTGGATCGCACCGCGGACGGCCCGGACTGCCATATGCGTTACTCCTCCCGCTTGCGCTCAGGCCCGCATGCTACAGGCCGACGGCGGCGTACAGTTCGCCGATTTCCTTCGTAGTAAGGTCACGGGTCGCGCCAGGCCGCAGGTTCCCGAGCTTGACCGGGCCCACAACGACGCGGACCAGGCGGCTGACCGGATGCCCGACTTCGGCGAGCATCCGGCGGACGATGTGCTTGCGGCCCTCGTGGAGCGTGATCTCGACGAGCGCGCGCTTGCCCGCCTGCTCCAGCACCCGGAAGCGGTCCGCGACGACCACGCCGTCCTCCAGTTCGATGCCGGTGGCGAGCCGGCGTGCGAGATCGCGGGAGACCGGGCCAGGCACGTCCGCCAGGTAAGTCTTGGCGACCTCGTAGCTCGGGTGCGCCAGCCGGTGCGCCAGTTCGCCGTCATTGGTGAGCAGCATCAGGCCTTCGGTGTCGTAGTCGAGCCTGCCCACGTGGAACAGCCGCTCCGCCCGGTCGCCGAGGAAATCGGTGATCGTGCGGCGGCCGCGGTCGTCGGACATCGCCGTCAGCACCTTCGGCGGCTTGTTGAACGCCAGGTACACGACGTCCTGCCGTGACGGGATGCGCTTGCCGTCGACCCGGATCACCTGGTTCTCAGGGTCCACCCGCGCGCCGAACCTGCGGACCGTCTGCCCGTCCACCTCGACCCGGCCCGCGCCGATCAGCTCCTCGCAGTGCCTGCGGCTGCCCACTCCGGCAGCCGCGAGCACCTTCTGCAGCCTGACCCCGCCGGGAACGTCGGTGAGGCCGTCCCGCTCGCCGCCGAGATCGCCCCAGTCGTCATCGTCGTCAGCGAAGTCAGCGTGGGCCCGGCCGGCCCCGTGCGCCCCGTACGCCCCAGGGGCCCCGGGCGCCATGGAAGTCCGTCCCCGCGAGCCGCCCCCGGCGGCGGGCCGGTTACGCCCGCGTGCGCTCATTGTCCTCGATGTCCTCGATGTCCTCCGGCAGGAACGGCGCGAGGTCGGGCAGGTCGTCCAGGCTCGCCACGCCAAGCCGCTCAAGGAAGTAGCCAGTGGTGCGGTACAAGATCGCGCCGGTTTCCGGATCGGTCCCCGAGTCCTCGACGAGCCCGCGCAGCACCAGCGTCCTGATCACGCCGTCGCAGTTCACCCCGCGCACCGCCGACACCCGTGCCCGGCTGACCGGCTGCCGGTAGGCGACCACCGCCAGCGTCTCAAGGGCGGCCTGGGTGAGCCTGACCTCCTGGCCGTCCCTGACGAACCGTTCCACGAGCGGCGCGCAGTCTTCCCTGGTGTAGAAGCGCCAGCCGCCCGCGATCTCGCGCAGCTCGAAGCCGCGCCCGTCAGCCGTGTACTCGGCGGCCAGCGCCCGAAGTCCCTCCGCTATCTCGCCCCGCGGCCGTTCGAGCACCTGCGCGAGCACCACCCCGGGCACGGGCTCGTCCGCGACGAGCAGGATCGCCTCGAGGCTGGCGCGCAGGCCCGGTCCGTCACCGAGGCCGCCGGGGACGCACGGCTCGTCCATCGGGTCGGCGGCGTCGATAGGGCCGCAATCGCGAGGCGGATCAGGAAAGGGGCCGGTGTCGCCGGTGAAGTCGCTGCTCATAGATAGTCGTCTTCGTCGCTTTCGGTTTCGGTCGGTGCCTTGACGCTACCCGTTCCCGGCGGCGATAGCACCACCTCGCGGTCACCGCCCGTCCAGCTCACGTACAGTTCGCCGAGCGGCGCCACCTGCTCGAACGCGACCGTGTCCTCACGGTACAGCTCGAGCAGGGCCAGGAACGACGCGACGATCTCGTGGTTTCCGCAGGCACCCGCGGTGAGCTGCCGGAAGCTGGCCCGGCCCAGGCCGCGCAGCCGTTCCGCGAGCAGCACCGCCCGTTCCCTGATCGAGACGAACGGTGCGTGGATGTGCTCCGTCGACACGACAGGCGGCGCCTTGGGGGTGAGCGCCCGGGCCGCGAGCGCGGCGAACTCGTGCGGCCCGATCGTGAACAGCACCTCGGGAAGCAGTTCGGCGAACCGCGGCTCGAGCGGGACCCGCCGCGGGAAGCGCCGCGCGGCCGCCGCCATCCGCCCGGCGAACACCGCCGCGGCCTCCTTGTACGCACGGTACTGCAGCAACCGGGCGAACAGCAGGTCCCTGGCCTCGAGCAGCGCAAGGTCCTCCTCGTCCTCCACCTCGCCCGAGGGCAGCAGCCGCGCCGCCTTCAGGTCGAGCAGCGTGGCCGCCACGACGAGGAAGTAGCTCACCTGGTCGAGGTCCCAGCCGCCCGAACGCTGCCCGATGTAGGCGATGAACTCGTCGGTCACCCGGGACAGCGCCACCTCGGTGATGTCGAGCTTGTGCTTGGAGATCAGCGCGAGCAGCAGGTCGAACGGCCCCTCGAAGACGTCGAGATGCACCTCGAAGGCTCCCGCGCCGCGCGAGCCGGCGCCGGCGCCGGCGCCGGCGTCCCCAGCGGCCGGATCGCCTGTCACGGTGCCACCCGCACTCTTCGCCACGATAATGACGGTAGCGGACTCGACGCGTCGTCCGCGTCGTCCGCCCGGTCCTCCCCCGCGGCCGCAGGCAGCGGCGTGCCCGCACGGGAGCCGTTTCGCGGCACGGCGCTGTGCCCCCCGGAGTCGAGGCTGGCGTGAACGCGGCCGGCGACCAGGCTGTCCGCGCCTCGCGCGTCGAGATCGGCGAGCAGGGTGGCGATAGCCTCCCGTACCAGCCGGCCGCGGTCGATCACGACCCCGTACCGGCGCAGCGTGAGCCGTGCCTGCTCCAGGTCGACTAGCTCCGCGGCGGACAGGTAGACGGTGATCTTCTGATCGTGCTTTTCCCTGCCGGTCGCCTGCCGTTCATCTGAGGCGACCGGACCGGGCGCGGCAGGGCGCAGGAGTTCCGCGACCCCGGGAATACTTACCCGGCGTGACCGTCCCCTGCCTGCCGCCACCGCTCCAGTACCTCCTTGGCAAGCTCACGGTACGAACTGGCCCCCATCGACGCGGAATCAAAGCTCGTAATGGGCTCGCCTGCAACGGTAGCGTCCGGGAACCGCACGGTGCGATTGATAACCGTATGAAAGACCTTGTCGCCGAACCCGTTCACGATGCTGCCGAGCACTTCCCGCGTGTGCAGCGTGCGCGAGTCGTACATGGTGCCGAGCAGGCCGTCGATGGTGAGCCTGGGGTTGAGCCGCTGCTGCACCTTGTCGATGGTCTCCATCAGCAACGCTACGCCGCGCATCGCGAAGTACTCGCATTCCAGCGGGATGAGCACGCTGTCGGCGCAGGCCAGCGCGTTGATCGTAAGCAGGCCGAGCGAAGGCTGGCAGTCGATCAGGATGTAGTCGTAGTCGGGCACGACCGACTTGAGGGTGCCTCCGAGCACGAACTCGCGGCCGACCTCGTGCACGAGCTGAACCTCGGCGCCGGACAGGTCGATGTTGCTCGGCAGCAGGTCCATGTTCTCGACGGCCGTGCTGAACAGCACGTCCTGCGCCTGCACGTGGCGCTCCATCAGCAGGTTGTAGACCGTGCTGTCGATGTCATGCGGCTGGATGCCAAGCCCGACAGACAGCGCGCCCTGCGGGTCGAAGTCGACGAGCAGGCACCGCCTCCCCTGCTCGGCGAGCGCCGCGCCCAGGTTGATGGTCGTCGTGGTCTTGCCGACGCCACCCTTCTGGTTGCAGATCGCGACGATGCGCGCCGGACCATGCTCTGTCAGCGGCTTTGGGTCGGGGAAGGCGGGCAGCGGACGTCCCGTCGGTCCGATGTCTCCGGGCAGGAGCTCTATTACGCGAGATGCGGCCACCAGTAAGATCCTCCCGCGGCTAGAGGTCGCGAACTGTTCGGGACTCTAGGCCCTGCACCATGCCGGGGCAAGCCAACGCGCCGTAAGCGCCGGTTATTTACCGGTTACCGCTGTCAAGAGCCCGCGGATGCGAAGCGGCGTAGACCTCTCTGAGCTTGTCCACCGTCACCAGAGTGTAGACCTGCGTGGTCGTCACCGAGGAATGTCCGAGCAGTTCCTGCACGACCCGGATGTCGGCACCGCCGTCAAGCAGGTGAGTGGCAAAAGAGTGCCGCAGCGTGTGGGGAGATACTTCCATTAGTCCCGAACGATGCGCTGCTTCGCCAATAACGCCCCATGCTCCCTGCCGGGTCAGACGTCCGCCGCGGGCGTTGAGGAAGACGGCCGCGCTCGGCAGCCGCCCGGTCGCCAGGACCGGGCGGCCGCGGACCAGGTAGGCCTGCAGCGCGCGGACCGCGTAGCTGCCGACGGGCACGAACCGCTGCTTGCCGCCCTTGCCGGACAGCAGGACCGCGGGATCGGCGGCCAGTTCGAGGTCGCGGGTGTCAAGCCCGACCGCCTCGGAGATCCGGGCGCCCGTGCTGTAGAGGAACTCAAGCAGCGCCCGGTCCCGCAGTTCGCGCGGCTCACCCGAGACGACCGAGCCGGCCGCGTCAAGCAGCCGTTCCACCTCGCTGACGCTGATCGCCTTCGGCAGCCGCTTGGGCGGCGCTGGCGGCGCGACCTCACGCGCCGGGTCGGCGCCGCTCATCCCCTGGGCGAGCGCGAACGCGTGCAGCCCGCGCACCGCGACCACCGCCCGGCCAGCGGAGCTGGCCGAAAGCGGCGGATGTCGTTCATCGCCGGTGCGCAGCGCGGCGAGGAACGCGGCGACGTCCGCCGTCGCCACGCCGCCGAACTCATCTGTGCCCCGGGCGGCCAGCAGGTCCGCGTATCGCCGCAGATCCCGCTGGTACGACTCGACGGTGTTCGCCGCGAGCCCGCGTTCCACCACGAGGTACTGCAGGTACTCCCGCACCGCTCCTGCCACCGTCACCACGGCCCGATCGTAACCCGCCGGGCCCGCGCCCGGCCGGCCCCGCGCGTGTCGCCACACCCCGATGGCGCAGGCACAGGAACCCGTCACGCAACTGGGGCACCTGCGCATCTGGCCCGATCGAACCGGGCCATATGCGCCGCGTGGACATCTCGATCGGGACGTCACGGTCTGGCAGTGCCCCTGGTAGATCGCGTCCGCGCTGCGCAGCCGCGCCACGTTCCTGTCCTAGAGCAGCAGGACCTCGGCCTGCATGCCGAGCGCGATCGCCGCGGCGTTCATCCCCGACACCCCGGCGCCGATCACCACGACCTTCGCCGCGTACACGCCGGACACGCCGCCCATGAGCACGCCGCGGCCGCCGCCGTCGCGCTGCAGGTGGTGGGCGCCGACCTGCGGCGCCATCCGTCCGGCCACCTCCGACATCGGGGCGAGCAGCGGCAGCGAGCCGTCGCCCAGCTGGACGGTCTCGTAGCCGACCGACGTGACGCCGCGGGCCAGCAGCGCGTCGGTGCACTCCCGGGAGGCGGCCAGGTGCAGGTAGGTGAAGAGCAGCTGGCCAGGGCGCATGCGGTGGTACTCCTCCGCGACGGGCTCTTTGACCTTGAGTATCAGGTCCGCGGTGCCCCACACGTCGTCGGCGCTCTTGAGGATCTTCGCCCCGGCCGCGATGAACCCCTCGTCCGGCAGCAGCGACCCCTCCCCGGCCGCGGCCTCGACGAACACCTCGTGGCCTTCGCGGGCCAGCTCGTGCACCCCGGCAGGGGTGATAGCCACCCGGTATTCGTGCTTCTTGACTTCGCGAGGGACGCCGACCTCCATGAGATCCCCCATCCTGTTAGCGCCCCGGCGGCCCTAAGTCCTCCTGCGCGGCCGCCGGTCGAAGCCCCGAAAATCCGTGCATCCCCGCAACATACCCGGCGAGAATGCCCATGATAGCCGCGGAGTTGTGGAGTTTCCCGGCCAGCGCGAGGCGCACGGCGTCCTCCAGCACGAGCCAGTCGGCGACGATGAACTTCTCCTCGTGCTCGCGTTCGTGACCGTCATCGCCGCTCTTTTCCAGGCCGCGCGCGAGGAAGATCCGTATCCGCTCGGTGGTGAACCCGGGCGAGGTGAAGTAGTCGACGAGCGTGTGCCATTCGCGCGCCGTGTAGCCGGTCTCCTCGAGCAGTTCCCGCTGCGCCGTCCGCAGCGGCGACTCGCCGTCGGCGTCCCGCAGCCCGGCCGGTATCTCCCACAGCTGCCGCCCCACCGGGTGACGGTACTGCCTGATCATCAGCACCCGCTTGTCGTCGTCAAGGGCGAGCACGGCAACGGCACCCGGGTGAGTAACGACCGATCGTTCGGCATAGTGATCATCGGGCATGCGGACCTTGTCGGTCCGCACGGTGATCAGCCAGTTCCTCAGCTTCTCATCGGTGCAGACCACCGGCCAGCTTTCCGCGGCGTCCTGGATGTCGCTCATGCTGACGCCACGGCGCGGGCGCCTGCCTCGCCGGCGCGGGACCTGGCCAGGGCCGCCGCGACCAGGCCGGAGAACAGCGGGTGCGGGCGGGTCGGCCGGGACAGGAACTCGGGGTGCGCCTGGGTTGCCACGAAGAACGGGTGCGCCTGCGCCCGCAGCTCGATGAACTCCACGAGCCGGCCGTCCGGCGACAGGCCGGAGAACACCAGCCCGGCGGCCTCGAGCTCGTCGCGATAGGCGTTGTTCACCTCGTACCTGTGCCGGTGCCGCTCGTCGACCGTGGCCGAGCCGCCGTAGAGCTTGCTGACGATCGTGCCGGGTATCAGGCTCGCCGGGTACAAGCCGAGCCGCATCGTCCCGCCCATGTCGCGCTCGCCGGCCACCACGTCCTCCTGGTCGGCCATCGTCGCGATCACCGGGTCGGGTGTGGCGGGGTCGAATTCCGCGCTGTTCGCCGCCGGCAGGCCGGCCAGGTGCCTGGCGACCTCGATCACCATGCACTGCAGGCCGAGGCAGAGCCCGAGCACAGGGATCTTGTGCTCCCTGGCGTACCTGATGGCGCCGATCTTGCCCTCGATGCCGCGCACGCCGAACCCGCCCGGGATCAAGATCCCGTCCACGCCCTCGAGCTGGCCCGCGGCGTCGTCGGCGTTCTCGCAGTCGTCGCTGGTCACCCACCGGATCGTCACCTTGGCGTCGTTGCCGAAGCCGCCGGCCCGCAGCGCCTCGGCCGGGGACAGGTACGCGTCGGGCAGGTCCACGTACTTGCCGACCAGGGCGATGGTGAGGGACCGCGCGGGGCGGTGCACCCTGCGCAGGAGGTCGTCCCACGCGCTCCAGTCCACGTCGTGGAACGGCAGGCTCAGGCGGCGCACCACGTAGGCGTCCAGGCCCTCGGAGTGCAGCACCTTAGGGATGTCGTAGATGGACGGCGCGTCCGGGGTGGAGACCACCGCCTCCTCGTCCACGTCGCACATCAGGCTGATCTTGCGCTTGAGGCCGTCGCTGATCGGGCGGTCGGACCGGGCCACGATCGCGTCCGGCTGGATGCCGATGGACCGCAGCGCGGCCACTGAGTGCTGCGTCGGCTTGGTCTTCAGCTCGCCGCTCGGGCCGATGTACGGGAGCAGGGAAACGTGCAGGAAGAAGCAGCGGTCCCGGCCGATCTCGTGCCTTATCTGGCGGATCGCCTCCAGGAAGGGCAGGCTCTCGATGTCGCCGACCGTGCCGCCGACCTCGGTGATGACCACGTCCACGTCGGGGCCGCCTATCCTCAGGATGCGGGCCTTGATCTCGTTGGTGATGTGCGGGATGACCTGCACGGTGTCGCCGAGGTAGTCGCCGCGGCGCTCCTTGGCGATCACGCTCGAGTAGACCTGGCCAGTGGTGACGTTCGCCTCGCCGCTGAGCCTTGTGTCGAGGAAGCGCTCGTAGTGACCGACGTCGAGGTCGGTCTCGGTGCCGTCGTCGGTGACGAAGACCTCACCGTGCTGGAACGGGTTCATCGTTCCGGGGTCCACGTTGAGGTACGGGTCAAGCTTCTGCATCGAGACCCGAAGGCCGCGCATCTTCAGGAGCCGACCGAGGCTGGACGCGGTCAGGCCCTTGCCGAGGCTGGAGGCGACACCGCCGGTGACGAAGAGGTGCTTGGTCTCTACTTGCCTTGACGTGGCTAGCTTGGACTGGGTCGTTGTAGCGGCCAAGATGAGGCTCCCGTGGTCAGAGATGTTACGGCGAAAGCCGCTGGTCCACGGGCGACCAGGATAACACGCCGCAGGTAGCGGACCTGCTAGCTCGCCGGTAAGTCACTTCTTAACTTTCATTTCGCCCGGCGCTACCTGGCGTCGTGCCCGGTGGGCGTTACCCCCGGTAGGCCTCAGTCGGTGGCGGGCGCGGACTCGCGCGCGGCGCCGCTGATGGTGCCGCGGCTTCCGAGGCGCCGCGGGCGGTCCCGTCGCTCGCTGCGTGGTCCGCCTGCGCCTCGCCGAACCTCGCGAGCATGACCGCGCTCGCCACCGCAAGCAGGAAGCCGGCGTACGCGGCGGGCGCCAGGCCTGGCCTGGTGGTGTCGCCGAGGAACAGCACGCCGATGATCGCCGGCGGGAGCGTCTCGGCCAGCACGATGGCCGCCGTGGCTACCGTGACCTTGCCGCCCTCGAGCGCCGTCGTGTAGAACACGAACGACACGATGCCCGCCGCGGCGACCGCGTAGGCGGCGGGATCGCGCAGCAGGACCAGCGGCTCGAAGCCGTTGAGCACCCGGGCCGCGATGCCGAGCACCCCATAGCCGAGCCCGGCCACGGTCCCGAGCAGCAGGGTGCGCGCGGGGTCACGCAGGCGGGCGGCGGCGATGCCGCACAGCCCGAGCCCGGCCACGGCGACGATCAGCGCCAGCTTGAACATCGTCCCGGCCTGGGTGGCGCCCTCGGCTCCGGCCGAGGACCCGAGCAGCCCGACCCCGGCGACGACGCCGGTCACGGCGAGCCACTCGCGCCAGGACAGCTTCACCCCGATGAGCAGGGAGGCGAAGACCGCGGTCACCGCGAGGTTGGAGGCGACGATCGCCTGCACCGCGAACAGCGGCAGCCGGGCAAGGGCGACAAGCTGGGCGATGAAGCCCAGCACGTCCAGGCCGAGGCTGGCCACGAACCGCCACTGCCGCAGCATGCGCGGGATCAGGCCGGGATCGACCCCTGAGCTCTGCGCGTCCTCGGGGGGGCGGTTGCTGGCCTCGCGGACGGCGATCGCCTGCATCACCGACGCGATTCCGTAGAACAGCGCTGCGACGAGAGCGGCTGTCATGCTCGCCACCATAACGATTAGCTTACGCTCAGGCGGTCGTCAGCGTTCGTCCAGATATCAGCCCCCAAGTCGGATGCGCTTGCTGGCGGCGCGGACCGCATGGTGCTAGCGGAGCGCGCTGGCCGGCCTTGCTTCCCAGCTTGTCCACAGCGGCCGGTATCCCATCCGGTACCAGAACGGCGCCGACAGCGGGTTGACCTGGCTGTGGTGCAGCAGCGTGACCGCCACGCCGCTGGCGTCAAGCTGGGCGTGCAGGTACCTGACCAGCGCGGCGCCAATCCCCGTTCCGCGTTCGGCCGGGTCCACGAACATCGTCTGCAGGTACGCCGCCGGGGAGGCGCAGGTCATTCCGGCGATCCACCCTGCCTCTTCGGGCGGCTGGGCTACCAGCAGGCCCGCCGCGCCGCCAGCGCGCTCGGCCAGCCAAGTCCAGGTGGCCTGTCGCGTGAGGCTGCCGTGGATCTCCTCGCGGACCAGCCGGGCGGTCGCGGGCCGCCACACCGGCCCGCCGAAATGCATGTCGTACCTGATCAGCTGCAACTCCAGGTCGAGGACCTGCACCTCGTCGGCCGGCCCAGCGGGGCGGATCGTCACGCCGTAGGCGCCGCGCGGCACGAACCGCGGCCCGTTGGGCGCCTGCGGCCGGAGCCTGGCGGCGATGACAGTCCGCGGCTGGAGTCCGTGCCGCAGCAGCGCCTGGATTCCGGTGATGTCCTGGCTCGGCCAGACGACCGTCGCCGAGGTGTCCGTGCCGCGTGCGGCCCCGACGCCGGCCAGGTGATCTCGCCATTGGACGAGCAGCAGGCCGGCGGATGCCTCGACGTCCTGCCCGGGGAGCCTGGGCACAAGGGTGAACCGGTCGGCCGCGCCCCAGGTCTGGTTCAGCGAGTCCGCCGAGATGTGGTGGTGGACGCACACGCCCAGGCCCGCTACGCGGCCGTGGTCGTCGTTGACGACAAGCGGCGCCCCGCATCCGTTCGGCAGTGCGGCCGGGTCGGGCAGCAGCGGGTCAATGGCCTGCCAGCGCCGGGCGACGGTGCGGTTGATGTCGCGCACCGCGTCGCGGACCACCCACGGCATGTCTTTACCTCCCGGAAGTGCACTTTCCGGAAGCACACTCGCCATATCGGTCCGCTTGCCGCGCACCCGGAGTGTCCCGCTCCCGGCTGCACTCTACCGGTCCCGGCAACTCCCGACTAATGGTATCGGCGCTTAGTGTTGGCGCCTGTTGCCCGGCAGCACTGGCGTCCGCGTCAGACGCCGGCGGCCTGCATGCCGCGCAGTTCGTGCTTGAGTTCCTTGATCTCGTCCCGGTACCGGGCCGCGACCTCGAACTGCAGCTCCGCGGCGGCCGCGTGCATCTGCTCGGTCAGCTCCTGGATGAGCGCGACCAGGTCTCCGCGAGCCGCGCCGCCGCCGGCGTCGGTGAGTTCCCCGGCCGTTCCGGCCCGTACGCCCCCGGCGGCCGCGGCGGCGCGTGCACGGGAGGACAGCCCGGGCACCGGCGCCTTGCCGCGTGACTGCTGGCGGCCGCCGCCGCCGATAAGCTGCTCGGTGTCGGCGTCCTCGCGGATGATCTGGTCGAGGATGTCCGCGATGCGCTTGCGCAGCGGCTGCGGGTCCACCCCGTTGGCGACGTTGTAGGCGACCTGCTTCTCGCGCCGCCTGTTGGTCTCGTCGATCGCCTGCCGCATGGAGGGCGTGACCTTGTCCGCGTACATGTGGACCTCCCCAGAGACGTTGCGCGCCGCACGGCCGATCGTCTGGATCAGCGACGTCGCCGAGCGCAGGAACCCTTCCTTGTCGGCGTCGAGGATCGCGACCAGAGACACCTCGGGCAGGTCGAGTCCCTCGCGGAGCAGGTTGATGCCGACCAGGACGTCGTATTCGCCCAGCCGCAGCTCCCGCAGCAGTGCCACGCGGCGCAGCGTGTCCACCTCGCTGTGCAGGTACCGCGCGCGGACGCCGTTCTCGAGCAGGTAGTCGGTGAGGTCCTCGGCCATCTTCTTGGTGAGCGTGGTGACCAGCACGCGCTCGTCGCGCTCGGTCCGGCGCCTGATTTCCTCGAGCAGGTCGTCGATCTGGCCCTTGGTCGGCTTGATGACCACGTGCGGGTCGACGAGCCCGGTCGGCCTGATCACCTGCTCCACTACGTCGCCGGCGACGCGGTGCAGTTCGTACGGGCCCGGCGTTGCGGACAGGTAGATCGTCTGGCCGATGCGGTCGCAGAACTCATCCCAGGTCAGCGGCCGGTTGTCGATCGCGCTCGGCAGCCGGAAGCCGTGCTCGACCAGCACCCGCTTGCGCGACACGTCGCCCTCGTACATGGCGCCGATCTGCGGCACCGTGACGTGCGACTCGTCGATGACCAGGAGGAAGTCCTCGGGGAAGTAGTCGAGCAGCGTGTTCGGCGGGCTACCGGGCTCGCGGCCGTCGATGTGCCGCGAGTAGTTCTCGATGCCCGAGCAGCTGCCCACCTGGCGCATCATTTCGATGTCATAGGTGGTTCGCATGCGCAGCCGCTGCGCCTCGAGCAGCTTGCCGCCGCGTTCCAGCTCCGCCAGCCGCTCGGCGAGCTCGGCCTCGATGCCGGCGATGGCGCGCTCCATCCGCTGCTGGCCTGCCACGTAGTGCGAGGCCGGGAAGACGTACAGTTCGCTGTCCTCGCTGATGACCTCGCCGGTCAGCGGATGCAGCGTGGAGAGCCGCTCGATCTCGTCGCCGAACATCTCGATCCTGACCGCGAGCTCCTCGTACTGCGGGATGATCTCGATGGTGTCACCGCGCACCCGGAAGGTGCCCCTGGTGAACGACAGGTCGTTGCGGGCGTACTGCATGCCCACCAGGTGCCTGAGCAGGCTTTCCCGCTCCGTCGTGTCGCCGACTCGCAGCGTGAGCATCCGGTCCACGTACTCCTGCGGCGTGCCAAGGCCGTAGATGCACGAGACCGACGCCACCACGATCGTGTCCCGCCGGGTTAGCAGCGAATTCGTCGCCGAGTGCCGAAGCCGCTCCACCTCGTCGTTGATCGAGGAGTCCTTCTCGATGTAGGTGTCAGTCTGCGGGACGTACGCCTCTGGCTGGTAGTAGTCGTAGTAGGAGACGAAGTACTCGACCGCGTTGTCCGGCAGCATCTCGCGCAACTCATTCGCGAACTGGGCGGCGAGCGTCTTGTTCGGCAGCATGACCAGGACAGGGCGCTGCAGCCGCTCGGCGATCCACGCCACGGTCGCCGTCTTGCCGGTCCCGGTCGCGCCGAGCAGGACCGTGTGCTTCTCCCCCGCCTTTACCCGGTGCTCGATCTCGGCGATCGCGGTCGGCTGGTCTCCGGCGGGGACCATGTCCGTGACGACCGTGAACGGCGCCACCTTCCGCTGCAGGTCGGTTACGGGCCGCACGACGGCGCCACCTCCTCTACGCCGTGTACATTCCAGCGATGGCTCACGGTCCAACTCTACGGCCGGGGTCTGACATTCCTGCCTGACCCTGAGAGCCCGCGGTGCCACACCCCCCCCCGCACGCTGCTGACCAGCATGTTTGCGCCTGGTGCCCGGTCCGGGCGATCGCCCCTAGGCGATCGGGTTCCTCCGCCTCCAGCGTGACGCTCCAGATCCGCAAGCGTGTACCGATTGCGGATCGGCACCTCTGCAGGCGCGTTCATCTCCGGCGGCGGACGACGAGCACCGCGGAGTCCACGCGCGGCGGCGGCAGGAACGCGCGCCGCGGCAGAGTCAGGCCGACGGTCATGCTGAACCTTCGCGCGGCGCCAGAAGCGTACCTGTGTACCACGGCGCGCTGCAGCACGAGGTCGGCCGCGACCAGCCTGCTGCCGGGGGCAAGCAGCGTCCGCAGCAGACTGGACGAGATTTGGTACGGCGGACTCGCCACCACCCGGAACGGCCGGCCGGGCAGCCGGATCGAGGCGGCGTCCGCGGGCACCACGGTGATGCCGGGGAACCGCTCGCGCAGGACGGCGGCCCGCCGCGGGTGCAACTCGACCGCGACCACCTGCGCCCCCGCCCGCACCAGATGTGCGGTCAGGGCCCCTTCGCCGGCCCCGATGTCGAGCACGAGCTCGCCGGGCCGCACCCCGGCAGCGGCGACCACCCGCGCCGCCCATTCATCAGCGAGCCGGTGCCAGCCCCATGCCCGGCGCGACCGCCCGGAGGCGGGCACGACGGACCATTACCGCGTAGCTACCCACCCGCGGACTGTAGCCCGCCATGGCGTCGCCTTTCAATTCGTTTTCCCGGGGGCGCACCGCCCGCGGTTCACCCGCCAGCCGGAGTCCGTGCTGTTGGACCCGCATTAGGCGAGCAGGTCGCGGAGCGCCGCGAGGACCCCGTCGGCATCGGCACCGCCGCGAGCTCGGGCGCTGAAATGCCTGCGGGCCAGCCTGGGCTGCGCGTGCGCATGCCTCTTGCAATGCGGATGTGCCGCACACCCGGTACTGGCTGAGGCGCGCCTCAAATTTGCAGGTAACCAAGATCATCTTCGGGCCTGGCTGGTCAGGCCGCTCCGGTGGTCACAGCAGACAGGCTTCTCGTAACGGCGACACGTGGCCACAGCCATGAGCGACGACCGCACCGCCCGCCATCCCTATATCCCGCGGCTGGTGATGGTGGTGGTGGTGTTTCCTTGGCGTTTCAGCTCACTCGTCTTTCTGAGTTAGGCGGCCGGGGTCGCGCTGGTCAATGTAGTGGCGGTGGATTTTCGTGACCTGCCGTCACCTGGGCTGATGGCGTTTATTCGGGCCTCGGTGAGCGCGTCGCGGAGCGCGGTGTGCATGTCGG
>DAHVAN010000004.1 GCA_027314595.1 Actinomycetota bacterium | reverse complement strand
GGACAACAAGAAGGAGTACCTGGACTACGCCGCCGCGCTCGCGAAGGGCTGGCCGATCGCCACCGGAATCGTGGAAGGAGCCTGCAGGTACCTGATAAAAGACAGAATGGACATAACGGGCGCGAGATGGAGTCTCGAAGGAGCCGAGGCCATCCTCAAGCTCCGCGCCCTCATCGCCAGCGGAGACCTCGAAGCCTACTGGCGCTTCCACCTGCGCCGCGAGCATGAACGCATCCACCACGCGAAACAGCGCCCATGGGGGCGGATACGGACTAGAAGCGAGACCTATGACGCGGCGGAGTCGGTGCCGACCCAGCTTGCCAACGCTGAGCGGCATGCGGCGCGGCGGGGCTGGGCCGTGGTGGCGCGGTTCAAGGACGACGGCTACTCGGCGTTCAAGGAGATCCGCCGCGACGACTTCCTGAACCTCATCGGGGCGATCGAACACGACGAGGTCGACGTGGTGATCGTTCGCGACGTCGACCGGCTGACACGGAACCTGGCCGACTGGGACAGGTTCGAGAAGGCCGCGATCGGGCACCGCGTCATCCTGTCCGCCTACGCCGGCGGGGACCTGGACATGTCCACCCCGGAAGGCGCCTACTACGGCGGGATGGAAACACTGCGGGCCAAGCGGGAAAGCGCGGTGCGCTCCGTGCGGGTCCGGGAGGCGCATGATCGGATCGCGCGGCAGGGGAAGATCCCCGGCGGCGGGCCGCGCTGGTTCGGGTGGACCCGGGTGTACGCGAACCCGGAGGCGGCCGCGCGCAAGCGGGTGATCCTGCGGCTGGATGTCGATGGGGCGGAGGCGGGCGCGCTACGGGACGCGGCCGAGCGGGTGCTGCGCGGGGAGACGATCTACTCGATCGTGTCCGAGTGGGAGCGGGGCGGGGTCCGCCCGCCGGTCGCGGAGCACTGGTCAGAGGCGACGCTGGCGAGCATCCTGATCTCGCCCCGGCTGGCCGGGCTGCGGGAATGGCAGGGCAACAAGTACCCGGCGCAGTGGCCGGCGATCATCGACCGAGACACCCACGAGCGACTCGCGAAACTGCTGTCGGACCGGCCGCGCCGCGCCCAGGTGACCGGCAAGAGACGGCACCTGCTGTCAGGGGTCGAAAGGTGCGGCAAGTGCGGGCACCCGCTGTATGTCGATATGCACCGCTACCGCTGCGCCAGCGGCCCCGGCAAGGGATGCGGCGGCGTCTCGGTCCGCGCGGACATGATCGAGGAGTACGTCACCGGCGCCGTGCTGGACGCCCTGGAATCACCCCGCGTGCAAGAAGCCGTGACCGCCGGGCAAGACACGGACGCGCCGCGGCGCGCGGAACTGCTGGCCGAGATCCGCAAAGCCCAGGAAAAGCGCGCCGAGGCACGCCGCGACTGGGCCGAAGACGTCATCGACAAGGAAGACTGGCTCGACATCAAGCAGCGCACCGACGACCGCATCAACCGGGCCCGCACCGAATACGACCGGCTCACCGGAACCGCCACCGTGTTCGGCGACATCCCCCCATCCGACGCGGTCCGCGACGCCTGGGAGCAGTGGAACACCGACCGGCGCCGCGCCGCCGTCAAGGCCGTGCTCAGCCGCGTGACGGTCAGCCCGGATACCCCCGGGCGCAAGGGATCCCGGGACCGCGCATTGCGGATGGACGCCCTGCGCCAGCGGACCGAATTCGACTGGCGGCTCTAATGAGCAGCCTAGCGCTCCCGCAATTCACACACGGGAGAAGGCATCATGGATGACTTCACCAGCACGTATACTAATTATGCAGTCAATACCAACGCTTACTGGTCGGCGTCAGAGTCTATGGCTGATGCCAGCCATTATGGAACGGCGATCGCTTATGGGTCCGCTTAGAGGTACGAATGTGCGACTCGCAGCCGGGTGCGTGCTGCTGTGGGTCGCGGCGGTGGCCTGCGCTTCGCCGGGAACCCCGGCTCCCGGCGCCGCCGGGCAGGGCTCTGTCACCGCTCAGCAGGCGAGCCCGACCGGGACTGTCACAGGGCGATACATGCCCAGTGGCATGCCTCCGGGTACTGCAACGGCACCGCCGACTACGCCGGTACCGGCAGGCTGCCCGTCTGGCACGGTGGTCATCACCCACCACTTTTATGAGGGGAACACATCGGCCGTCTGCATCAAAGCGGGCGCCCGGCTTCGGCTAACCCTCACGGGCGACTCGTCAGGCTGGACCTGGGGCCAGCCCCCGCTGCAGGTGACGCCGGAAGGCGCCGCGACGGTGGCATCGACGACCGATCCGACGGGCACTGTGCATGCCGTTGTGTCGCCGACGGGCGCGGCCCGGTTCTGCCTGTCAACCGGCTTCACCAACCCAAACAGTGCGGTAGACCCCGTCTATGGCTGGAGCCTGTGCGTGACAGTCCGGCATTAGCCTCCGCTATTCAGCGGTGAAGGCGAAGTGCGGAGCCTGGCGCATTCTGGTGGCCGTGGTTAGTGCGCAACTCCAGCATCCAGAAACGGAAAAGCAGCAGCTCACAGTCACGCAACAACCGCGACCGCCGAATCCTGGTCATTAGTCAGGGCCCTTCAAGAATTGTCCGAACTCTAGAACTGTTGCCCTGGGTCGAGGTGGAAGGCTTTGAATCCTGGTGGTGGCCACACTTTTCCGTGGACCCGTAGTGCAAGTGCACGGGCCTGGCCGCGTCCGGCCTTATGTGCAGACACGCGCGAACTTGCACTTGCACTCTGCACTACAAGCGACGCCCCAGCCTGCGGGTTGGATTGTCCGGAAGGGCCGGGAAAACCGTAGCGGAATGCGGAAGAGCGGCGGAGAGTAGTTTCTCCGCCGCTCTTCGCCCTGCGTTCTTCTCATGCCGCCGGTTGGTTGTCATCGCTGGTACTTTCCTGGGTGCGGGTGCTGCGCGCGGTGCGCAGCAGCGCGGCAAGGATGGCGATCGCTGCCGGGTCTTCAATGCGTTCCGGCAGTCCCTGCCTGAGTCGTGAGCGGCGCGCGTCCTGCGCGCCGGCCCTGCGGATCAGTGCTCGTTCTTCCGGGCTCAGCGGGCGGGACGGCGGCCGCCGCACCTCGCGCCTGGCGGGCCTGGGGGCGGTCGCCTTTTTCCGTGCCGGCCTGGCCGGGGTCTTGTCAGTCGTGGGGCATCACCTCCCCGAAACGACTCGCAGGAGTGGACATCACCTCCGTTCCGTGCTCGCAAAGACGGCTGGGATCGGCAACGATACGCACCGGGCGGAACTCCGGGCAATATCAGGATGTGATCAAATTCTTACGGTTTGCTCTGAGTGCCCGCGCACAGCGGCACTCACGGCGGGTAATTGTCTCTCCAATTGTCCGCGGACTTTCTCGCGCGTGTCTGCACGTAAGGGCGCGGAGACAGAGACAGAGACAATTCCCGCGGACAACTTATCCACAGGCAGCCGGTAGCGCCCGGTGACAGTTTTCCCGGGCTGGCAAGGTTGCCAGCCCCGTTCCGGGCAGGGACACGGGCACCGTGCCAGAGTTACCGTGACATCATGGCGACAAGCAGTGACCCCGCTGCCTATTTCGGCAGGCAGGTACGCAAGGAACGCACGGCACGCGGCTGGAGCCTGCACGAGTTCGGCCAGCTGATCGCCTACCATCCCGCCGCGATATCCCGCGTGGAGACCGGCAAGCGCCCGCCGACCGAGTCGTTCGCCGGCCAGTGCGACCGGGTCTTCCCCGAGCGGGGCGGCTGGTTCCGCGAGTTCTTCGAGGAAAGCCGGGGCTGGCTCGCGCTCCCGGCATGGCTGCGCGACTGGGCTTCGCACGAGCAGTCCACCCGCGTCCTGCGCGACTGGTGCCCGTCGGTGGTGACCGGGCTGCTGCAGACCGAGGAGTACGCGCGTGAGGTCAGCGCGATGACGCCGTGCGTGGCCGAGGACGAGGTGAACGCCCGCGTTACGGCCCGGCTGGCACGCCAGCAGCGCGTCCTGCTGCGCGAGGAACCGCCCGCCGCGTGGTTCCTCCTCGACCACTTCGCGCTGCTGCGCCAGATCGGCACCCCGGAACTCATGGCCGCCCAGATGCGCCACCTCACCGCGCTGGCATCCCTGCCCCACGTCACCATCCAGGTCGTGCCCGGGACCGCGCACGCGGGCCTGGCCGGCGGGTTCACCGTGACCGACCACGGCGCCTACGCCGAGTCGGTCATGCGCGGACAGGTGTTCGAGACAGCCGAAACCGTTACCGTGCTTTCCCTGCGGTTCGATACCCTTCGCAGTAGTGCGTGCAGCGCGCCCGACAGCACCAGACTACTGAGGCAGGCGGCGGACCTATGGAATGGCGCAAGTCGACCCACAGCGTCGAGAACGGCAACTGCGTAGAAGTCGCGTCCGCCGCAGCCGTGATGATCCGCGACACCCAAGACCGCGACGGCGCCACGCTCACCGTCCCCGCCCCGGCATGGCGCGCCTTCACGGCTGAGATCCGGGCAGGCTCGGCCAGGTAATCCCAGCCATAGACATCGGCAAGTTATCCACAGCCGGTCACGGCCAGTGATTGTCTCATCGTCTTGTCTTATCGCCCGAATGCGCCCCTTACGTGCAGACACGCGCGAGGGTGAGACGAGACAATGAGACAAAGACAATTACCTTGCGCTACCTGTGGGCATTGAATGTGATGTAGATCACATGTGCAAAATGTCGGTCAGCCTATACCGCGCTATGTACACACCTAGCCGCGGAACCGGCACGCGCGCGGGCCGGGTGGGGGCGGGCGGGGCCGGTGGGACGAGATGGGGCCGCGCGGGCAGGGCGGAGGCGGTGGGACGGGGGGCGGCGGGACGCATCCGGCGGGAACTGTTGACAGGTCAAGATCGCGGACGAACCATCGAATGCGTGGCCTGGAGTTCTCCGGCCGCGCGTTGCGAAGGAGGACGCGCGTGAAGACCCGTGCGGCGGTGCTGTGGGACAGGAACCAGGACTGGTCGGTCGAGGAGATCGAACTGGATCCGCCGAAGGCGGGGGAGGTCCTGGTCGCCGTCGGCGGCAGCGGCGTCTGCCATTCCGACGAGCACGTCGTCACGGGTGACCTGCCCACGGCGGTGCCGATCATCGGCGGGCACGAGGGCGCGGGGACCGTCGAGGAAACCGGCCCCGGCGTCACCGGCCTCGCGCCCGGGGACCGGGTGATCTTCAGCTTCGTTCCCTCCTGCGGCCAGTGCCGGGCCTGCGCGTCCGGCATGGGCAGCCTGTGCGAGCTCGGCATGTACATGAGGGAGGGGCGGCAGGTCTCCGATCATACGGCCCGCCACCACGCGCGCGGCCAGGACCTCGGGCTGATGTGCCTGCTCGGGACGTTCGCCGGGCACACGGTGGTCAGCCAGGCCAGCTGCGTCAAGATCGAGGACGACCTGCCGCTGGATCTGGCGTGCCTGCTCGGCTGCGGCGTCGTGACCGGGTGGGGAGCCGTCGCCTACGCGGGCGAGGCGCGGGCCGGCGACGTGGTGGTGGTCGTCGGGGTGGGCGGGGTCGGCATCAACGCGGTGCAGGGCGCGGTCGCGGTGGGGGCCGAGTACGTCGTGGCGGTCGACCCGGTGGCGTTCAAGCGGGACAAGGCCCTGGAGTTCGGCGCCACCCACGCGGTCGCCTCCAGTCAGCAGGCAGCCGCGCTGCTGACCGAGCTGACCCGGGGGCGGATGGCGCAGGTGTGCGTGAACACGATGGGCGTGGGGGACGGCGACCAGATCGGGGCGAGCCTGGCCCTGGTCGGCAAGCGCGGCCGGGTCGTGGTCACCAACCTGCACCCGGCGGCCGAGACGCGGGTGACGATGAGCGCCCTGGACCTCACCACCTTCGAAAAGCAGGTCCGCGGTTCGCTGTTCGGCTCGTCCAACCCGCGCGCCGACATCCCGCGGATGCTGGAACTGCACCGCAGCGGCAAGCTGAAGCTGGCCGGACTGCGCACCCGCACCTACCGTCTCGACCAGATCAATGCCGGCTTCGACGACATGCGCAAAGGCCGCAACCTCCGGGGCGTCATCACCTTCTGATGGCGGCCATGCGGGGGATGGCCTATCTGGTCTCGGGCGGGTCAGGTGACGCGGCGATCTCACTGGCCAGCCGGGAGTTCACTGCCCCGTTAGGTGTGGCCGCGCCGGCGGCTGGGGTGAAGGCTTTGTCTTCGTCCAGCCAGCCGCCGAGGCGGTAGTAGAGGTCTTCTCCGTAGCTGGCGGGGAGCGGGTCCTTGACGGCGAGCTTGTAGTCGCGCCGCCCGTCGGGCCGGCGCTCGGCGCGCAGGAACAAGGTGGCAGGCGCGTGCTGGCGGCGGAAACGGTCGGCCAGGGCGTACCGGTGGGTGACGAAGAGCACCTTGATCCGCGCGTCAAGCAGGGCGCGAACTATCTGGTAGCCGATCTCGGCTCCCTCGCGTTCGTTCGTGCCGGCGAAGGACTCGTTGAACAGCATCAGGCAGCCCGGCTTGATCTGGCCGGCGATGACGCTCATGCGCCGCAGTTCGTCATCAAGCCGTCCGCTGATCATGCCGGTGTCTTCTTCCCTGATGAAGTGGGTGAAGATCCCGCGCGTAACGCTGGCGTGGTATGACCTCGCGGTGACGAACAGCCCGGACTGCATCATGAGCTGGCCCACGCCGGCGCTGCGCAGGAACGTGGACTTGCCTCCCGAGTTGGCGCCGGTGATGATGACGACCCGCTTCCCGTCGGCGTTCACGTCGTTGCCCACGACGGGGTCGGCTGATTGCAGCGCCAGGCAGGCGTCGCGCAGGTCAGTGCAGGAAAACGTGACCGGTGACAGCGGCGCCGGGCCGGGGACGGTGACCGGTACCCCCCTGGCGGCCAGCCGGTCGGAGAGGTTGAGGCAGCCGGCGTAGAAGCCGAGTTCGGCGCGCAGCATGGTGAAGTAGCCGCCGATGTGGTCGGCGGACTGGGCGGCGGCGTTGGCGACCAGGTTGATGCCCCGGCTGGTGAGGTCGGCCAGGATCTGGCCGCCGGCCTCGTCGCGGGGAGAGATGGTGAAGGAGTAGGTGGTGCGCGGCCCGATCCCGAGCCGCTGCATCCATCGCCGCCTGGTGTCACCGGGGCCGCGGAGCACCAGGCCGACCGGGCTGTTGTCGCGGTCAAGCCGCGCGCTGATCAGCACCCCCGCGCGGAACCGCAGCTGCTTGAGATGGTCACCGATCTCATCGAAGTAGGCGTCGTCCAGGTCGCGCCGCAGCGTGGCGAACAGCCGCCGCATCCCGTCGGAGCGGAATTCCCCTCCGTGGTCGTCGGCGATCTGCCGCAGCTGCCGCAGCCGGGCCACGTAGGCTTCCAGGTGACCGATCGCGCCTGACAAGTTCGATGACGCGTTCTGATACGAGCCGCCGTAGCCTCCCCACAGGCCGCGTTTGTCTTCAAGCGCGCCGACCGCGACAGCGTGCATGTGACGGATGACCTCGGGGCGGGCGAGGCAGTCGGCAAGCACCTGCTGCCGGTAGCGGATGGCTTCCGGGTCGTCCAGGCTGGCGAGCAGGACCTTCGCGGATATGTCGTACAAGTGCGGGTCGCCCGCGGCCATCGCCTGCAGCAGCGTGCCCAGTTCCAGATCGCGGATCAGGTCCTCGCGGCCGGCCGGCGGCGCGGCTCCCCAGTCGAAGTCCCGGTCGACATGCAGGAGGTAGACCTTCACGCTCTATCTCCCCGCTCGCCCGCGGGCCAGGGCTCGCTCACACCCGGGTCTCCCCGCTCGCCCGCGGGCCAGGGCTCGCTCACACCGAGCCTTTCGCGCAGCCGCTGATAGGTGACGTCGTGTTTGTCGGCTATGGCCAGCGCGCAGGCCAGGCCGTCGGCTGGCTTGCGTACGACCTTGTAGGTGCGCTCGGCCGGGTTACCGGGGACGATCGTGCTCATCATGGAGACGATCTGCCCGCCGAGCGAGGCCAGCTCGTCGACGAACGTGACGTAGACACCCAGGGCGCCGAGCCGCATGAGCTTGGTCAGCAGCCTGGTGCCGAGGAACCGGGTGTCGCAAGTGGTGGTGGAGGCGAAGGTCTCGTTCAGGATCACGATGCTCGCGCCGGTGGCCGCCCGCAGGATCTGCCCGATCCGGATAAGGTCGTCCTCCAGCTTCCCGGTCATCGCGGCGAGGTTCTCCTCCCGTTCGAAGTGGGTGAATATGCGGTCGGGCAGGAACAGCCGTGCGGCGCTGCCAGGGACCGGGCAGCCGACGCCGGCCAGGTGATGCAGCTGGCCGAAGGTCCGGGCGAACGTGGTCTTCCCGCCCTGGTTGGGCCCGGTCACGACGAAGATGCGCTCAGGGCCTTCCAGGGCGAAGTCGTTGGTCACCACCGGCTTGCCCGCGTCGGCGAGCTTGCGCGCAAGCGCCAGGTCGAACGTGACGGCGGCGCGGATTTCCCCCGAGCTGGCGCAGACGTCGGGGTAGCAGAAGCGCAGCCCGGCGGCGCGGACGGGCGCGATATAGTCCAGGTACGCCAGGTAGAACTGGAGCTCGGAGTCCACGCGCCGGATCCCCTCGTCAACGAACTCGGCGTGCTGGCGGCAGTACTGCGCCAGCGCGGTGAACTCGTCAGGGAACAGCCGGGCCACCAGCTCGGCGATCTGGGCGGTGATGTGGTTCATTCCCGGCTTGGACCGGTACCGGAGCAGGTAGTCCCTGGCCGCGCCCTGGCTGAACCGGTCGAAGGTGTCAAGCACCACGGCGCTGTAGTCGGCCTCGCCGGCATACCGGCTCACCTCGACCCTGTCGCCCCGGATGCGGGTGCAGTAGCTGATCTTCCCGAGGGCGTCCCCGCGGTCCCTGGTGTCGCGGGCCAAGGTGGTGAACCCGGCCGAGGCGACATAGGCGGCGAGGTAGTCCCTGAAGGCCGCCAGGGCGCGGGAGCTGACCGGAGCCGAGGCCAGCTGGCCGGCCAGCGAGGCCACCGCCTCGCAGTAGATGGCGGCCGCGTCAAGCAGCCAGCCCTCCCGCTGGTGCTGGTACGGCATCTGGCCGAGCTGGCGCAGATGGGCGCGCACCTCGCCGATCAGCCGCGAAAACCGCCGGACCGCCTCGGACAGGGCGGGGTCCTCGAGGTCCTTGAAGACCTCCTGGCGGTAGCGCACCGCATCGGCATCGTGCAGGCGGCTGAACAGGACCGCCGTGATGAGGTCGCGCTCCTCACGATCACCGGCGACCGCCGTCACGATCTGGTCCAGGTTCAGGTCCCGGGCGCAGGAGCTGTCGTCGTCCCGCTCCCGGGCGGCGGCCCAGGCAGCCGGGGCCTGCGACAGCAAGCTGGGAAAACGGCCCCCGTCCTTGGAGGCTTCCCGCTGGGGGTTCCCGGTCACCGGGCCTCCCGGCAGGGCCGGGATGCCTCCGGCGCCAGGCTCGGGTACCCAGATTCCCGCACCGCCATGGCGTGTCCTCCTGTCTTCTGGCCGCTGGGCGGTCAACAGGAGCCATCAGCCACGAGGGCGAGTTCGGCGAGCTCCATCACCGTTGCCCCGATTGTACCGGCCACGGCGGGCGCGGCCCGCCCCGCGGGCACGAGGGGCCGCTGCCGTCGCTGACGAGTGCGCTGGTCCCTGACCCCGGGAGCCAGTTCCGGGCACGGGCCGGGCAAGCCGCCGGGGACCGCTGGGCCGACCGGTTATGCTGACAGCAGCGCGGCGGAGGGGCCCGCCGCGCTCGCGCCTGCCGGCTCGCCGCAGGCAGCCCCCGACGCGGCCGTCCCGCCGCCAACAGTCCCTGCCAGGCGTATCGCGACGCGGGTAGGAGGGTGGCGCGGATGCTGGACCGCCGGGATGTGCTCCACGAGGCGCTTGAGGACCTCGCCGCGCTGGGCACCGGATCAGATCGTGAGCAGATCGCGGCGCTGCGGGACCGGCTGGCCGCGGCGCGGCTGCGCGTCCTGGTGGCCGGGGAAGCCAAGCGGGGCAAGAGCACGCTGATCAACGCGCTGATCGGCCGGCCGGTCCTGCCGACAGGGGTGACTCCGCTGACCGCGGTGGCGACCACCGTCCGCTACGGCCAGGACCCGCACGCGCAGGTGCGGTTCGCCGACGGCCACGAGGAGAAGCATCCGCTGGCAGCCCTCGGTGACCTGGTGACCGAGCGGGGCAACCCGCGCAACCGCCGCGGCATCGCCGCGGTGACCGCGTTTACGGACGCTCCGGTGCTGGCCGACGGGGTCGAGCTGGTGGACGCCCCAGGGACGCCGGGCGCGGGTTTTCGCCAGGACAAGGGGGTCCGCCCACAATGGAACCGTTTTGGGCGTTAGCAGAGAAGTTAAAATAACTTAGTTTTATAGTTGTTCTGGTCTAGGGTTCCTGCTATGAGCGTGAGCTTGCGGACCATGCCGGAGCCTGAGCGGGAGCAGCGCGAGGCTGAGATCGCGGGCAAGTGGGCGGATGCGTCGCCGCACCTGGACGAGCGGGCCCGCCGGGTATGGCTGGGCACCGAGGCGAGGCAGCTGGGCCACGGCGGGACCAGCTTCGTGGCGCGGGCGACCGGAGCGGCGATCGAGACCGTCCGCAGCGGGATCGCCGACCTGGGCAAAAACCCTGGTGAGCTGGGAGAGGGCCGGGCCCGGCGGCCGGGCGGCGGCCGGAAGAAGGCTGAGGACAAGGACCCGGGACTGCCGGCCGCCCTCGACGCCCTGCTTGATGACGACAGGAGCCAGGCCGGGGACCCGATGACCCCGCGGCTGCGGTGGACCTCCAAATCCCTGGTCAAGCTGTCGGACGAACTGGGCGCGCAGGGGCGCGAGGCGTCGCCCACGATGGTCCGCCGGCTGATGTACCAGGCCGGGTGGCGGCTGCAGTCCAATAACAAGTCCCTGGCGAAAAGCCTGCCGCACCCGGACCGGGACGCCCAGTTCGGCTACATCAACGGGCAGGTCACGGAGTTCGCCGCCGCCGGGCAGCCCGTGGTCAGCGTGGACACCAAGAAGAAGGAGCTCGCCGGGAACTTCGCCAGCGGCGGCCGGGAATGGGCCCGCACGGGTGAGGCGCCGCAGGTCCTGGACCATGACTTCCCTGGCTGGGCGGAGGGGAAGGCCATCCCGTACGGCGTCTATGACCTGGCCGGGAACGAGGGTTTCGTCAGCGTCGGCGACGACCACGACACCCCCGCGTTCGCCGCCGCGGCACTGGAGTCATGGTGGGTGACCCTCGGCCGCCTCCGCTACCCGGACGCGACGCGGCTGCTGGTCACCGCCGATTCCGGCGGCTCCAGCGCCGCCCGGTCCCGCGCGTACAAGAAGCACCTGGCCGCCTTCGCGGAACGGCGCCGGCTGGACGTGACCCTTCTCCACTACACTTCCGGCACGCAATGCCGTTGCTTGTCATGTGCGAAGTACCGCGGGGTGGAGCGTGAGCACCTTGGCCGTCACCCGGCGGGTCGGGCGGCGGGCCTGGCCTGCCTTGCGGAAGGAGTACTTCGAGGCCGGGCGCTTCAGGCACCG
>DAHVAN010000488.1 GCA_027314595.1 Actinomycetota bacterium | reverse complement strand
GACGGCACCCCGTTCCCCGCCGACCTGCCCAAACCCTAAGTCGCGGCTTCGGGACGTATTCGGGACAGCGGCCTGCATCCGACCGCCGCAAGCCGCATACAGCCGCACAACACGAGACAGGCCCATGACCACGTATGCGCTCGTCATGGACCTGTTTTCGCTGGTGTGGCAGGTGTTGGGTTCGAACCAACGTAGGCTGAGCCGACGGTTTTACAGACCGCTCCCTTTGGCCACTCGGGCAACCTGCCGGGTGCCGCCTTGTGGGCAGCAGAGAGAAGAATAGCGGACAACGCGGCCAGTTGCGACGCGGACCGCGAGTCCGGCGTGACGACCCAGACCGTACCCGTCTAACCTGAAGACCATGCCTAGCGAGTCCAGCTTTGACATCGTCAGCAAGATCGATCACCAGGAAGCCGACAACGCGCTCAACCAGGCGGCCAAGGAGATCAGCACCCGGTTCGACTTCCGCGGTGTGGGCGCGTCGATCGCCTGGTCGGGCGATCACGGCGTGGAGATCCGTGCCAACAGCGAGGAGCGCGCCAAGGCGGTCCTCGACGTCTTCAAGGAGAAACTGGTCAAGCGCGGGGTCTCGCTCAAGCACCTCGACGCCGCCGACCCGCGGGTATCAGGCAAGGAGTACCGGATCTCCGTCGCCCTGAAGGAGGGCATCTCCCAGGAGAACGCGAAGAAGGTCTCCAAGATCATCCGCGACGAGGCGCCGAGCGGCGTCCGCGCGCAGGTGCAGGGCGAGGAGCTGCGGGTCTCCTCGAAGAAGAAGGACGACCTGCAGGCCGTCATCAGCCTGCTCAAGTCCAAGGACTTCGACTTCGCGCTCCAGTTCACGAACTACAGGTAAGGCCCGGCCTCAGCGCGGATAGCCGGCCAGCGCCTCGAGCCGCCGCACCCGCTCGCCGGTGGGGGGGTGGGTGATGAAGAGCCGCCCGAAGCCCCCGTGGGAGAAGGGGTGGGCGATCATGAGGTGGCTGGACGCGGTCACCGGCCCGCGCGGCCGCAGCGGCAGCGCGGCGGCGGACATGTCGATCTTGCGCAGCGCGCTGGCCAGGGCCATCGGGTCGCCGGCCAGCAGCGCCCCCTGGGCATCCGCGTGATACTCCCGGCCGTCCGGGGCCGTGATCTGCAGCAGCAGCGCGGGCAGGGGACAGAACGCGACGAGCGACGCCAGCCCGGCGGACCAGGAGGACACGATGATGTCGCGCCGCGACACGTGCGCGAGCTCGTGCGCGAGCACGGCGCGCAGCTCCCCGGCGGAAAGCACGCGCAGCAGTCCTTCGGTGCAGCACATCGCGGCCGAGCGCGCGCTGCAGCCGACCGTGAGGATGTTCGGCTGCAGCGCCGGGGAGAGGAACAGCCGGGGAACCGGCAGCCGCGCGTCCCGGCACAGATCGCGGACGAGCCGGTACAGCTCGGGGCGCTGCACCTCACTGACGGGACGTGCGCGCAGGGCAGTAAGCACCACTCGTTCGGACTGAAAATAGACGACCCACCCCAGCGCGAAGATCACGGCCGTGGCGATCGCGAGCCCCGCCATGCCCGCCACCAGGAAGCCGGCCGTGAAGGCGACGCCGCACAGCACGCCGGCCAGGACCGCCGCACGCAGTCCGTAGCAGTGCACGGCAGTTACCCCCTCCCTTGCTGTCCTGTTCAACGGCGCCGGACGGCCATCGGGTTCCCGGAACAGGACTATCGAGGCTTTTGCCGTGGGCCACGGTTAGAGATTCCGGTCGGCGATTCAGATGTTACTCGGGCGTAGCGTGGCGTGCGCCACACGCGATCTTGGCGGCTGGGCGCAAGCGGGGTACCCGGAGCCACGTAGAATTAAACATGTCCTACACTCAGGCCCCCGGCCGTAGGGGTGGTGCCGCATAAGGGGCGCCCGGCCAGGCGTGCGGAGGAGGCTTTGCGCTGTGTCCAAGCAGGTACAGGAGCTTGACCACGTAATCATAAGGTTTGCCGGCGACTCTGGTGACGGTATGCAGTTGACCGGTGACAGATTCACCCAGGAGACCGCGGTCTTCGGGAACGACCTGTCCACCCTGCCCAACTTCCCTGCCGAGATCCGCGCGCCGGCCGGAACGCTGCCCGGCGTGAGCAGTTTCCAGCTGCACTTCGCCAACCACGACATCCTGACGCCGGGCGACGCGCCCGACGTGCTCGTGGCGATGAACCCGGCAGCGCTGAAGGCGAACCTCAAGGACCTGCCGCGCGGCGCGGACCTCATCGTCAACACCGACGAGTTCACCAAGCGCAACCTGGCCAAGGTGGGGTACGAGAAGAACCCGCTCGAAGACGGGTCGCTTGAGGCGTACAGCCTGCACGCCGTGCCGCTGACCTCACTGACCGTCAAGGCGCTCGAGAACATCGAGATCACCCGCAAGGACGCCGAGCGCGCCAAGAACATGTTCGCGCTCGGCCTGCTGTCCTGGCTGTACGGGCGGCCCGCGGAAGGCACGCTGGCGTTCCTCGAGGCCAAGTTCGGCCGCAAGCCGGAGATCATGAAGGCGAACGTGACCGCCTTCCACGCCGGATGGAACTTCGGCGAGACCACCGAGGCGTTCTCGGTCCGCTACGAGGTCAGGCCCGCCGCGCTCAAGCCCGGCAGGTACCGCAACATCACCGGCAACACCGCCCTGGCGTACGGCCTGGTCGCGGCGGCGCAACTGGCCAAGCTGCCGCTGTTCCTCGGCTCGTACCCGATCACGCCGGCCTCGGATATCCTGCACGAGCTCGCCAAGCACAAGAAGTTCGGCGTACGCACGTTCCAGGCCGAGGACGAGATCGCGAGCGTCGGCGCGGCGCTTGGCGCGGCGTTCGGCGGCTCGCTGAGCGTGACCACCACGAGCGGGCCCGGCATGGCGCTCAAGGCCGAGACCGTGGGCCTGGCCGTCTCGGTGGAACTGCCGCTGATCATCTGCGACATCCAGCGCGCGGGCCCGTCCACCGGCATGCCCACCAAGACCGAGCAGACGGACCTGCTGATGGCGCTGTTCGGCCGAAACGGCGAGTCCCCGGTGCCCGTTGTCGCCGCTGCCAGCCCTTCGGACTGCTTCCACGCGGCCATCGAGGCGGCGCGGATCGCGGTCACCTACCGCACGCCCGTCATCTTGATGTCGGACGGGTACCTCGCGAACGGGTCCGAGCCCTGGCTGATCCCCGATGTCGCCTCGCTGCCCGACCTGAGCACCGAGTTCGCGTTCGCGACGTCGGCCGCGGGCGCGGACTTCCAGCCGTTCCGCCGCGACCCGGTGACGCTGGCCCGGCCGTGGGCCCCCCCGGGCACGCCGGGCCTTGAGCACCGCATCGGCGGAATCGAGAAGGCCGACGGCACCGGGGATATCTCCTACGATCCGGACAACCACGACCTCATGGTGCGCACCAGGCAGGCCAAGATCGACGGCATTGCCTCCTCCATAGCGCCGCTGGCGGTCGACGACCCGACGGGCCGGGCCAAGGTGCTCGTGCTGGGCTGGGGTTCCACCTACGGCTCGATCGGCGCGGCGGTCCGCCGGGCGCGGCGCGCGGGACACGAGGTCGCCCAGGCGCACCTGCGGCACCTCAACCCGTTCCCGCCGAACCTCGGCGACGTGCTGCGCGGTTATGACAAGGTGCTTGTCCCCGAGATCAACCTGGGCCAGCTGGCGCTGCTGCTGCGCGGCCGCTTCCTGGCCGACGTGATCTCGTACAACCGGGTACGCGGCCTGCCGTTCCGCGCGGCTGAGCTGGCTGAGGCGATTGAGGAAGTGGTCGCGCATGCTTGACAAACATGATGTCCCGAACGGAGCGGGGCGTCTGCGTTCGCTGCAGCTAGTCCCGCAGGCGAGCGGCCTGGCGACCAAGGACTTCAAGTCCGATCAGGAAGTCCGCTGGTGCCCGGGATGCGGTGACTACGCGATCCTCGCCGCCTTCCAGTCGTTCCTGCCCGAGCTGCAGGTGCCGCGGGAGAACGTGGTCGTCGTCTCGGGCATCGGCTGCTCGTCGCGCCTGCCGTACTACGTGGACACCTTCGGCATGCACTCCATCCACGGGCGGGCGCCCGCGATCGCCACCGGCCTGGCCACCTCGCGCCCGGACCTGTCGGTGTGGGTGATCACCGGTGACGGCGACGCGCTGTCCATCGGCGGCAACCACTTGATCCACGCGCTGCGCCGCAACGTGAACATCAAGATCCTGCTGTTCAACAACCGGATCTACGGCCTGACCAAGGGCCAGTACTCGCCGACGTCCGAGCAGGGCAAGGTGACGAAGTCCACGCCGTACGGGTCGCTCGACCATCCGTTCAACCCGGTGTCTCTGGCGCTGGGGGCGGAGGCGTCGTTCGTGGCGCGTTCGGTCGACTCCGACCGCAAGCACCTGCAGTCGGTGTTCCGGGCGGCGGCCGACCACCAGGGCGCCGCCTTCATCGAGATTTTCCAGAACTGCCCGATCTTCAACGACGACGCCTTCGCTCCCGTGAAGGAGACCGCCTCGCCGGGGCTGATCAGGCTGGCCGACGGTGAGCAGGTCCGGTTCGGGCCTGGCGGGTCGATGGGGCTCACGTACGGGCGGTACGGCGCCCTGACGCCGGTCGCCGCCGACTCGGTGCCCGCGCCGGAACTGGTCGTCCACGACATCGGCCGCCAGGACCCGTCGTACGCGTTCGCGCTGTCCCGGCTGGACGACGGCCACTTCTCGCACACGCCGATCGGCGTCTTCCGCTCGGTGGAACGGCCGTCCTACGACAGGCTCATGGCGGACCAGATCGAGGCCGCCCGGGCAGGCGGCGAGGGCGACCTCGCCACCCTGCTGGCCGGCAACGACACCTGGGAAGTCAGCTAGCGCGCCGCCGGCCGCGGCGGACCCGGGGAAGAGCGTCCCGTTCCTTGTTCGGCGTCCGGTCAGCCCAGATTCAGGCCAACCGGGCAGCTCACGCCGGTGCTGTGGTCGGGGCAGTAGCCGCCTGGCACCTTGTGCAGGTACTGCTGGTGGTAATCCTCGGCGAAGTAGAACTCGCCGGCCGGGACGATCTCGGTGGTGATCGCGCCGTAGCCGGCCTCGGCGAGCTTCTTGCCGAAGTCGGCGGCGGACTTGTCGGCCACGGCCTTCTGTTCCCCGCCCTTGTAGAAGATCGCCGACCGGTACTGGGTGCCCACGTCGTTGCCCTGGCGCATGCCCTGCGTGGGGTCATGCGACTCCCAGAACACCTTGAGCAGTTGCTCGTAGGTCACCGTGGCCGGATCGAACACCACCCGGACCGTCTCCGCGTGCCCGGTGCGCCCGGTGCAGACCTCCTCGTAGGTGGGGTTCGGCGTGAACCCGCCCTCGTAGCCGACGGCCGTGGTGATCACGCCTGGCACCTGCCAGAACGCCCGCTCCTCAGCCCAGAAGCAGCCGAGCGCGAACTCGGCGGCATCGCTGCCCTCGGGGTACGGCGGCTTGAGGGGCGTGCCGAGCACCGCGTGCCGCTCCGGCACCTCAAGCGGCGTGTCGCGGCCCGGCAGCGCCTCCTCCGGGGCAACCGTCTGCGTCTTCCGGAACCCGAAAATGCTCATCCCGACTCCTTCGGCAGTCTTTCCGTGCAGCACAACCACCGTACGCGCCGCCCTGTTCCGCACGGCCGTTCCGGTGGTCAGGCGGTGCGGGTGATGACGAAGTCGCAGAGTGCCTCGAAGGCGGCGCGCGCCGGGACGCCGGGCAGCCGGACCACGAGGTCCCGGGCACCGGTGATCCATGCCCGGACTGTCTGCCGGGCCTCCTCAAGGGCCGGCGAGGCCCGCAGCAGGGACAGCGCCTCGGCGTGCGGCACCGGGTCGGTCAGGTCCGCGTCCCGCAGCAGGGACCGCAGGCGGATCGCCTGCGGGGTAGCGGCGGCGGCGCGCAGCGCGTAGAGCACCGGCAGCGTCCGCACGCCCTGCCGCAGGTCCGTTCCTGGCTCCTTGCCCGACTGCGCGGACGTGCTGGCCACGTCGAGCACGTCGTCGGAAAGCTGCCAGGCGACGCCTATCCGCAGGCAGGCGTCGGCGATCAGGTCCGCCACCTCGTCGGGGGCGCCGGAGAACATCGCGCCGAACCGGCCTGACGTGGCGATCAGCGACCCGGTCTTCTCGGTGATCACGTGCATGTAGTGGTCGAGCGGGTCCGCCCCTGGGCGGACCCCGATCGTCTCGGCGAGCTGGCCGTCCACTAGCCGGCTGAACGTCTCCGCCTGGATCCTGATGGCGTCAGGGCCGAGGTCGGCGAGGATCCGGGACGCCCGGGCGAACAGGTAGTCACCGGCCAGGATGGCGA
>DAHVAN010000487.1 GCA_027314595.1 Actinomycetota bacterium | reverse complement strand
GCATTATCCCGACATCGCCGTTATGCCGATACGGGGGCGTTGGCGCTGGCGGGCGGGGGTGGACGGGCTGGCGGTACCGGCATAATCACAGGGCCTCGAGGAAGGCCAGGAGCTGGTCGGGAGGCTTGTAGCGGCCTGGGGTGCTGGACAGGGGGGTGGTCCGGTCAAGTGCCCGCTGCTTGAGGGCCATGTCAGCTTGCAGGTAGATCTGCGTGGTGGTGACCGTTTCGTGGCCCAGCCATAGCGCGATCACGGTGACGTCGTTTCCGGCATGCAGCAAGCGCATGGCCGCCGTGTGACGTAGCACGTGGGGTGTGAGATTCTTGCTGGTCAGCGAGGGGCAGGTGCGCCCGGCCGTAGCAGCGTAGACGGCGAGTCGCTGTTGCAGGGCGTCGCGGCTCATCGGTCCGCCGCGGATGGTGACGAAGAGCGGGTCGCCGGGGACGCCTGCGCGTTCGGCGAGCCAGGCGCGCAGGACGGCGGCGGTGCCGGGGGTCAGCGGGGTGATTCTGTCTTTGCGGCCCTTGCCGTGGCAGGCGACGTATGGGCCGGTGCCGAGGTGAACGTCGGCGCAGGTCAAGGTGGTGAGTTCAGAGGCCCGTAGCCCGGTCTGGATAGCCAGCTGGATCCAGGCGTGATCGCGGCGGCCGGTGCGGGTGGCCCGGTCCGGGGCGGCCAGCAGCGTCTGGGCTTCCTGGTCGTCGAGGAAGGTGACGATGGCCTGGTCGGCTTTCTTGGGCGGGATGGCCAGGACCCGCTCGATGTCGGCGGCGTGCTCGGGATGACGCAGCGCTGCGTAGGCGAACAGGGAGTGGATCGCGGCCAGCCGGGCGTTGCGGGTGCGGATGGTGTTGCCGCGCTCGAGTTCGACGTGGCGGAGGAACGCGCTGATCATCGGGGCGTCCAGGTCCGCGATGTCCAGACGGGAAGGCGGGGTCCCGGTGCGCGCGGCGGCGAAGCAGGCGAGCATCCGCAGGGCGTCCCGGTAGGCGGCGATCGTGTGCGGGCTGGCCCGCCGCTGGGCGATGAGCCGGTCGGTGAAGAACGCCTGCATGGTGGCGGCGATCGCGGTCACCGGAGGCCTCCGGTCCAGTCATCGAGCCGGCGGGCTGCCTCGGCGAGCAGTTCCGGGGATGCTTGCAGGTACCAGTAGGTATTGGCGGGCTCGGTATGGCCGAGGTAGGCCGACAGCAGCGGCAGCCGGGAAGCGACGTCACCGCCGTCGCGGCACCAGTCCAGCAGCGTGGCGACCGCGAACGAATGGCGAAGATCATGCGGCCGGGGGCGGGAGCCCCCGGAGCGGGCATCGAGTCCCGCGCGGCGCGCCAGCTTGACGAAGGTGGCGCTGACGTCGGTATACCACAGCCGGGTGCCCGCGCCGGACACCAGCAGCGCCGGGCAGGCCGGGAGCGGGAACACCTGGTCCCGGAGCTGCCGGTAGTCCTGCACGGCGGTCACCGTGGTGGGGTGCAGCGGCAGCAGCCGGTGCTTGCCGAACTTAGCCTGCCGCACCAGCAGCATCCCCTGCCCGGGGTCGAAGTCGCCGTCATCCAGGGCGATCACCTCGCCGATCCGCGCACCGGTGACCGCCAGCAAGCCGATCAGGGTCTGGATCGTCGCGGTGCGCAGCGGCGTCCGCAGCCTTTGTGCCTGGGCCATCAGCGCCAAGATGTCCGCGGCCGAATACAGGTAGGGCACTGCGCGGTGGGTGCCGCCGGGCAGCAGGCCGGCCTGCGGCACCTCGGCAGCCGGGTCCAAGGTGTGCAGGTAGCCGGCGAACCCGCGCACCACTGACATGCGGAAAGCCAGCCAGCCCGGGCTCGCGCCGGCCGGCAGCGTGGCCCAGGCCAGCGCGTCCGCCACTGTCACCGTGGCCGTGCCGCGCTGTTCCAGCCAGCCGATGAACTGCTCAAGCAGCTTCTCGTCACGGGCCAGCCTGAAGCCCAGGCCGCGGCGCAGGTCCAGGTAGCCGGCCAGGGCCTCGCGCAGCCCGGTCATGACGACGCTCCCGGCCACGGACGCGCCAGCGCGCGCAGCGCCGCGATGTCCACCTTTGCATAGATCGCGGTGGTCATCGGCCGGCGGTGCCGCAGGACCTGGCCGATCTCAGCCAGGGAGCCGCCTTGGGCGAGCATCGCGGTGGCCGCGCTGTGCCGCAGCCGGTGCGCGTGAATCACGCCCAGCCCGGCCCTCCCGGCCGCCGCCGCGACCGCCTGGGTGACCCCGCCCGAGGTCAAGTGCTGGTGCGGGGCCTTGATGCGGGTGAACACAGCCCGGTCCAGCGCCGTGGCGGGCCGGCCGTGCCGCAGCCACGCCGCCGTCGCCTCGCCCGCGTCGGCCGTGAGCGGGAGCAGGTCACGGCGGTTTCCCTTGCCGCGGATGGTGATCTCCCCTGCCCGCCAGCCGATGTCCTCCAGGCACAAGGCGGCGACCTCACCGGCGCGCAGCCCCATCCGGGCCATCAGCGTGAGCATCGCCAGGTCCCGCAGCCCGGCCGCGGTCGCGCCGTCGCAGGAGTCCAGCAGGGCCTGCACCTGGCTGGGCTCCAGCGGCCGGGGAAGCCCCGGCCGGCGATTGGCGACCTTCGGCACCGACTGATCAAGCCCGCCGCGGGTCAGGCCCTGCAGGTGCCAGAACCGCAGCAGCGACCGCAGCGCAGTCGCCAGCCGCTGAGCGGACTTCGGCACCAGCCGCCGCGACTGGGCGGTCAGGAACACCGTGACATCGCCCGCCGTCAGCTCGCGCAAGCCTGTGGCGCCGCCGGCGGCGTGCCGCTCTACGAACGGGCGGACCAGGTGAATGTAGCCGCGGGCCACGTCGGCCTGGACACCTCGCTCGCCCAGCAGGTACTCCCGGTAGGCCTCCAGCAGTTCCTCCGCCGCCGTCACCGGCCCGGACTGTTCCGGCTCCGGCGCCACGCCCAGGCTGCGCAGGTAGCCCAGCACCGGGCGCAGTGCCTTCGGCGACAAGTACGCCGTATACCCAGCTGCGCGGCGCGCAGCCAGGAACCGGCCGGCGACCGGCCCGGTCAGCGTCGTCGTCCCGAGCCCCTGCCCGGCCAGCCACCTGCTCAGGTGCGCGGCCAGCCGCAACTGGCCACCTGCAGAAAGCTCGGTGAAGCCCAGCCGGGCCAGCTCGCAGGCCAGTCCTTCCGCGTACGGTTCCAGCGGGCCCACCATGTGGACCCCATGCACGACAACCATGTCGCTGTCCCCTCTCTCCGATCTCCAGAGAGGACAGCCTCACCCCGCAAGGCTCCCGATTATGCCGGTACCGCCAGCCCGTCCACCCCCGCCCGCCAGCGCCAACGCCCCCGTATCGGCATAACGGCGATGTCGGGATAATGCGC
>DAHVAN010000484.1 GCA_027314595.1 Actinomycetota bacterium | reverse complement strand
GACGGCGAGCCGGAGCTGACCGAGCCGGCGCTGGCCCGTGAACTGCTCGCCGCGCTGCCGCGGCAGGCATTGCTGTGGGCGGGGAACAGCCTGTCCGTTCGGGATATAGATCTTCTTATGCCACCGCGCGACGATGTGCGGGTGCTGGCGAGCAGGGGCGCGAGCGGGATCGACGGCACCTCCTCGGCGGCCGCGGGGGCGGCGCTGGCGCACGCCGCGGAGCACCCGGGGGCGCGGGCGTTCGCGCTGATCGGGGACCTGGCGCTGCTGCACGACGCGGCGGGGCTCGCGATCGGGCCGCGGGAGCCGCGACCCGACCTGTGCCTGGTCGTGGTGAACAACGACGGCGGCGGGATCTTCGAGGCGCTGGAGCAGGCGTCGTTCCCAGGCGTGTTCGAGCGGGTGTTCGGCACGCCGCACGGCGCGTCGCTTGAGTACCTGGCTGCCGCGTTCGGCGTTCCGTACGCGTTCGTCAAGCGGCCCGGCGAGCTGGCCAGGGCCGTCCAGGGCAGCGGGCTGCGGATCGTCGAGGCGCGGACGGACCGGGCCGCGAACGCCGGCCTGCGCGCCCGGATGCGGGCCGCGGCGGTCGCCGCCGCCGGTTCTGCGGCGCTGTGAGAAATCCGGCGGTACCGTAATCGGCATGGCACAGCGCGGGAGGCGAGGTTGATCGCGTCGCTGGCGATCGGCGGCGTGCTGCTGGCAGCGATGATCGTCGCGGCGGGGTACGCGATCAGGACGCTGCCGCCGGGCGCCGGCGTGCCGCTGCACGCCGGGGCGCCCGAATACAGCCTCTGGCTCCCCAAGCGCGCGGGCCTGGCCGCCTGGCTCGGGATCGGCGCGGCGGCGTTCGCCGTCGCCGCCTCGGTCACCGTCAGCGGCCTGGCGAGCGACTGGGCGACGTCGGTGCGCGTGGTGCTGGTGCCGTCTGTGATGTGCGTGGTCTTCGCCGCCGAGGCCGCCGCCATCATCACGTCCCGCCGCCGCTGCGCGGCGTGTCAGGAGACCCCCGCGCCCGGCCGCCGCGCCCGCGGCCCCGGCGCGGCGGCCGGGAGGAACAGCGCCCCCCGGTAGCCGCCGGCCGCGGTCCGCGCGGCGACCACCAGCCAGGCCGCGAGCAGCAGCACGAACAGCGCGGCGGACGCGCCGCGCGCCGCCCCGGACCCGGTGCGGGCGGCCAGCGAGATCGTCCCCGTCACGCAGGTGCCCACCGGGAACGTGAAGCTCCACCAGGTAAGCCCGAAGGGCATGCCGCGCCGCGCGGCGCGCACCGTCAGCGCCGCCGCGACGGTCAGCCACATCATCGCGAACCCCCAGGCGGGGACGCCGAACAGCAGCGCAAGCACGTCCGCGCCCGCCGGGTAAGGGGCGCGCAGCGCCAGCGGCGCGACGTTCGCGAGGTTCCCCGCGGCGGTGACCGACTGGCCGAGCGGGCCGAGGATGATCCACGCGGTCGGCACCATGACGGCGGGCAGGGTCTTATGGGTGACCAGCCGCGACCACACGAGCGTGATGATGATCACCGACGCGAACATGCTGATGCCGAACATCGCGTAGCAGCCGAGCAGCAGCGTCAGCCGCGCCTGCCCGGCGGCGGCGTACGGCACCAGCGGCGCGCCGCACGCCGCGGACACCATCGGCGGCACCACGGGCATCAGCCAGCCGCCGAACGCCCCGTCCGGCGGCGTGCGGTGCCGCGTCATCATCAGGTACGGGATCCAGCAGACGGTGACCAGCCCGAGCGCGGTGCCGAGCCCCCACAGCGCCCAGTCGGCATCGACCGCCGCGCGCAGCCCGATCACGGACCGGCCCGCGAGCAGCGTCCCGGTGCCGACGGTCATCAGCGCCATCGCGGGCGCGCCCCAGAACTGCGCCATCACCGGGCTGTCCGCGTGCGCCCTGGCCCGCTCGGGGTAGCGGATCCAGTGCGCCGCCCAGGCGGCGGAAAGCACGAGCAGCCACCCGGCGGCCAGCGCCCACACCGCGACAGCGAGCACGCCCAGCCCGCGGACCCGGAAGGGAAGCGTGGCGGCCGCGACCGCGATGATCCCGGTGCCCATGACCGAGGCGAACCAGTTCGGGCCGAGGTCGCGGAAGACCTCTCCCGGCCGGTCAAGATCTTTCAGCATCCCGAACGGGCGGTGGCGTCTGCCCGGCCCGTCCGGCTGCTCGTCCTTCGCTCGCATTTCGGTGATCATGACTAGCAGGAAAGCCGGGAACGGTCACGCCTGGTAGCCGCCGATCGGCAATGCACCCATAACATGAGGTTATGACTCTTCCGGACCGGGTGTCCGACCTGACGCCGTATGACCTGCTGCTTTCGGTCGCGCGGCTGGGGAGCCTGAGCATGGCCGCGCAGGCGCACGGCATCTCCCAGCCGGCCGCGAGCACCAGCGTCAGGCGGCTGGAGCGGCGGCTTGGGCTCTCGCTCATCGAGCGGTCGCCGCGCGGCTCGCGGCTGACCAGGCACGGCGAGCTCGTCGCCGGCTGGGCGCAGGCCGCGGTCGACGCGGCCGCGGCGCTGGAGGCCGGCATCACCTCGCTGCGCGAGCGCAGGGACGCGGTGCTGCGGGTCGCCGCGTCCATGACGATCGCCGAGTACCTGGTGCCCGGCTGGCTGACCGCGCTGCGCGCCCGGCACCCGGCCACCGCGGTGGCGCTCACCGCGGGCAACTCCGCGGAGGTGGCGGCCGCGGTGCTGGACGGCGCCGCGGACATCGGCTTCGCGGAAGGACCCGGCCTGCCGCCGGGGCTGGCCAGCAGCCTGGCGGGGGAGGACACGCTCACCGTGGTGGTGGCGCCCGGCCACCCGTGGGCGCGGCGCCGGTCCGGCATCACCGCCGCCGAGCTGGCGCGGACGCCGCTGGTGGCCCGCGAGGCCGCGTCGGGCACCCGGCGGTCCCTGGAGGAGGCGCTGGGCTCGGCGGCGGGCCTGAGCCGGGCGGCGCCGGTGGCCGAGCTGTCCTCGACGACGGCGATCAAGTCGGCGGTCGCCGCGGGCATCGGCCCCGCGGTGCTCAGCTCGCTGGCCGTCGCGCCCGAGCTCGCCGCGGGAACGCTGCGCGCCGTCCCGGTCACCGGCCTGGACCTGACCCGCCGGCTGCGGGCCGTCTGGGCCGAAGGCAGGCAGCTCGCCGGCCCCGCCGCCGACCTGCGCGCGATCAGCGGCGCAAGCTCCCGCACGGCACCTTGACGGGGGCCGAGCCGTCGCCCCAGCCGGGCACGACGATCGAGGACGTGCCAGGCCGCTGGCAATCGCGCAGCCAGCCCGCCGCGACCGGCGCCCAGGCGCCGGGCTCGGTCCGGTTCGACAGGTACCTGAAATCGGGCACCCACCCGGCGCAGAACGCCGCCACAAGCGCCGCCCCGGCGGCGGCGGCCAGCAGCCGCTCGCCCCGCGGCGCCCGGCGCGGCGCCGGCTCCCCGGGCACGGGGCCGGCCCGGGCGGTCATGGCGTCGACCGCGACGACGGCGGCGCAGCCGAACAGGAAGATCGCCAGCACCGTGTACCGCGAACCCGGCTCGAACAGCGGCGTCTCCGGCTGCGACGGCACGAACACCGAGAACGTCGCCCCGACCAGGGTGGACACCAGGCCGGTGAGCAGGGCGGTCACGGCGAACAGGCGCACCCGGCCGCGGCCGGTGACGATGATCAGCGCGAAGACGGCGGCGAGCACGCAGCCGGTGATCGCCGTGGCGCCGTCGCGCCCGGCGAGGCCTATCAGGTGCCAGGCCAGGTGCCAGCCGAACGCGGGCAGCACCACGTCGTGCCCGTAGAACGCCAGCGACTGGCCGAGCGGCACCAGGTGGGCCAGCCGCGAGTGGTGCCCCGCCCCGGCGCCCGCGCCGGCCGCGAGCGCGACCGGCAGCTGCAGCAGGCAGCCGGCCGCCCAGCCGGCCGTCACCGCGTGCTCGCCGAACTGGCGCAGCGCGGCCACCCGGGCGGCCAGCAGCGGCGCCAGCACGACGGCCATGGGATCGGAGGCGGCCGTCAGGAAGGCGAGCAGCGCCGCCAGCGCCATGGCCGTGCGGGTGCGCGGCCGCCACAGCACCGCCCAGAACAGCGCGAGCATCAGGTACCAGGGCGCGTTGACCGTGTTGTCGGCGATCTCAAGCGGCGCGATCGGCAGCAGCACGATCGAGGCGGCAAGCAGCGCGCGCCACGGCGCGGAGCGGACGTGCCCGGCGCTCGCGCAGAAGACGAACAGCGCGCAGCCGGACGCGACCACGGCGCCGGCCAGCGTGAACACCACCGGGGCCGCGCTCAGCGGCAGGTAGGCGGCCGCCTGGGCGACCAGCCGCTGCAGCAGTTCCAGGTACCCGTTGTAGGGGGCCAGCAGGTGCCACGGGTGCGCCAGCGCGTCCACGAAGAAGACACGCAGGTCTTCGGCGTAGAAGCTGCGCCAGGGCGGGCCGGGCACGCGGCGCAGCATCACGAGCGCGCCGACGGCGAACGCGGCGATCCCGGCCGGGCCGGCCAGCAGCGGCCGGCCTTGCAGCGGTGCGGGCAGGACCGGGCCCTGCGCCCGCGGGAACAGGCCGGCCAGGACGTCACCGGCGTTGCGGCGGACCAGCTGATGGCGCTGCCTTCCCGCCTGCTTGACCAACCCGACCGCCTACTCAACCGTCGCGACGCTGACGCGTACCCTAGCCGGCCGCGGCGGTCACCGCAGGCCGCCGGGCGCGATCCCCGGCGGCGCGGTCCATGCGCAGCGCCCCGGCCATGTTCCCGAGCGCGATGAGGGCGAGCAGGCAGAACGCCACGGTGTAGGCGGTCCTGCCGTTCCCGCCCGGCAGCAGCCCGCCGGCGCGCAGCGCGACCGTCGCGACCGCGATGGCCAGGCCAGCGCCGAGCTGCATGCTCGTCGCGTACATCGTATTGGCGTCGCGCATCAGCTCGGGCGCCATGTCGGCCAGGCCCACCGTGCTGTAGACGGTGAGCCCGGTGGACCGGGTGACGCCGCTGGCCAGCGTCAGCGCGGCGATGACCGGCAGCGGCGTGGCGGCGGTGGTGAACCCGAGCGCGGCGATGACAACCGCGGTGCCGGCCGTGGAGGCGACGAGCAGCCAGCGGAACCCGAACCGGTTGATCAGCGGCGTGGTCAGCGGCTTGATGCCCACGTTGCCGGCGAAAATGAACGCCGTGACCGCGCCGGACTTGACCGGCGACCAGCCGAACCGGGTCTGGAACAGCAGCGGCAGCAGGAACGGCGCGGCGCCGACGACGAACCAGTACGCGGTGCCGCCGAACTGCGCCACCCGGAACGTGGGCACCGCCAGCGTGCGCAGGTTGAGCAGCGGGTGCGGGGCGCGGCGCAGGTGCCAGATCGAGGCGGCCAGCAGCGCGGCCGACGCGACCGCGGCGACGGCCGTCTGCGCGGGCGGCGGGGAGGGCAGCGAAACCAGGTGCGCGGCGTAGGTGAGCCCGCCGAGCCCGGCGCAGGTGAGCAGGACGCCCGCCCAGTCAAGCGGCGGGGGAGCGGCGGCCTGGTCCCCCCGCTGGACCAGGCGCCACGCCGCGGCGAAAGCGACGGCGCCGAGCGGCACGTTGATCAGGAAGATCCAGTGCCAGGACGCGTACGTGGTGATCAGGCCGCCGGCCAGCGGCGCGGCGACCGGGGCGAGCAGCCCCGGCCAGACGACGTAGGAGGTGATGCGCAGCAGGTCCTGCTTGGCGGCCGTGGAGACCACCATGGTCCTGCCGACGGGCACCATCATCGCCCCGCCCGCGCCCTGCAGCACGCGCATCGCGACGAGCCCGGCGAGGCTGGCGCTGGCCGCGCAGCCGGCCGAGGCGAGGGTGAACACCGCGATCGCAGACAAGAACACGATCCGGTTGCCCAGGCGCCTGGCCAGCCAGCCGCTCAGCGGGATGAGCACGGCCAGCGTCAGCAGGTAGGCGGTGATGACCAGCCCGATTTGGGCGGGGCGGGCGTGCAGCGCCGCGGCGATCTGCGGGCTGGCCGTGGTCACGATCGTGCCGTCGAGCATCTCCATGAAGAAGCAGCCGGAGACGAGCAGGGCGGTGTTGCGCTGCCGCGGGCCGATCACCTGCCCGCCCTCGGCGCGGGGCTGCCCGCCCACTCCTCCACGGCCACGCCCCTCTCGACCCTTGAGCACCAGTCTGGGTGTCAGCGGGCCTTTCGGCAATGCCGTTCTCGCGCTCCGGTTCAGCCGGGACCGAGCATCTGGGCGATGTCGAACCGCGAGCGCAGCAGCCCGAACTCGTACATCACGTCGGGAACCCGCTGCAGCCTGGCCTGGTCGACGCCGATCGGGTAGCTGTCCAGTGCCATGACCGCCGCGACGATCGGCGGCACCTGGCCGTCCTGCGGGCCCTTCAGCGACTCCATGGCCTGCTCGACCGCGGACCTGCTTGTGTCGGCGATCTCCTGGCCCTGCTCGAGCGCGGCGAGGAACGCGCGCAGCGTCCTGGGGTGGGCCGCCACCCAGGACCTGGTGGCGACGTAGCCCAGGATGGGGAAGTTCTGCGTGGCCCCCTGGTTGAGGTCGGCGAGCTCCACCGCGCCGTACTGCTCCTCGGCCGCGGTGGCGAACGGCTCGGGCAGCGCGGCCGCGTCGATCTTGCCCGCCGCCAGCTCCCCGGCCATCGCCGGGAACGGGATCGGCCGCCCGGGGAACCTGACGCGGCGCAGGCTGATGCCGTTCTGGGTGAGCACCGCGGCGGCCAGCAGGTAGTTGATGTTGCCGGGCGCGTTGATGCCGAGCACGTGCCCCTGCAGCCCGCCCAGCGTCTTGATCTTCGAATGCGGCATCGTGTAGATCGCCTGCGAGCCGGACTCCATCACCGATCCTTCGGCGATGATCCGCAGCGGCTGGTGGTCGAACGCCACGTGCTGGATGTAGGAGACGTAGTTGCCGGCCGTGATGTCGTACTGGCCCGCGACCTGCTGGTTGATCACGGTGTCGCTGCTGATGGCGGGCGTGTAGTTGATCGTCAGCCCCTGCCTGGCGAACAGCCCCTGGTGCAGCGCGACGAAAAAGCCCGCCGAGTCGATCGCGGGGACGACGGCCACGTTCAGCGTGGTCTGCTCCAGGCCGGGGTCCGCCGCGCGGGCGCTTCCCAGCAGCCCGCCGCACCCCGCCGCGGACAGCAAGACCAGTGCGGCGGCGGGCGCCAGGAGGCGCAGCGGTGCCTTGACCATGGGGGCTTCCTTCCTCGGCCAGGCCAGGCCGACTTCGCCAGGTTGCGCTGCAAATCGTGCTGCAACTTGCACGGAGAGACATCGGTCAGTTGACCGATTTCGATGCGCCGCCGCCCCCGGCCGGGCGCGATCGCCCGCGCGCCGCCGCCAGCCCGCTTGCATGAATATGCAATGCTGTGCATATAATTGTGCTCGTGTCCAAGGTGCTTACCTCCCTGCCTGTCGGTGACCGTGTCGGCATCGCCTTCTCCGGCGGCCTCGACACCTCGGTGGCGGTCGCGTGGATGCGCGAGAAGGGCGCGGTGCCCTGCACGTACACCGCCGACATCGGCCAGTACGACGAGCCGGACATCGCCGCGGTGCCCGCCCGCGCCACCGCCTACGGCGCGGAGGTCGCCCGGCTCGTCGACTGCCGCGCGGCCCTGGTCGAGGAGGGCCTCGCGGCGCTGGCCTGCGGGGCGTTCCACATCCGGTCGGGCGGCCGCGCCTACTTCAACACCACGCCGCTCGGCCGGGCCGTCACCGGCACCCTGCTCGTGCGCGCGATGCTCGACGACCAGGTGCGGATCTGGGGGGACGGGTCCACCTTCAAGGGCAACGACATCGAGCGCTTCTACCGCTACGGCCTGCTCGCCAACCCGGGCCTGCGGATCTACAAGCCGTGGCTGGACGCCGAGTTCGCCGGCGAACTCGGCGGGCGCGCCGAGATGTCGCGATGGCTGCTCGCCCGCGGCCTGCCCTACCGGGACAGCGCCGAGAAGGCTTACTCAACCGACGCCAACATCTGGGGCGCGACGCACGAGGCCAAGTCGCTCGAGCACCTGGACGCGGGCATCGAGCTCGTCGACCCGATCATGGGCGTGCGGTTCTGGGACCCCGAGGTCGAGATAGCGGCCGAGGACGTGGCCATCGGCTTCGAGCAGGGGCGGCCGGTGACGGTCAACGGCAAGGAGTTCGCGTCGGCCACCGACCTGGTGCTCGAGGTCAACGCCATCGGCGGGCGGCACGGCATGGGGATGTCGGACCAGATAGAGAACCGGATCATCGAGGCCAAGAGCCGGGGCATCTACGAGGCGCCGGGGATGGCGCTGCTGCACGCCGGCTACGAGCGGCTGGTCAACGCGATCCACAACGAGGACACCCTGGCCAGCTACCACGTCGAGGGACGCAGGCTCGGCAGGCTGCTGTACGAGGGCCGCTGGCTCGACCCGCAGGCGCTGATGCTGCGCGAGTCGCTGCAGCGCTGGGTCGGCACCGCGGTCACCGGCGAGGTGAGCCTGCGGCTGCGGCGCGGCGAGGACTACTCCATCCTCGACACGACCGGGCCGGCCTTCAGCTATCACCCGGACAAGCTGTCCATGGAGCGGACGGAGGACGCGGCGTTCGGGCCCGTCGACAGGATCGGCCAGCTGACCATGCGCAATCTCGACATCGCGGACTCGCGCGCCAGGCTGGAGCAGTACGCACGGCTCGGCGTGATCGGCGGCGCGCACCCGGCCCTGATCGGCGCGATGCCCGAGGGCGGCGCCCGGGCGATCGCGGCCCGCGGCGAGGCCCGCGCGGATGTCCCTGGCGATGAGGAACTGCTCGACCGCGCGGCGATGGAGTCCGGCACCGACTAGCGCTGGAGTCCCGCGCGCCGGGTACCGGCGGTCAGGCGTGGCAGGTGAGCGGGCGGCCGCCGTTGTAGGCGACCATGTCCCGCAGCGCCCCGGCGACGTCGAGCGGCGCGCCGCGCTCACCCCCGTCGAGCTCGAGGTAGGCGCGGTGCAGGTTGCCGACGATCCGTTCGGCGTCGGTCCAGGCGGCGTAGCCGCCCAGGTCGGCCTGCCGCGCGGCGTCGAGCGCGGACAGGCCCCCGGCCCTCGCGCCGCGGGCCAGGTCCTGGACGAAGCGCAGGTAGCCGAGCATGTCCTCGATCACCTCCGGGCCGCAGACCGGGCCGTGACCGGGCACGATCGTGGTCGCGCCGAGCGGCCGGATGACCTGCTCGAGCACCTCGATCGCGCCGGCGATCGAGCCGAGCAGCAGGAACGGCGTGCCGCCGTTGAACAGCAGGTCGCCGGCGAACAGCACGGACCGCTCAGGGATGTGGATGACCGAATCGTTCGTGGTGTGCGCGGGCGTGCCCACGTACCGGACGTCGCAGCGCAGGTCGCCGGACCACAGCGTCACGCCGGCGCGGTAGGTGAGGAACGGAGGCGCCACCGGCAGCTGTCCCCACTCCACCTCTGACCAGATGCCGGAGTTCACCGGCGGGCCGAACGCGAGGATCTCCTCCCGGCACCGCTCGTGCGCCACGATCGTGGCGCCGCTGAACAGGCAGTTGCCGAACGTGTGGTCCCCGTGGTGGTGGGTGTTGACCAGCGTGCGGACCGGCTGGGGTGTCACCGCCGCGATCGCGTCCAGGTAGGCGCGGGTGCGGCGCTCGGTGGACGTCGCGTCTACCGAGATCACGCCGCTTCGGCTGGCCAGGAAGCCGGTGTTGTTCAGGAACCAGCTGCCGTCCGGCTGAATGTAGGCGTAGACGCCCTCGCTCACCTCGACGGTCCGTCCGTACATGGCATCGCCTCCGCTGCCGGCTCACTGCCTGCGTATCATCGGCCCGCTGACCGGCCATCGTACTAGAGACCGGTTCCTGTCCACTGCACGAGCAGCAGCGTCGCGTCGTCGCGCAGCCCGCCGCCCTGGTAGCCGAGATGGCCGCGTGGATCTCCGCGACCGGCGCGCTGCCGCGGCGGGCGTGCCGGCCTCCGTAATTCCCCCGCGCTGTCCGGACAGCCTACCCGCGGCGGTCAGTGCCGCGTAGAGCGCGCTCGATACACGATCCGGCCGCGCCGCGCGGCCCGCGTGCCCTGGCCGCGCGGCCGCATCCGCTCGCCGCAGGGGTTATGCATGGAGGTGTACAAGGGGTTATATCTCGCGGTACGATGGCCGGAACTCAGCCCTTGAGCGGACGGAGGCGGCCATGCCGAAGATCAACGTGTACCTGCCCGACGACCTCGCGGAGGCGGTCAGGGAGGCCGGCGTGCCGGTCTCGGCCGTCTGCCAGGCGGCGCTCCAGTGGGCCGTCCGGCGGCTGGCCGCCACCAGGCAGCTCGTGGCGTCCGACCTCGACAGCGACACGCTGGGAGCCAGGCTCCCGCGTCTGACCGACAAGGCGCGGACCGCGTTCGCGCTGGCGGTCGGGCAGGCACGCGCGGCTGGCGTCCCGCTCGTCGGCACCGAGCATCTGCTCGGCGGCCTGCTCGCCGAGGGCAGCAACCTGGCGCTGCCCGTGCTGCATGCCATGGACATCGAGACCAGTGCCGTCACGGCAGAACTCGACCGGGCTGCCGCCGGGCCGGACCCGGGCGGACCGGATGCCGGACGGCGGATCAGCGGCCCGCTCGGCACCGCGATCGTCGGTGCCGTCGCCGCGGCGAACGCGCTCGGGCACAACTACATCGGCTGCGAGCACCTGCTGCTCGGGCTGCTCGGCGAGCCCGACGGCGACGGCGGGCAGATACTGCGCGGCCTCGGCGTCGACGAGCGGCAGGCCAGGCGGGCGGTCGCCGCCTCGCTGGCCGGGATCGAGTACTGGCGGGCACGTACGCAAGGCCAGGGACAGGGCGCCGCGGCCGCCGGCGGCGGGCTTGCCGCACACGAGACCACCGCGCAGGGGACCGCGGCCGCGGCCCTTGCCGAAGCCATCAAGCGGGAGCTCCAGCCGTTCGCGGACCGGCTGGCCAGCATCGAGCAGCGCCTATCCGGGCTGCCCGCGCAAGAGCGCGGATGACTCACCGCGGCGCCGCGGGCCGGCTTGGGGAGCGATGACCTTGCGAGCTTGACCGGCTTCGGGAGCTGACATGGTATTGCGACGGGGGCGGTGTCTCGATTGACATGGACCCCGGGTGCAGGGTCGTGCCGCGGGTGGAGGCCGGGGCCGGCGAGCCGGCCGTCGTGCTTGAGGCGGGGGCCGGGCGGCCACGCGGTGCTGACCGGCGCGCAGTTCGGCCAGGTACAGCACACCGCGCAAGCGTCGACCAACAGGGCCATCGAGGGGGCCATCTGCCTGCTGCCAGCCCGCGCCGCGATCGCCGTCGCCCGCCGGCTGGTGTCCCGCCGCCCGTTCTGAGCGCCTCCCGCGCCGCCTGAACACCAAGGATCCCGCTCGCGGCCCTAGCCGGCGCCGGGATGGTAGTTGCGCCACTGGCCATTGAAGAAAGATTGAAGAAAGAGTGCTTCGCTCCCGGATAGACCTTCAGGTCATGCGGGATAGCGGCGGCCGTCAGCTCGCTCTCCAGCACCCTGGCGGCCTTGGCGGTGAAGTCCTAGCCCGGCCAGGACCGCACGACCGGGCACATCCGCCGGATCGCCGTGCGCGGCCGGGGCGCGGCACCGTAGAACGGCGCGATCGCTGCCAGCCGGTCATCGGTGCAGGCCCAGTTCAAGACGACGGACCCGCCCAGGCAGAAGCCGGCAGCGCCGATCCGGGCGGCCAGTCTCCGCCCGCTGACCGGACCCGGATGAACGGTGAGGTCATCCGGCAGTGGTCACCGCGGCGGCTCTTCCTGCACCATCGCGAACCGTGCTTCGACCCGCGCGGAGACGGTTTGCTTGACGGGTTCGAAGTCCAGGGCGGGCGGTGCGCCTGCGCCTGCGGATCCGGCAGCCGGGGCGCCCGCGGGCATCGGGTGGAACGAGGCCGTTTCGCCGGCGTGCCCGGTGAGCAGGCCGACGTCGGCGGCCTCTATGAGCAAGCCTAGCCGTCCGCCGAAGGCCTGCGCGTACGCTCCGGCCCGGCGCGTCGCGTCCTGGGCCGCGGCGGTCTGCGCCTGGCGGTACACCGGGCTGTCCGGCCGCAGCGCCCACCAGGGCCCCTGCACGGTCACCAGGTCGCCGTCGGCCGCCCTTGCCATGAGCTCGCCCAGCACGGTGAAGTCGCGGATGACGACGCGGGCGCTGGCTTGGGCTAGGTAGGCCGTCACGCGCTCGGATCGCTCCTTGTACTTGATGTCCGGGCGGACGCTGGCCGCACCGCTTTCCAGCTTCTCCACTGCCTCGCCGTACCCCTTTATCAGCTCGAGCACCTGCGCGTTCCGGCTGGCCAGCCGGTCGAGCACGGCGCGCCGGTCCCGGTCGCGCGCCTGGACCGAGATGCTCACGACGGCGATCTCCGGATCGGCTTCCATCCGTGCCTCGCCCCGGACCGAGATGACGCCTTGCTGTCCCATTACCGCTGCCTCGCTTTCCCGCCTGAGCGGCTACCCATCCGCTGTGGCCATTCTGGCCCCGATGACAGGCGTCCGCGAATGATCCATTCGGGCCTGGCTCGACCGCGGTCAAGCGGGTCCGGGTGACGCCCTGGTTCCATGTCAGCCGGAAGGCGCCGGCGATGCGGGACGTTGCCGGCGCCGCTTGCATAATAAATAACCCCTGAGTTCCTTGCGGCCCCATCAGTCCGTATAAGCCCAGTACCAGCGTCTTCTTAGCTGCAACGGTACCAGTTCTGCGATTGATGAGATTTCAGTTTCTCTGAAGCTCTATCGTCTTCCCTGTTGATACCGCGATTCTGGTGAAGGCAGGGGGCTGGGGTTGACGACGCTGGCGGTGGTGCGGGACCTGCGAGACGTGCGCGCCCCGGCGGGCCCGGATGAGATCGCGGCGTTCGAGACCGACGTGCTGGCCGGGTTCGTGCTCGCGCGGGCGGCGGCCGGGCTGTCGGACGGGACGGTCAGCTCCGACGTGATCCACCTGGAGCAGGTCAGGGCATGGCTCGGCCGGCCGCTGTGGGACATGGAGCCGCCGGACGCGGACGAGTACTTCGGCAAGGTGCTGCGGACCACGGCGAAGGGGATGCGGCTGTCGCGTGCGCAGGCGATCAAGACCTACTTCCTCTACCTGGAGCTTCGGCACAAGGTAGAGATCCACCAGATGACCGGCCGGGTGGTGGAGTGCCCGATCGACGAGGTGAACCGGCCCCGCGGCCGACAGCAGGCGAAGCTGCGGATCCCGCCGTCGGCCGAGCAGGTCGGCCGGCTGTTCGCCGGGTGGCGGGAGGAGCTGTCGAGCTGCCGGAAGTTCGCCCCGGCCGCCCGGAACTACACCGCGTGCCGGCTGATGGCCGACGTCGGGCTGCGGGTCAACGAGGCGTGCAGGCTCGACCTGCCCGACGTGAAGTGGGACCTGGGCCTGTTCGGCAAGCCCCACGTCCGCCACGGCAAGGGCGCCCGCGGCTCCGGGCCACGTGAGCGGATGGTCCCGCTGATCAACAACGCCGGCGCGACGCTGCGCTGGTTCGTCGAGGACGTGTGGGCGCAGTTCGGCGGCGACCACCTAAAAGGGGCGGAATTGCATCCGATGCAGCATTCCGTAAGCTCGCGCAAATGATGTTTCCACAGCTCAATGGCCCATTTGTCGAACAATCCCACGAGTGTGCACAAGCCTGACCAAACCACTTGCGCCCGCCTGATGTCATCGCAACAATGATGCATCTGATGTAACGGCGGCAGGAGGCGCGGGTGGCGGGGCGGGCGGCGGATCTGCCGGGTGCGGCGCACCTGACGCTGGCGGACGGGGTTGTGCACCTGGACCCGGCGGCGGCGGTGTTCGAGGCGATGCTGGAGGGCTGGACGCGCCAGCAGCGGACCCGGTTCCTGAAGTGGGAGGCGACGATCAAGCCGCGGCTGTCGCTGGTGCGCCGGTTCGCCGTGTTCACCGGCCAGTACCCGTGGAAGTGGGAGCCGGCGGAGGGCAGCCCCGAGGAGGACAAGGACACCGCCGAGATCACCGGCCTGATGAGCAGGGCGGAGAACTGGCCGGACGGGCTGCGCTGGATCGCCCGCCGCGTGAAGCCCTCGCGCCGGCACAAGAAGAACATGACCGCCTACGAG
>DAHVAN010000270.1 GCA_027314595.1 Actinomycetota bacterium | reverse complement strand
TTACCGCGACGGCGTGGGAGGCGGTCCTGACGACCGGGCTGGTATCCGTGATCCTCGGCACCGCGTCGGGTGCGCAGGCGGTCGGCTCGCTCGCCGCCATCGCCGTCGGCAGCTACATCACGCTCGCCGGGCTGTGGGGCGGGCCGGTCAGCGGCGCGTCAATGAACCCGGCCCGATCGCTCGGGCCCGCGCTCGTGCTGGGGGACTGGACCGCCTGGTGGGCGTACCTGGCCGGGCCGGCCATCGGCGCCGTCATCGCGGTCGGCATCGCCTATGTGCTGCGAGGGGGGGCGGCGGGGCGAGCGGTTCGCGGGCGGCCCAGGGCACCCTCGGCGTCAGCTGGCGGCCGGGCCGCATCGGGGTCTCGGAGGCGGCTCCGGACGGTCCGCCGCGGCACCCGGCGGCGGGGACGGCGCGTAAAGCGGACGAGTCCGAAGGCAGCGAGTAGCGGCGCCGGGTCGGGTCAGCCCGTGCGGCCGGTTATCCGGCACGGCACCATGACCTTCTCGTCGAGGTGGTAGCTGGCGCAGATCCGGTGATAGCCGTCGGCGACCCACAGCGGCTCGCCCTGGACCAGCAGCACCGGGGAGAGCTTATCGCCCTTCTTGACCTTGGCGAGGTCGGCGGTGACCTCTGAATCGTCGGCCGGGAGCAGCGCCAGGCCGGAGGCCCGGAGCAGGTCCTTGGCGGCGAAGTGCTCGAGCGCGGTCTCTTTGCGCAGGGCCTTGACCAGCTTGCGCGCGACCGGGCGGCCGACCAGCAGGGACAGGTAGCTCTCGGCCGCCGGGTAGTCCTGCGCCTCCGGCTCGTCCTGCCAGTGCTCGCTTGACGTTTTCGATTTGGTCGTCATGGATCCCCGCTCTCCTCGCCAGGCCGGCAGTCCTGGTGACTGTCGGCCTGGCTCAACGCTACTCCTCGGCGAGGTGTCGGCCGGGGATCACGGCGGCTGGCATCACGGCTCACCCGACGGGAGAGCGGGCGACCCAAGCAGGCCCGTAACTTGCTGATGAACCTCGAGGATCGCGCTGACAGCTTCAAGTTCCTCATCCGGGACCGGGACGCCAAGTTCACCGAGGCGTCCGGCAGGGTGCTCGGTGCGGCCGGGATCCGGATCATCAAGACCCTGGTGTGGGCGCCGCGAGCGAACGCGATCGCGGAACGCTGGATAGTCCGCTGCTCTGTTCGTTTGTTCTGCTTGAACTGCTGTCAAGCATTGCTAGCACGTGCCGTGAGCTGCCATTCTGTCCGGTCGCCCGTATCCGGGCAGCCCCTGACCTGCAGCAGGCCGCGATCGAGGCCGCCTGTGGGGTTCCAAAACGGTACATAAGCCGCTGACCTGTTGGTTCTCCTGCGGTGCTCGTCATGCAGCTGGCAGCATCGCAGGCTTGTGACGGTACGGATGCTCTACCTGATGTTCGTCCGCCTGACCGGCTGGATGGCGCTGCTGGCGCGTTCCTCGGCGTCGAAGGACGCCGAGTTGCTGGTGCTGCGGCACGAAGTCGCGGTGCTGCGGCGGCAGTACCCCAGGCCGAAGCTGGACTGGGCCGACCGGGCAATGCTAGTGCCGTGTCAGGCTACGTTTGCCCTGTCGATGATCTGGCGTAGCCGGGGGTTGCCGGTGTGGCGGTTGCGCCAGGCGATGTAGCGGCGGATCATGCTGTTCTGCTCGCGGTGGGTGGTGTGGTCGGTGCCGTTGAGG
>DAHVAN010000475.1 GCA_027314595.1 Actinomycetota bacterium | reverse complement strand
CCGGAAGCACGAGGGTCTCGCCCGTTCCTGAGGTCGTCGAGGATCTCCTGCTGTTCAGGGCCGATGGCTGACGGGAAGGCCCGGACGGCGCCGTTGACCGCGATGACCGCCGAGCGCAGCGGGCGGAGCTGCCGGATCACGCTGCGGATGGCCAGGCCGGTGCGGTCCTGGGCCTCACGGGCGACAGCCAGGGCGGTGAACACGAGGGTCAGGTGCGCCTCGATCGCATCGCGCCTGCGGACGAACATGGGCCGGGCCGCCAGGTCGGTCTTGCTCATCCTGAAGGACTGCTCCACGTGCCACAGGTCGTGATACCGGCTGATGACCTCGCCAGGGGACATGACGGTGGCGGGGAGGTTGGTGACGTATCCCTTCAGCCCGGCCAGTTTCCTCGCGCGGGCCAGGGCCTTCTCGTCCAGGGCGGCGTTCCCGCCGGCGTTCCTGACGAACCGGGGCGTGCGGGCGGACTTCGCGCCGCTGATGACGTCGCGGGCCCGGTTCTCCTGCGCGGTGAGGGTCCTGTTGTCCCGCGCGAACCGCCTCGCGGAGAACGACCAGACCGCCCGCCAGGACTTCGGGTGCTCCTTGCGGTCCCAGGCCGGCTCGGCCCGCCGGGCCGGGTCGTTGTCCTTGTTCTTGCCTTTCTTCGGGGTGAGGGTGTCGATGACCTGCCCGTCGGTGAACGCGTCGCCGTGCCAGCGGAAGTGCGACTCCAGGTCGATCGGGGCTTTGGTGACCCGCGAGCCGACGATGAACCCGAGCCCGGCCTCGTCCAGGTCATCGAGATTGGCAGCCGACAGCATGCCTGCGTCGGCGACCACGACCATGCCCTCGATCCCGTGCCGGTCCTGGAACTGCCGGATGACCGGCAGGATCGTGTGCTTCTCCGCCTTGTCTCCCTCGTAGCAGCCGATCTCCAGGGGAAACCCGTGCCGGTCCACCAGCAGCCCGACTACTACCTGCGGGTCGACCCTGCGCTCTTTCGAATAGCCGACCTTGCGCAGGGCGTCCTCGTGCTCGGCCTCGAAGTACAAGGTCGTCACGTCATAGAGCACGAGGGAGATATCGCCGCTGGCCAGGACGTGCGCGAAGCACAGCTCCGCGACCTTGCCGCGGTAGCCGCGGCCCGCGCAGCGGGCCAGGGTGCGGCGCATGGTCTTATCGCTGGCCGCCTTACGGCCCAGGTCCGCCAGGACCCGCCCCGTGTCCAGGATCGAGGTCGGCTCGACGACCCGGGCCAGGACCAGGTCCCGGAACACGTCGTCGCCCAGGGCGCCGAACCCCAGGTCATCGTAGATGCCGTCCAGCGCCTGGAACAGCAGCCGCGAGTCGGTCGAGACCACCCGCGCCGGCCTCGCCGCCGCGGGGGCCGCATCAGGGCGTCCTGTCTCGAACAGCGTCAGCGCCGCCGGAACCAAGAGCCGGGCCTGCGGCACGGCAGGCTCGATGTCCAGGTCGAAGGTGCCCTGGGCCGGATCGGCCAGCATCTCCCGCGCCCGCTCCAGCAGGATCCCGAGCTCGGCCTTGGTGTGCGCAGATCCCACGTGCGCCACGATCTTGCGCCGGCCGCCGTCGTACTCGGCGATCTGCACGGCCGTCGCCCCCGATGCCGTCCGTACCCGCCGAATCCACGCCACAGCACCGAGCCTAGGGCACCAATTAGTGCCTGAAACTGGCCTTCGTTGAAGACATCAACCCAGGTCAGGAACTCGGGATCACAGTTAACGAGGTGAGGTGACCAAACTCAGGCTAGATGCCGGGAACGGCGAGGAGAGCAGAGCATGACCGCGCGCAACATCACCAGGACAGGCCAAGCGTCATCGTGCTACTTCCGGACCACGGCCGGCGGCGGCACCAGGAAAGCGCTGGTGCAGATCGACGAACGATGCGCTGAACGTGACCTGCGCCCGTCAAAAACCCAGCAGAAGATCTCCGGCCGGCTCCGCTCCGAGACCGCCACCCGCAACCGGTACGCGATACGCGGCTACCTCGACACCGCCCGCAAGCACGGCCAGCCCGTCATGACCGTCATCCGCGACGCACTCACCGGGAATCCCTGGATGCCGCCCATCCCCGCATGAGTACACCCGTACTTCCAGCCGCTTACGCAACGCAATAGGAAATAACGCAGCGACACGGGGCTGAATGCTTACCCCGAGGCGGCTGTGCAAGCGGCGCGGGGATCGGCTGGGTCATTATGCTAGCGGCAGTCACTGCACCGGCCATCGACAATGTCGGCTCTGGCTACGGATACAAAACATTTCTCGCATACGACGAGTGCAGCGTTCCGCCGGGAGCATTGGCATTCCTTGCAGGATGGGCAGTAAGGCTGGCCGCAATCGCTGCACGGATAGCCGCGTGCCGTTCCGTGGTAGCCGCATGAGCAGTTAAGGTGATGTACGGGCCGTCCGGCTGTTTCTGATGTATCAGTGTGGAACCGGGTAACTTGCCATAGGTCCCGTACAGCGAGCACAGCGTGGACGCGGCGGCTGCCCGTGACGGCGTCGAGGTAGTAGTTCTGCCTTTCTCCCCATGGTGTTGCCCACCAGGACTTCTCCCGTACTGCCTGATCGGCGTCAAGTCGCGCGAGTCGGTGATGGGCAGGGATTTCTTGCTTCGGCCATGGGTAGGCGAGCGGCCATCCGTCATCTTCGGGGCTGGCAACGCTGGCGTAGCTGACTGTGCTGGAACCGATGTCCATGATGACGACGGCGCCTTGGCATGGCAGGCGCTGGGCGAGGGCGATCGCGCAGACCACTTCGCTGGCTGCGCTCGCCTCGTACAGTGCCCGGATGTGAGCGGCTTCGGGCGCGCAGCGATCGAGCACCTGGGTGACGAGTGCCTCGGGTAGCAGCATTCCGGCGGCGATCAGGTCGCAGAGTTGTTCAAGGTCGCGCCCGGGCTGGTCGCGATCAGCGAGCCAGTCGAGTGCATCGTCATCTTCTTCGGTGAGCTTGTGGCCCAGTTCGTGGGTCAAGGTGAAGTTCTCGCGGCGGCTGAACGGGGATGGCGCGTACAGGATGACGCCATCGTCGAGGAACGAGATCCCGTCACACCAGCCTCCCGCATCCCGGCGCTGAGCCAGCTCGGCTTGTTCCCGGACACGCAACCCGAACCGCTCGGTAAGCGCTCGTTTCGGGTCGGCGGCGAGGGCTTCGCGGTCTGTCGCCGCGATCTGGCCCAGGATGCGCTTGGCGTGGCGTTCCAGGGCGTTCATATAATCCCTGTTCTTCGTGGTGGCCGCTTGCCTTGATGAAATCTTCCAGGACTGCCAGCCACTCCCCGGCGGTCAGGTGCCGTCCGCGACGCGCTGTTGTGACCAGCATGAGCCGTTGAAGACCTGCACAGGCATCCGAGAATGATTGCCCTGATGTCTGGGCCCATCGTCGCGCGAGTCCGGCGAATTGCGGCGTAGCCGCTGCGGCTTGGACCTCCGTTGCGGCGGGGTCGTGATCACCTGCGGCAACCGTGAGTTCTTCCGCGGGAACCCGCAGGACTTCCGCGATGGCTGCGAGCAGCGCGGGCGCGATCTCCGCGCTGCCGGCTTGTTCCCACCGGAATACGGTCTTCGTGCAGACATCCCAGCCCCGGGCGGCCAGCAGGTCCGCGAGCTGACTGGCCTTGAGGCGCCCCTTCGTGCGTGCCCCTTTCAGGCGCGACCCGCTCAGCCGCCGCCCGGGTTCGGGGACGAGCCCCAGGGCGACCGCTAGCGGGTCAGCCTCCAACGGCGGGAGGGTGTAGTCCCCGGCGGCCTGCCGTGCGGCATCCAGGAGCTTCCAGGAGGCGTGCGCCTCGCGTTGCTGCTCCGGGGTGAGCCCCTTCAGGGAAGGCGGCTCCGGACGGGCACCTGAGAGGTAGTCCAGATACTGCTCAGCAAGAGTTCCGAGCATTTCCTGATCATTGTCAGTCACCGGTCCTGCCTCACTCTTCTTCCAGCCACAGTCCGGGGTCGTCGCGCAGCGCCGGCCACACCGTGCCCCAGCCCGCCTTCCAGAGCTGGGACACCCGCTGCGGGCTCACGCCCAGCAGCGGCGCGATCTCCACGTTGCTCATCGCGTCGAACAGCCGGTGTCGCACCACCCGCCTCTGATCATCAGGCAGCCTGGCGAGAACCTCCCGGACCCGGTGGCGAAGCTGTTCGGTGCGCACCGCGCGGAGCGCCTGTTCCTCCACGTCGTCGTCGGCGGGGCGGTCCAGGAGAACCGGTCCGTCGCCCCGCGCGCCGGTCCCGGCGGGTATCGCTAGCCGGGCCTCGGCGGTCGTCATGTGGTCTTTTGTCCGGTTTACGGTCGCTCTCACGAGATACGCCTCCCAGTTGCCGGGCGGGTCCGGGGGGTTGTTCATCACCTCCACGAAAACCTGGTTGACGATGTCCTGCGCCTGGTCAGTGTCCCGGCTGGCCTGGCGCAGCAGGCTGGCGGCGACACGGAGCATGGTCTCGCGGTGACGCTGGTAGAGCGCGGCCCAGTCCGGCCGCGCTGGCTGATTGCCGGGAGCGTCCACGTCGAGGTGGTCGTGCTGGGCCAACCGTCATCTCCCCACGTACCGGGCTGGTTCATCGGTGTCCCCCGTACAGGTTTACCACCCATCCCCGCCTTACCCCGGACGCGCACGCGCACCGGCCCGACTGGTCGGCCTTCACCCGGCGGGTGAAGCCCTGGGGCAGCCCGGACATGTCGACGTCGACCCTCCGGTCCAGGACCGGCAGCCCGGACGCGGTCTTGACCAGCTCGGCGGCCGTGATCACCCCGGTAAGCAACGACACCTGCGGCGCGGCGACCGCCACCGTGCCGGGCCGGCCGGGCTCGCCCTGCGTCTCGGCCGGGGCGATGGCGGCCTCGGCGTAGGCGCCGGCCACCAGGTCAGCCAGGCGATGGCCGGCCAGCCGCGCCGCGGTCTCGGGAAAGATCTTCCCGCCCGCGGTGCACGACTCCAGGTCCGCGCTGGTCAGCACGGCCCCCGGGATCTGCAATGCGATGACTCTCTCCACCGGCAGCCCGACCTGGGCCGCGATAACGTGCGCTTGCGTCAGCGCCGGCTCGGCGGGAACGTACTCGCAGTACGGGCAGGCCCATCCGTCACCAAGGCGTTCACGCTGGATGTGGAAGGCCAGGCCGCCGACGCCGGCCGAGATCACCTCGCGGGCGAGCACGTCGGCGACGTCGAACCGGGCGGTCAGCTCGTCCACGCTGGACACCATGATCCCGTCGAACCCCGGCGCGGACTGACCGGCGTTCCAGATGCCGATGTCGCTCACGTCCGGCTCCGCCTCCCAGCCCGCGTTCCGCAGGAGGCGCGCAGCCCACGTTGCTTTCGCCCCGGTCTCGCCGCTGGCCAGCGTGGGATACCGGAAGGGGTTACGCGCGGGGTCGAAGTCCTCAGGGTCGACCACGATCGCCTCGCCGGTCAGGCCGGGGCAGAAGACGAGCATCCCGGCCACCGACGTGCCGACCGATCCGACACCGGCCAGTAGGACACGTAGCCGCAGCACGCGCCTGGCCACTTCGTCGGCCAGCGGCGCGGGAACCCGCCGGTAGTCGATCAGGTTCCACACCAGAGGATCCCCGCACGAGGCGCCATCTGAACCGGGCAGCATCAGGGCGCGCATGCCCAGCGGCACCAAGGCCACCTTGAGCAGCTCGTTGACCGCCAGGCACGCCGCGGCATGAAGACCGAGCCCGTGCCGCAGGCCACCACGCGGGACATCCAGCGGCTGAGGTTCCCAGGCCAGCCGGACAGTCCAGTCGCCTCCGCCGACGCCCAGCACCGGGTCCCGGCCGCGTCCATCAGGCGGCAGCCCGAGGGACATCCTGATGTCGGTGCCGGGTGCCGTCGTGGGTACGGGGCGGACAGCCCGGAACCAATCCATCGCGCCGGGCACGTCGGTGATGCCCCATGGGTTCGGGCCGGCCTGCGCGGACCCGTCGACCTGCACATGGGGAAACAGCCGCGACAACAGCGCGACCAAGGTCAGCGCGGCCCCCGCCGCTACTGGCGGCAGGCCCGGCGAGACCGTGATGATCGGGCGGACCGCGTCGAGCGCGGCCAGCAGTCGGCCGGCATCGGCAGCTTCAGCGGTGCCGAGCAGCCGCAGCCGCGGATCATCCATCTGAGATCACCCACCTGTCCCGGTCAGCCCCGGCAGGCAGCGAGCGCCACCGCCCGGCTGTGAGCCGGTACACCGCGCAGGCGGCCAGGCCGCGGCGCAGCCCGAGCCCGAAATACGGCACCACGACCGAGACGGCGCCCTCGTGGCTGAGCGCTGGATTGGCGTCATCGGTCGGGGAGTGGAACGCCGCCGCGGGATGACTGTGGACCCGGGCCAGGTAGCGGCACCCGGCCGGCAGCCGTACCGCCAGCTCCCGCTTGCCCGGTTCGGTGACCTCCACCCAGCATCCCAGCTCAGCGCGCTGGCCCCGCTGCTCCGGCGCCACGAACATCTCCGCGCGCCAGCCGTCCCCGTCCGGGCCGAACGCCACCAGCCCGGTGCCCTCCAGGCCGTCCGCGCCGCGATCGGTCAGGAATTCCTCGGCGTCTCGCAGCACCGCCGCGCCGATCCGCAACTGCCCGCCCATCACTGGCCTGCCTTACGGAGAAGGTGATCAAGAAGATCAGCGAGCCGGAGCCGGGGCCGGTGCGCATCCCACCGCTCCTGGTGATGACTCGGGTGCAGGTAGTACTCCCAGGTCCCGCGCACGCACGCGAACGGCTCATCCGTCACTGGGTGCACGCCAGCCGCCAGGCCCTGCGGCCAGCCGCCGGCCGGCAGCGGCGCGCCGTCCGGGCCGCACACCGCGATTCGGAACGGCTCACCGTCATACCGCCGGCCATCCAGCCTCAGCCAGCGGAGAAAATCCCCCGCAGGCCGGAGAGGGCACTGCACAAACCGGCCATCATGAACAAGGCCGGTGGCACGGTCCCCCAGCCGCTCAGCAGCCGCCGCCACCTCGTCATCGAGGAGATCAGCCAGGACGACCGGGTGCAGCATCAGCCGTCCACCTGGGGTTCGCCCACGATCAGCACGAGCACGTCCCCCTCACGGACGCCGTAGTCCTCCAGGCGCGCCGACGCGGTCATGTCCTCCGGCGTGCCGTCCCGCATCACCGCGAGGACGTACTTCCCCTCGGCCAGCTCGCCGTGCTTCACGAAGTACGCCACCGCCCGCGCGGTCACGGTCTCCACCCGCTGCTCGCCGCTGACCCGGAACCGGTGCTCGTGGCCCGCCGGCGTCTTGATCGTCACCGCGAACGAACGGTACTGCCCGGCGTCACCCTGCTCCGTCACGGTCACGGCGCCGGTCGGCTCCGCACCCTCTCCGCGCAGGTCTACTGCCTCATCGCCGGCCTGCGCCGACGTGAAAGTACCCGACATTACGTCAGTCCTCTCGTCATGACACCGGCCCATCGCGGTGCCCTCGATACGTAGTCGAAACAAGGCACGCGATCGAAAGCGCAAGGCGAAAGCCCAGGTGCGAAGGTTTGAGCCTCGACACAAAGCACCACCCAGTCCGGCGACCGAGGTGCCCAACACGCGGGCAACGCACCTACGACGCGTTATCGACAACCGACTATGACACCAGCCCTTTAGCCGCCCGGGCGCAAGCGAAGGGCTGCCCGGGCGGGCCGTTCAGGCGAGAGATGCGCGGGCGGTCAGGCAGTAGCCCGTGGCGTGCCTATTGAGGGTGAGCTGGGTCAGGCTGGCGATGGCTGCCCTGGTGACGGGGATAGGGCGAGCGTGCCGGGGCGCTGATGAGCTGGCTGGCCAGCAGGATGAAGACGGCGACGTCGGTGGTGATAGCGGACCCGGAGATCGCGGCGGTGGTGGCGGCCAGGCGCGAGCGGTCAGGTATCCAGTGGGTCAGGGAGCCGGTGACGGCTATGGTGACCAGGGGCGGCCCATACGGCGATCAGGAGCGCGCCGAGGGCCAGCGGGAAGGCCGTCGGCCCGAGCTCGACGTTCGACGCCGTTCTTCGACATCGCCTTCTCCGCTACCAGCGGACCCCACCCCGGCGTCATGATCACCTCCTCCGCGGTCGGCAGCGCCAGGATCACCGCGTTCATCGCCGAGAAGGCGTACTTTGGCGCCACCAACGTGCCCGCCAGCGCCACGGACCTGACCGGGGTCCGCGGCGGTCCGGCCGTGCAGGTCCCCGTCGGCCTGGGCGTGGTGGTGATCGCCTACAACCTGCCCGGCGGGTCGCACCTGAAGCTGACCGGCCCGGTCGCCGCCTGGATCTTCCTGGGCCAGATCACCCGCTGGGACGATCCGGCCATCACCGCCTCACCAGCTGACCACAGCACGAGCGTCAGCTGCCGTAACAGCCGCGCCCGCGTCCAGGACGCCGGACAGCGCGGCAAGACCTGCGACGGGTCCCGCCCAATCGCCAGAGACCAAGCGATGACTCCTTCAGCGTCCCATCGGGATCTGGCGGTACGGGCTTGGCCCCGGCGCCGCATTCGGCGTCCGACGCTCGCTCGCGCGGCCATCCCAGGAGGAGCCGGCCGCGGCCGCCGCCTAGCCGACCATGTCCTCCGGGCTGATGAACGTGGAGATATCGGAACTCGGCACGCAGTCGCTCTTGGGACGGCGTCGTCTCTTCCTGACGGCCGGTAGCTCCGGCGGCTCGTAGGCCGGATCGGCCCAGCCGCAGCGCTCGCAGGTTCCTGCGGCAAGCTGGTATGACCCGCAATCCTCGCACCGCAGGCCCTGCCGGCCCTGCCGCATCCGCGCGGCGGTGAAGGTGCCGAGCAGATGCTCGACCACCTTGAGGCCGATCTCCGCGTCCATGCGCATGGCATTCTTGGCATGGGTCAGCCAGTTCACATAAGCCCACGTCTCGGCCGAGAGCTTCTTGAGGTAAGAGCGCAGGTGGGCGCTCGGCTCGCCCTCGGCCAGCCGGTTGGCGAGCAGCTCACTCCAGCCCTTGAAGTCCGCGGCCTTGGGGGCGGGCTGCCCCGCCGGCACGAGTTCGTCGTTGCTGGTCTCCCCGATGAAAGAGACCAGGCACTCCCGCAGGCGCACGCCGACCGCCTGGAAGTCCTCGGCTTCATCGCCACCGTCGTATGCCTCGAAAGCCTGCTCCCAGCGCCGCCACGAACCGGGCAGCAGGGCGGCCGACTCTGAGGCTACCGGCACCCGCCGGTCCTGGAGGTAGGAGACGCGGAGCGAGAGGCCGATGTGGAAGGTCAGCGCCACGTCGCGGCTCTTGAAATCGTCCTGGCTATAGAGGTTGGTCGGCTCGGTGATCACCCACCACCGGCTGTCCGCGCAGTGCACGTCCCAGATGTCATGACGTACCGGGCCGACCCGCTCGGAGGCCGCCTTCTCCACGTGGATGACCTGCTCGTGAGCCTGGTCTTCCACGTAAGAGCGGATGGCCTCTGTCTGCCGCTTGCTTGCCCGCATGCTGTTCCCTTGCTAACTGAGTGTTCCGCCGCCCGATCCTTCCGGGCTTGACGACGGTCGCATGGCGCCCGGCGTGTGCCGCGCTGCCCAGCCGGACATGCTGGCTCGCACCGGCCAGTCAGGCGGACAAGGGAGGGCGGGGAGCTTGCAGGCCCAGGGCGCGGGTCAGCTGGTCAAAGTACGGGTCGAGTCCGAGGAACTCGTCGGCGGCCTCGCGCAGCTCGCGGCTCGTCCCGTGCTTCCAGAAGGCGACCCGGACCTTCAGTCCCCTGTTCTGGACTGCCCGGACCGGAGGGATGAAGTCTCCGTCGCCCGCGACCAGGATGGCCAGGTCGTGTCGCTCGGGTTTCATGTACGTGTAGCAGTCCTCCACCATGAGCGTCGCGAGGCTGGTGTCCACCTGCTTCTCTCTGTTCGCCGCGTTGCGGTCGAACACCGCCACCTCGAACCCCTCGGCGCGCGCCCGCTCCCACAGCGAGTCGTTCGCGGGAGGGCGGGAGCCGAACAGGATCGACCGGCCGATCTGCGCACCGGGCGGGCAGACCAGCCCGTAGAGCTGACCGAAGTCATAGGCCCATCGCGGCGCTACCCGGCGGCGCGCGGCTTCGAGCGGGTCGGCAGCCAGCCCGAGCCGGACGGCTGCGATGTGGCCGCCCTCGATCCAGACGTTGGAGTTGTCGACGTAGACGAACAGCACCATGCTCAGGACCTCTGCTCAGACCGCGACCGCGGCGTTGGTCTTAGCGATCAGGCCGCGGATCATTCCGACCAGGCGGTCGGTGCCGTACCGGCCGGTGTACTGCGAGGCGACGGACGCGGAGCGCCAGAACTCCGCGCCGTCGACCTTCTGCTCCTCACCGGTGTCCGGGTCGACGGCCATCCCGAACAACGTGGGCAGGTCGGCGAGCAACTGCTCGTACTGGTCCGGGTCGGCAAGCCTCGCCCCGCGCTGGATGATGATCGGCAGGCAGTCCGCGAGCACCCGGTGCATGGTGTTGACGCCGGTCGCCTTGAACAGCACCCAGTCGCCAGGCTGCTCGGTCGGGTCGAACGGGGTCGGCAGCAGGCGGGCGATGGCCTCCCAGTACGCGTCGATGATCCGCGCCCACTCGTCCGGGCTGAGTTCCCGCGGCATCTGCGCAGCCTGCAGCGGCGCGATGCTCGTGATGAACTGTGACACCGCGATCGAGGTGTCCTTCGACGCCGGCTCGTTGGGCCGCCGGATCCGCCCGATCCAGGGACTGCTGTTCTGGATCAGCGCATCGTAGACGGCCGCGCCGGCCAGGAGCCGGCCCTTGTTCTTCCGCTCGCTCAGGTATTCCGCCTCGCCGCTGTCCTGCCGCGCCATCCGCTGCAGCAGCTCAGCAGTCAGGTCGGTCGGCACGTTCTTGCCCTGCGAGTTGATGTAGTAGAACTGCTTGATCTCCTCGGCGCGCCCGAACCCGAGCATGATCTTCAGCGGCACCGGGAAATCCTCGCTGATCCGCTTGCGGCTTAGCAGCAGCTTCACCGCACCGCCACGGTGCTGGCCATCAACCAGCCAGGCGACCGCCTCGCTGTCGAAGAGGACCGTGGCGTTGGCCGTTGCGTTGCCCTCGGTCGCGACCGCGTCCATCACCCTTACGCGGTCGGCGTCGGAGTAGAAGGTCAACTGCACGCCGGGCGGGAACAAGTCCGCATCCTCATCGGGAGCTTCACCCGGTTCGCCGGCGGGTCGGATATTCGCGATGATCGGGTTCGGCATCAACCCCCGGCGGTCCTCGAAAACCCGTCCCTGGCGCTTCTCGGTGCCCTCGCCGTAGAACGCGGCAGCCTGAGCCATCCGGGTCGTGGACGCCCGGCGCTGGTAGCCGTTGTCATCATCCGATCCTCGGGCAGGCTCATACACATCCACCTCGGTAGCCGCTGCGAGCTGCGCCGGAGTGAGCGTGGTCGCCAGCATCACCTGCCCCCGCTGTACCTCGACTAGCGCGGGCCTTTCGATTGTGCTCATTCCGGGCAACCCCCATTCGAGTCGATCATGTCGGCACATCATGCCATACGGACTTCGACAGACGCAAATCGTCGACAGGAACTGTCGACAGCAAAAACCTGGATAGCTTTGCGTAGTTGCCTGCTTACCCAGGTGCGTACGAGAGCGGATTCCAGAGGCCGGGCAGCGGGCAACCACGCTGCCCGGCTTCAGCCTTCTAGGGAAGGCCCATCTTCTCGTTTGCTAGTTCAGCACCGAGCTTGCTGGCCAGGGCGCTCAGCAACTCGTTGGAGCCTCTGACGCCGGCGCTGCGCAGCGCTCGCCGCGATATCGGCCTCCCGGCCGCGGCAAGTCTGCGGGCGATCAGGCGCGCCTGGTCCGTCCGCGGCGCCGTTTCCCGGGGCTCCGACACCGTGGTCCGCACGTCCACGACGGGTTCCCGTAGCGAGGGTCTGCGATCGGAGGGACCGTACTCGCTGTCCGAGGAGCGAGCTTGGGCCGGATCTGCCTGGTCCCCGCTTGACTGGTCCGGGGACCAGGCGAGGGACCGGAGTGCGGCTGGTCCGGTGGCCCCAGTGCCCGGCCCGTGTCCGGCGGCGTCGGCGCGCAGCAGGTGGGCCAGCGCGGTTCCCATGGCCAGGACCAGGACGGGCAGGCAGGACACGATCGTGGTGACGGGCCACGGTGCCCGCGCCGTTCCGGCCTGGGCCAGCAGGTGGTAGGTGACCTGCCCGGCCATGCCGAGCGCGAAGGTTATCTCTAGCCTCAACTGAAGTGTCTTTAACGTCCATCACGTGCGTTCTCACCTGCCCGGATGAGGGTTGATCCGTGGTTATCTCCTGCTCTGTCCATGACGCAGTTCAAGGAGGAGACGATGCTCGTGCATCCGGTGG
>DAHVAN010000468.1 GCA_027314595.1 Actinomycetota bacterium | reverse complement strand
TCGCACCGCCTTGCCCGTGCGCCCCCGCAGCCACGAGGACCTGGCGCCTGCCGGGCGGCTCGCGCCGCCCGGCAAAGATAGTGGATCGGTTGTCATCCTATAGGGTGACAACCGATCCACTATCACCGCGGACAGGTCATGTCGGCGGTCGCAGCGGCCTGCGGGCGGCGGACCGGGACCGCGGGCGGTCCCAAATTTGGGCGCGCCTTTCATGCGTACCCTAGCTCTGGCCTGCGCCCTGTTCTGTCATGGTGATCACGCCGATGGTCTGGGCCTGGGTCAGGCCGAGTTCCAGCGCGAGAGCCTCGGCGGCCGCGCGCTCGGCTCCGGTCAGCGGGCCGTCCGCCATGGCGATCCTGATCACCTCGGCCAGGTACCACTCCCTCGCCGGGACCTGCAGCTGCCCGCAGAGCGCGGCGACGGCCGCGCGGCCGGCCTCGGCCGGGAGCGCGAGGTCGGCGTCGAGGGCCGCGTCGTCGTAGCCCTGCGCGCCCGCTCCGGTCACCGCCTCGATGGCCTTGCGGCGCGCGGCCTGGCTCGACGGGTCGCCCGCGCGGAGCATGGCGGACACCAGGGCGCGCATGCCGGCCGGCAGCGCCTCCTGCATCCCGGCGGCGGTGGGCAGCCGCAGCACCTCGGTGACGTAGCGGGTCTTGCACGTCGCGCACTGCACGTGCTCGCCGGTCTTGTTCAGCGGGACGAGCGGGATGAAGAACACCGTGATGAAGCGGCGGCCCGCGCGGTGCCGGTAGTCGCGGTCGCCGCCGCACTTGCGGCAGAAGAACACTCCCCGGGCGATCGTGTGGTAGACGACGCGCAGACCCCAGATGATGAGCATCGATGGCCCTTCCCTTGCTAAACGTTCCCGGTCGCCCTTGCGGCCGATTATGTCCTGATTCGGGGCATTGGGGCACGTCAGCGAGAAGAACCGTGATCATCCGGTTATACGCCGCGGCGTTCCGCGCCGTCACCGCGGCGGCGCGCGGGAAAATCGTTCGCGCGGCGGGCGCGATCGATGCTTGGCTAGACGGATGCGCATCGTGCAACTGGATCTGGCGGACACGCAGGCCCTGCGGGCGTGCCATGAGGTCCACAAGACGGCATCGGCGACCGACGACCCGTACCAGCCGCCGATGTCCCTGCCGGTGTTCAGCGTCTGGGTGATGAACGGCTGGGAGAGCAACCCCGGCGAGGTGTGGTACGTCCCGGCCGAGGAGGCGGGCGAGGCGGTCGCCTGGTACCGGCTCGGCCTGCCCGACCTGGAGAACCGGGACCGCGCGTTCGTCCTGCCCGTCGTGCGGCCGTCGTCGCGGCGCCGCGGCATAGGGCGCGAGCTGCTGCGGCACGCCGCGGACCGGGCCGCGGCGAACGGGCGGGCGGTGCTGGCGAGCGTGTCGGGACAGGACTCGGCCGGTGACGCGTTCGCGGGCAGCGTCGGGGCCAAACCCGGGCTGGTCGAGGCGCGGCGCGCGCTGGACCTGCGCAAGGTCCCGGCCAGCCGGTTCGCCAGGCTGCGCGAGACGGCGGCGGCGGCAGCGGCCGGGTACACGATCGTGTCGTGGACCGGCACGACCCCCGGGGAGTACCTGGGCCTGGTCGCCGCGGCGTTCAACGCGCTGAACGACGCGCCGCGCGACGAGGGGTGGGAGGACGACCTGTGGGACGCCGGCCGGGTCCGCGACCGCGCCGACCGGATCCTGCGGCGCACCGGCGTGCGCGGCTACTCGGTCGCGGCGCTGCACGACGCGACCGGGGAGATGGCCGGACTGACCCAGGTGAGGGTCGACCCGGATCATCCTGACTGGGGCTACCAGGGACGCACCGCGGTGACCCGCTCGCATCGCGGGCACCGCCTCGGGCTGCTGACCAAGGCCACGATGCTGGGCTGGCTCGCCACCGCCGAACCGCAGATCGAGCGGATCGTGACCGGCAACGCGGAGTCGAACGAGCACATGATCGCGGTCAACGAGACCCTGGGCTACGAGGTATACGGGCCGGGCTCGCAGTTCTGCGAGATGCCTGTGGCGGCGGCGGCGGCCGTGTAGGCGGCGGCGACCGTGCGGGCGGCGGTCAGTCGTAGAAGCCGAGGCGGCGCAGCTGCTTGGGGCTGCGCTGCCAGTCCTTGGCGATCTTGACGTGCAGGTCCAGGTAGATCCTGGTGCCAAGGAGCGCCTCGATCTGGCGGCGGGCCCGGGTGCCCACCTGCTTCAGGCGCGCCCCCTTCGTGCCGATGACGATCGCCTTCTGGCTGGGCCGCTCCACGTACAGCTCCGCGTACACGTCGGTCAGGCCGGGCTGGCCGGGGCGCGGGCCCATCTCCTCGACCACGACCGCGATCGAGTGCGGCAGCTCGTCCCGCACCCCGTCGAGCGCGGCCTCCCTGATCAGCTCGGCGACCATGATCTGCTCGGGCTCGTCGGTGAGCTCGCCGTCCGGGTACAGGGCGGGTCCTTCGGGCAGGTGGGAGACGAGCACGTCGGCAAGCACGCCGAGCTGGTACCCGGTCACGGCGGAAACCGGCACCACGTCCGCCCAGTCGCCCAGTTCGCTGACCGCGAGCAGCTGTCCGGCGACCCGCTCCTGCGGCGCCTGGTCGGCCTTGGTCACGATCGCGACGACCGGAGTGCTCGTCAGCGCGGCCAGCTCACGGGCCAGGTACCTGTCGCCCGGGCCGACCTGGTCCGGCGCCGGGACGCAGAACCCGATCACGTCCACCTCGGTGAGCGTCGAGCGGACCAGGCTGTCGAGCCGCTCGCCGAGCAGCGTGCGCGGCCGGTGCAGCCCCGGCGTGTCCACGAGGACCAGCTGGGCGTCCGGCCGGTGCACGATCCCGCGGATCACCCTCCTGGTCGTCTGCGGGCGGTCGCTGGTGATCGCCACCTTCGCGCCGACCAGGGCGTTCGTCAGGGTGGACTTGCCGACGTTGGGGCGGCCGGCCAGGCACGCGAAGCCGGAGCGAAACGAACTCCCCTCCGGGGCGCGTCCTGCCGGTCTCGCGGTCACGTGCGGCGGGCTCATCTTTCGATTGTCGGGCATCCCGGTCACCGAACGGGTCGCGGGAGCGCTTCAGGGGATCAGGATCGCGCGCAGGGTGCCGTCGGGCGCGGCGTGGAACAGCGGGGCGTCCGGGCCCATGTCGCGCACCGCGGCCAGGTCCTCAGGGGCCGGCTCGGACTCGCTGACCAGGGCGGCGGCCTCGAGCCGCTCCGCGCCGCTCGACACGGCCATCGCCACCGCCAGCCGCAGCGCGGACAGCCGCAGCGACGGCAGTGCCACCGCCGCCGCCGTGTAGGTCCGGCCGGTGTCGTCGCGCACGGCCGCGCCCTCAGCCGCGGCCACCCGCGCCCGGGTGGACCGGGCCAGCGTGACGATCTTCTGATCCTCCGGGTCGAGCCCGCCCTCCCGTGTCCCTTCGCTCACGCGAGCAGTGTACGGGCCTACCTGGCCGGCTCAGTCCTCCTCCTGGAGCCGCTCGACCAGGACGGTGCCCAGCTTGTTCCTGCGGCCCGCGAGGTTCTCCGCCGTCAGGTGCAGGCCCGCCGCCGTGGCCTCGGCGCCCGCTATGGGCACCCTGCCGAGCTGGTGGGCGAGCAGGCCGCCGACGGTCTCCACGTCCTCCGCCCGCACCGTCACCCCGAACAGCTCCTCGAGCTCGGTCACCGGGAGCCTGGCGATGACCCGGGCCATGCCGGGCGCGAGCCACTCAACCGGCGCCCGCTCGGTGTCGTACTCGTCGGCGATCTCGCCGACGATCTCCTCCAGGATGTCCTCGATCGTGACCAGGCCCGCCGTGCCGCCGTACTCGTCGATGGCGATCGCCACGTGGATCCGCTGGATCTGCATCTGCCTGAGCAGCTCATCGACCGGCTTGCTCTCCGGCACGTACGTGGCCGGCCGCATGACCGCGTCGATGCGCTCGAACTCCTCCGATCCCGGGTGCTCGTGCTCCCACGCGACGATGTCCTTCAGGTAGGCGATGCCGACCACGTCGTCGGTGTTGTCCCCGACCACGGGGATACGCGAGAAGCCGCTGCGCAGCGCCAGCGAGAGCGCCTGGTCGAGGGTCTTGTCGCGCTCGATGAACACCATGTCCGTGCGGGGCACCATGACCTCGCGGACGATCGTGTCCCCGAGCTCGAAGACCGAGCGGACCATCTCCCGCTCCCCTGGCTCGATCTCGGTCCGCCCCTCGATGAGGTCGACCAGGCCGCGCAGTTCGGGCCGTGCGGCCAGCTCCGGCTCGCTGCCGTGGCCGCCGAGCGGGAGCGCGCCGGTCACCGCGTCGAGCAGCTTCGCAACCGGCCCGAGCATCCGGTGCAGCGGGCGCAGCCACCTGGCCGCCGTGCCCGCGACCCGCTCGGCACGCTGCTTGCCCATGACGCGCGGCCCGGCCCCGATGAGCACGTACCGCGCGACGAGCAGGGCGCCGGCCGCGGGCAGGAACACCTGCCAGCCGCCGCCGAGCCAGTGCGCGAACGCCAGCGTCGTCAGGACCGCCGCCGACACCTCGGCGCACACCTTGATCAGCGTCAGCAGGCTGCCGTACCGGGTCAGGCCCTCGCCATCGACCCTGGCCATGGCGGCCTGGGCGGCCGCGCACCAGCCCGCGGCGAGGATCAGCGCGACCGCCGCCACGAGCAGCCACCCCGCCGCCGACATCAACCGGGCCCTTCCTGTCCCTTCCGGTCCCCGGCCGGCGGGCCGCTCCCCCTCGGGGCCGGCCCGCCCTCCCTCTCGCGCCAGGCCCGCAGCAGCCCGCCCTGCAGCCCGAACATCTCGGCTTCCTCCTCGGCGTCCGCGTGATCGTAGCCGAGCAGGTGCAAGATCCCGTGCACGCAGAGCAGTTCGAGTTCCCGCTGCACGCTGTGGCCGGCCTGCCGCGCCTGCGCCGCGGCGACCTGCGGGCAGAGCACCACGTCGCCCAGCAGGCCCGGCTCGGGCCCGCGGTCGTCTGCGCCGGCCCGGCTGCCGTGCGCGCCGCCTATCGAGGGCGGGCGCAGCTCGTCCATCGGGAACGACAGCACGTCCGTCGGCCCGGGCTCGTCCATCCATTTCACGTGCAGGTCGGCCATGGCGGTCTCATCGACGAGCAGCACCGACAGCTCGGCAAGCGGATGGATCCGCAGCTGGTCGAGAGCGAACCGCGCCACCGTGGCGAGCGCCACCTCGTCGACCGCGACGCCCGACTCGTTGGCGATTTCGATGGTCACCCTGGCACCCCGTTCCAGTGCTCAGCGGCCGCCGCGGCGACGTGGCGGCTGACCGCCCGTCCGCGCCTGCTGGGCAGCCGCGTTGTCGTAGCGTTCGTAGGCGTCCACGATCTTCCCCACTAGCTTGTGCCGCACCACGTCGTGGCTGGTCAGCTTCGCGAAGTGGATGTCGGGAATACCGTCGAGGATTCCCTGCACCACGCGCAGCCCGCTCACCTGCCCGGCCGGCAGGTCGACCTGCGTGACGTCTCCGGTGACCACGACCTTGGAGCCGAAGCCGAGGCGGGTGAGGAACATCTTCATCTGCTCGGCCGACGTGTTCTGCGCCTCGTCCAAGATGATGAACGAGTCATTAAGGGTTCTTCCCCGCATGTACGCCAGGGGGGCGATCTCGATCGTGCCCGCCGTGGTCAGCTTCGGGATCGAGTCCGGGTCGATCATGTCGTGCAGCGCGTCGTAGAGCGGCCGCAGGTAGGGGTCGATCTTCTCGTACAGCGTGCCGGGCAGGAAGCCGAGCCGTTCGCCCGCCTCCACCGCCGGCCTGGTCAGGATGATCCGGTTCACCTCCTTGGCCTGCAGCGCCTTGACCGCCTTGGCCATCGCGAGGTAGGTCTTGCCGGTTCCCGCGGGCCCGATCGCGAACACGATCGTGTGCTTGTCGATCGCGTCCGCGTAGTGCTTCTGGTTGAGCGTCTTCGGCCGGATCGTCCGGCCGCGCGCGGACAGGATGCCCTGCGTCAGGACGTCCGCGGGGCGGACGCCGTGCTCGGCGCGGAGCATGGCCGCGGCCCGCTCCACCGCGTCGGGCGACAGGTCCGCGCCCGCGCGCTGCAGCTCGAGCATCTCCTCGAACAGCCTGGCCACGAGCGCGGCCTCGGCCGGCGGACCGGACACGGTGATCTCGTTGCCGCGCACGTGGATATCGGCGCCGAATTCCCGCTCGATGACGTGCAGCAACTCGTCGCGGGTCCCGAGCAGGCCGACCATGGAATGGTCATCTGGAATGACGATGCGTATCTGGGCACCTGGAAGGTCACTGCGAGTATCTGTCAATTCACTGCTCTCGAAGGTCCTGGGACACCCGCGGGCGATGTGCGGAAACGGCCGCGCGGTGACCACGGCCGGCCTGTCCGGTCACCCTGGCGGCCATGTCATCGGCCGGCCGCCAAGGACGTGCGCGTGCACGTGCGCGACGGTCTGGCCGCCCTCCCGCCCGGTGTTGAAGACGATCCGGTAGCCGCTGCCGTCGATCCCCTCGGCGACCGCCACCTGATGTGCCTGGCCGACGAGCTCGTCGAGCAGGCCGCCGCCCACGGCGGCCACCGACGCCACGTCGGGGTAGTGATCCCGCGGTATCACCAGGACGTGCGTCGGCGCATGCGGGCTGATATCGCGGAAGGCTAGGGTCCGCTTTCCGTCGAGCACGATCGTCGCCGGGACGTCCCCGGCCGCGATCCCGCAGAACAAGCACTCTGGCACAGCACGATCATAGTGGCCCGCCGCCCCGTCCGGCGCCTGACCCGCGCCCGGCTGCCGGACGCGCACCCCCGCTGCCTGCCCGGACTCACCTGCGACTACAGTGACGTTCAGTTGCCGAGTGGGGGCGAAGTCGCTATCCGTAAACAATGAATCCACGCTTACGTTACGTATTTCCGGTCCGGGGCGGCCGGCCGCGCTCGCGTTACCGGGTTGATCCCTGCAACGCCTGTCCTCGGCCAACCACGATGGATATTCTTGTCTTTCCGCAATCCGACGGCGGTTTCTGGGGTGGAGTTACCGAATGTGGGATGGGCAGCACAAGTCCGCCGCGGGGGGCCGCCTGGCGCTCCGCGCAATGAAGCAGAAGCGGCACGGGCGTGGGCGGTGAACCAGTGAACACCGTCGTGGACGGGCAATCCGCGGAGGCAGCGCTAGACGCCCCCGCGGACACCGCCCTCGCCACCGACCCCGTGCTAGAGGCGCAGCAGGCCGATGTCCTGCAGGCGCCACAGGTCCCCGCGGTTCCCGACGGCCGCGGCGGCGCGGCGGCGCTGCCCGCGCGGGCAGGCGCCGCGGTCCCCGCGATCCCGGCGGGCGGTGAACCCGCGCCGCCGCCCGGGTGCCCGGCCGACGCGGGTCGCACGCTCGCGCTGGCGCCCGAGGCCCGGCCGGCCTCGCCGCGGTGGGACGCCGACCGTCTTGTCACCGAGATTTACCATGGTGAGTACAAGTCACTCGTGCGGCTCGCCGTACTGCTCGTGCACGACGTGCCGACGGCCGAAGAGGTTGTCCAGGACGCGTTCGAGGCCATGCACACCGCGTGGCGCCGGCTCCGCGATTCGGAGAAAGCGCTCTCCTACCTCCGGCAAGCGGTGGTCAACAAGTCACGGTCGGTGCTGCGGCACCGCACGGTCGTGGACAAGAACGCGCCCAAGCCCGCCCCCGACGAACCGAGCGCCGAGCAGGGAGCCCTGGCTCTCATCGAGCGGTCGGCCGTCGTGGCGGCGCTGCGAACGCTGCCGGACCGGCAGCGTGAGGCCGTCGTCCTGCGGTACTACGCCGACCTCTCCGAAGCCGACATCGCCGCGACGATGGGCATCAGCAGGGGCGCCGTGAAGAGCCACACCGCGCGTGCGATGGCGGCGCTGAAGTCAATCTTGGAGCAGGAGAGCTAATGACCTGGCGGGCAGTCTGGTGAGGGCATGAGCGCACCAGAGGACGACCTGGAAAAGGCGCTGCGGCGCGCGCTGCGCGCCGCGGCCGGCCAGGTCGAGCCCGGAGCCGGCGGACTTGAGCGGATCCGCTCACGAACCAGCGGCCGCCGGCCGCAGCCCTGGCTCGTGAGCGCGGCCGCGGCTGCCTCCGGCCGCGCAAGGCACTGGGTCTGGCGCGGTCACTGGGCCTGGCCGCAATCCCTGCCCAGGCTCAGTTCCCTGCCGCGGCCGCGCTTTCGGCTGCTGCCGAAGCCGGCTGCCCAGGCTTCGCCGGCCCGGCACCGGGCCGCCGCGGCACGGCAAGGCCGCCGCCCGGGCATCGGCTGGCTGCGGCCGGTGGGGGTGCTAGCAGGCGTCGCTTTCGTCGCCAGCATCGCGCTGGCCGTGCCGCCATTCAGGCAGGCGATCGTGCACGTCGGCTCCGCCGTGCTGACCGGCGGGCTGACATCGGGCGGGTCGGGCGGCGGCAGCGGCGGCACTCCGGCGGGCACAGGGAGCCTGTCCTCGGGCGCCAAGGGCGGCGGCGGCTCCGCCGCGACCGCCGCGCGCGGCGGTGGATCGCCCGGAGCGGCCAAGCCCTCGTGCGGGCCCCAGGGGACCGCCCCGGCGACTCCCGGCCCGGCGCAGGGCGTGACGGCCAGCGCCGCCAGCACGGCGAAACCGGCGCCCTCCACGTCCCCGGCGCCCTCGTCGTCCCCATCTCCGTCGTCCTCGTCGTCCGCGACGGCTCAGGCGTCAGGTGCGCCGGGGAACCCCTACCCGAGCGAGTACCCTGACGCTTTCCCGACCGCCTGCCCGGTTCCCGCCGCCTCCCCGGCGCCGAGTCCCACGCAGTCGCCGTCGCCGGCACCGCCGACGCCGCCGGCACCGCCGACGCCGCCGGTGACATCGCCGTCCGGCTCCCCGTCAGGGACGACGACGTCCGCCTCCGCGTCACCGACCGCGACGTCGAGCCCGTCGCCGGACTCGTCGCCGTCCCAGTCGCCGTCACCGACGTCGGCGCCCACGACCGGGCCGACGACGAGTCCGGCGGCGACGCCGCCGGACTCGGGAACGAGCGGCGGCACGAACGGGGAAACTGACCGGCCGGCCGCGTCGCCGACGCCGGGCAGTTCCGGCACGTTAACCACGGCGGCCAGCCACGGGTGGCTAACCTGGCCGGCATGGATTCGCTCGCACCGGCCGCGGGACCGCCGCTTTTCCTGGTGCCGCCTGGCGGCCTCTCGACGGAGATCGTCACGCTGTCCGGCCCCGAGGGGCACCATGCGGCGGCGGTGCGGCGGCTCCGGCCCGGCGAACGCGCGGACGTCGGCGACGGAGCAGGCACGATGGCCGAATGCGTCGTGGTATCCGTCGCCAGGGACCAGGTCGTGCTCACGGTGCGGTCGGCACGCGTGGTACCCGCTCCCGAGCCGCGGATCACCGTGGTCCAGGCCCTGCCCAAGGGAGACCGCGCGGAGCTAGCGGTCGAGCTCATGACCGAGGTCGGCGTCGATTCGATCGTCGCCTGGCCCGCCGAGCGCTCGCTGACCCGCTGGCAGGGCGATCGCGGTGAGCGCTCCCTCGGCAAGTGGCGCGCCACGGCGCGCGAGGCCGCCAAGCAGTCCAGGCGGGCCCGGATCCCGGCGGTGACCGGTCCGGCCCGGCTTTCCGGCATCACGGACCTGGTGCTCGCCGCCGCGCGGGCGGTCGTGCTCGAGGCCGGCGCGGTGGCGCCGCTGTCCAGCCTGCCGCTGCCCGAGACCGGCGACATCGTGCTCATCGTCGGGCCCGAGGGCGGCATCGCCCCCGCCGAGCGCGCCGCGCTCACCGGCGCCGGCGCCGCGCAGGCGCGGCTGGGCCCC
>DAHVAN010000465.1 GCA_027314595.1 Actinomycetota bacterium | reverse complement strand
TGGCACTGGGCATGGTGACCGCGGTCGGCGGCGGAATCGTCCGCGACGTCCTCATTGGCGCCGTACCCCCTGCCGCCTTCAAATACTGGCCCTACCTGGCCGTCGCGGTCGGCGGAGCGCTGCTCGCGTTCTTCTTCAGCCGGGTGCTGCGGCGGTTCGCGTTGCCGATCGATTTTCTCGACGCTGCCGGGCTCAGCCTGTTCTGCGTGACCGGCGCCACCAAATCTCTGCAATATGGCCTGGGCGCTGCCCCGGCCATCATTCTCGGCGCCGTTACCGGCGTTGGCGGCGGGACGATCCGCGATGTCCTGGTTCGCCGCGTCCCCACCGTTCTGACCAGCGGCCTGTATGCCATCCCCGCCCTGGTTGGCGCGGCCATCTCTGTAACCACTGTGCAGACCGGCGTCTACGGCATCCCGGCCGCTCTCGGCGCCGCCCTGGCCTGTTTCCTGATCCGTGCTGCGGGCATCCGGTACAACCTCAACGCCCCGGTCGCACCCGGAGCCAAGAACCAGACTGATCAGAAGAAATAACACCTGTTCATCCCTAAAGGAGCGGGCCGGTGTCAGGCTCGGCTGGCCGCGTGCGCCCCGACAACGTTGGTGCCGGCTGTTCCCGCCACGATCTGGCCGATGTCGGCGAGCGAGCCGATCGCCGCGCGCCTGCCGGTCCTGGCGGCGAACCGGGAGGCCGCCAGGACCTCCGGGCCCATCGACCCGGCCGCGAACTCGTAACCTGCCAGGCCCTGGGGCGTCAGCTGGCCCAGCCGCCGCTGCCGCGGGGTACCCCAGCGGACGTAGACTCCGTCGACGTCGGTGGCCATCAAGAGCAGGTCCGCGGCCACCTCCTCGGCCAGCAGTTCGCTGGCCAGGTCCTTGGCGGCGGCCAGCTTGCCGGCCTCCGCCTTGGCGGAGACCGGACCGACGAACTTGGCCGGGTGGGCGAACGCCGGGCCGGCCGGGTCCACCGTGATCATGGTGAGCAGGGTGGCCACCTGCCGGTCCGCCGGCAGCAGGTTCCGCAGTTCCCGCTGGATCAGATAGCCGATCATGCCCTGGGTGCCCGCGTCAAGCACGTCCAGCGGGTAAGGCTCGGCGTCCTGATCCTCATATCGGTTTCGCCCCCCCGCGGCGGCGCCGCCCGGGCAGCTGTCGTTACTGGGGCGGTGTCTCGTCGAGGACGATCAGCGGCAGCGGGCCAGCCAGGTCCGCGGGCTCGGCCGGTGAGTAGGCGAAGTTCTTCGCCCTGGCGCCACCGTCGACGACCAGGTCGGTGCCGGTGATAAGCCTGGCGTAGTCCGAGCACAGCCACGCGACCGCGTGGCCGATATCGGTCGGGGTACCCGTCGTTCCCATCGGGACCATCGGCGCTCGCTGCCCGGTCCACCGGCTCGGCCGGCGCCACGGCTCGTCGCCTGTCGGACCGCCGAGTCCGCCGCCAGGCCGTCCGGTGGTCAGGACCCCGCCCGGGCCCAGCCCGGCCTTGGCCCGCTCGGCGAGCAGTTCCGGGTTGTCCGGGTTCGGCGCCGTGGGGGTGAAGGTGTTGACCCGGATGCCGTACGGCGCGAGGTCCATCGCCGCGGCCCGGACGAAGTTGTTCACGCCGCCCTTGTGGAACGCGTACGCGATGATGCCCGCCGTTCCGGACCAGCCGTTGGACGAGGAGATGCAGACGATCGAGCCCTTGATGGCGCGCTCGGCCATTGCCCTGCCGACGTGCTTGGTGTTCAGGAAGTACCCGAGCGAGGAGACCCGCACCGCTCGCTCGAAGTCGGCGGCGCTCTCGTCGAGCAGGCCCTTGCCGCCGAGCAGCGCGGCGTTGTTCACGAGTATGTCGATCCGGCCCCACCGCTTGAGCACGTCGCCGATGTAGCCCTGGACGGCAGCCTCGTCCGTCACGTCGCCGGGCGCGGCCATCGCCTCGCCCCCGTTCCGCTCGATCCGGGCGATGCAGGCCTTGATCGCCGACTCGGACACGTCGTTGCAGGCGACCTTGGCGCCGTACTTCGACAGGGCGAGCGCGATGCCGCTGCCGATGTTGGGCCCGACACCAGTGACCAGCGCGACCTTGCCTTCGAGTGAGATCTCCACCGTCACTTGCTCCATTTCTCACAGGGTCAACGAGCCTTCGCAGGGCAGGTCAGCCCATCTTGCCTGGTGCTCGCCCATAAGTCATTCATCACGCGGGATAGAAAGCCCCCGAAAAAGTTGGCTCGCCGGCTAGGGCTGGGTACGTTCGGGCCAGACCAGGCAGAACGGGCTAAACCTGAGCCGGCTCGCGGCTGAGCACCTGGCTGAGCCGGACGCGAGCCGCGGCCCGCTCGCCGCGTTGCAGGTCCGCGACTCGCCCTCCGTCCGCTTGTCAGGCTGGATCCCGGGCCCAGGTCCCGCGCGGCCTAGTGGAAGATGACGGTGCGGTTCCCGTTCAGCAGGACCCGGTGCTCGGCGTGCCAGGTGACCGCGCGGGCCAGGACCCGCGCCTCTACGTCGCGGCCGGCCTCCGCGAGCCGCTGCGGCGGGTAGGTGTGGTCCACTCGCACCACGTCCTGTTCGATGATGGGACCCTCATCGAGGTCTGGCGTCACGTAGTGGGCCGTCGCGCCGACCAGCTTAACGCCCTTGGCGTACGCCTGGTGATAGGGCCTGGCACCCTTGAAGCTCGGCAGGAACGAGTGGTGGATGTTGATCATCCGGCCCTCCACCCGCTTGCACACCTCCGGTGACAGGATCTGCATGTAGCGGGCGAGCACGATCAGTTCGGCCTTGGTCTCGTCGATCAGCGAGAACAGGGCGGCCTCGGCCGCCGGCTTGGTCTGCGGTGTCACCGGGATGTGGTGGAACGGCAGCTTGTAGGACTCCGTCAGGTCGCGGAAGTCGTCGTGGTTGGACACCACTCCTGCGAGGTCGACGGGCAGCGAACCGCTCTTCCAGCGGAACAGCAGGTCGTTCAGGCAGTGCCCGAGCCTGGAGACCATGAGCAGCGTCCTAGTCCGCTCGGACTTGTCGTGCAGCCGCCAGGCCATGTGGAAGGCCTCGCCTACCCAGGAGAAGTCGCGCTCAAGCTCTGCCGTGCCCCGGCCAGGCTGCGGTACCGAGAAGTGCACCCGCATGAAGAACCGGCCGTCGTCGGGCGTCCCGTACTGCTGGCTGGCGATGATGTTGGCCGAATGCTGCACCAGGAAGCTGGACACCGCGTACACGATGCCGGGTTTGTCCGGGCAGGACAAGGTCAGGATGAACTCCAGGCCGTCGCGTTCCACGTCGCTCATGACTCCCACCATTCGCGACGGCCGGTCTCTGCGTCAAGGGCCCGCAGCCGCGTTTACACCCGTATGTCCTTGACCTCCAAATGTACGCTGTCCGGCACTGTGCCGTCCCCCCATCGTTTGCCTCAAGGAGCCCTTGACCATCGCGTTAACAGGATAAAGAGCGATGGAAAATCATTTGGGGCAGGCCACAAGATTGCCCCAGCGAGGCGTGAGTCAAGGGCCGGCCGCCATCCGCGGGGTCTGGCTGGGTGGTGAGGTTCCGGGGGTGCCGCGATAATCGCTTCGTGCGGTTTCACCGAGTGCGGGTCATGCGGCGGATGCCGCATCCGGGACGCGGGTTCACGCAGGGGCTGATCGTAGACAGCGACATGGTGTGGGAGTCCACCGGCATGTACGGCGAGTCGGCGCTACGGAGGTACCCGTTCGGCGCGCAGATGCCCGCGGAACAGGTGCGGCTGCCTGATGAGCTCTTCGGCGAGGGCATCTGCCGGGTCGGCGACGGCATCTGGCAGCTTACCTGGCAGGACCGGATCGCCTTGTGGTGGGACGCGGCCACGCTCACGCTGCGGGAACGGGTCCGCTACGACCGCGAGGGCTGGGGGATGTGCGCGGCCGGCGACGAGGTCGTGACCAGTGACGGCACGAGCGAACTTGTCCGCCGCGATCCCCATACCCTCCAGTCGCGCGCGGTCGTGCACGTGCGATGCGGCGGCCGCCGGGTCCGCAGACTCAACGACCTCGCCTGGTCCGGCGGACTCGTCTGGGCCAACGTGGCGGGCACGGCCTGCCTGGCCGGGATCGACCTCGGCAGCGGCGAGGTCACCGACATCGTGGACGCGCGTACGGCGGCCGAACGGCACTGGCGGGATCCCCAGGCGGTCATGAACGGGATCGCCGCGCTCGGCACGCCGGGTGAGTTCCTGCTTACCGGGAAGACGTGGCGCTCGATCAGGCACGTCCGGCTGACTCAGGACCGGGACCGCGGTCACCGGGAGCGGATGCTGGCCGGCCTGGCCGGCTAGCCGCGGGAGCGCCCCGCCGGAACGCGGGCCGCGGCGGATGGCCCGCGTAGCCGCCGTCGGCCAGCCCGGCCTGGCGCTCGAACGGGTTCCACGCGCCGACGTCGCCGCTCAGCAGCCAGGAAACGCCGGCGGCGGCGAAGTAGAGCGGCAGCATGAGCAGCCCGCCGCACCAGGCGTACTGGGTGGCGTGGCGCGCCTCGTGCCGGAACAGAGCGCTGTCAGGCTCCAGCGTGTCCCGGCGGGTGAGTATCACGCTGCCCATGGTGAACGCGGGGACGGCCGGCACCGGAAGCCTGTAGCCGGTGCCGGCCAGCAGCCCGTCCGGGGCCCGCGCGAGCCGGGCCTGGCCGGCCAGCGCGAGCCCGAGCCCGGCCAGCGTGGAGCCGTTGGCCAGGTTGACCGCGAGCCTGACCAGGTGCCGCGCCCGCACTGTCAGGATTGCCCGTTGGCCGACCCGTCCGGCGGCTGGTACACCGGCGGCTCGTAAGTCGGCCCGAGCGAACCGTCTCCGTTGCCTGAGCCGACGGCCCGGGAGCCGTAGCCGTCGGCCACGACGACACCGCTCACCAGGACCGGTTCCGCCGCGGGCAGCGGTAGGTCCGGCTGACCGTGCTCGCGGTGGGCGCGGGCCGCGGCCAGGTGGTATTCGCGCAGCCGGGCGATGAACTCGTCGTCTGCGTACGGGGTGCCGTCGACCTGCGGGCCGCGGTGGCACTCGAAGACGGCCACGACGTCCTCGCCGCTGAGCGTCTTGTGCGTCTCGAGTGCGTGCGCCAGCGCGAGTATGTGCCGTTCGTTCTCGCGCAGGATGGCCTCGGCACGGACAAGCAGTGTGGCAAGGTTGTCCTCGATGCGGTCGGCGAGCATGCGCCTGACGTGCTCCTGCGGGTCCTCCTGACTTCCCTTCCCGCGACCGCCCGGGGTGCCCATCTGCAGGCGCTGGCCGATCGAGAACGAGGAGACGGTCTGGCCCATCCCGTAGAAGCCCTCCATCAGCGACGCGATCGCGGTCGCGGACTCCAGGTCGCCCGACACGCCGGAGGAGCTGTCGCTTTCGAAGAACATCCGCTCGCCGGCCAGCGACGCGAGCCCGGTGAGGATGTCCGACTCGAACTCGCTTCGCCAGGTGGTGAACTGGTCCTCTGGCTTGACGCTGCTCACCATCCCGAGGTAGCTGCTGCCCTTCTCGATCGTGGCGATGTCGATCTCCATGTGCCGACGGGTGCGGTAGGCGACGATCGCGTGGCACGCCTCGTGCACCGCGACGGCGTGCCGCTCCCGCTCGATGTACTCCACGTCCTCCGGCGGCCCGAGCTCCTTGAGCTGCTTGGCCTTGATCACGTCCGGCCAGGTGATGACGTCCCTGTCATCCCTGATGGCGTTGATCAGCGCCTCGTTGACCAGATCCTTGATGGTGGCGCCGGTCGCATAGGGGGTGACCACGGCGAGCTTGTCGATCTGCTCGCCGGTCAGCTCGTGCTGCACCTTGGCGAGGTATCCCTCGTAGGTGCGGACACGGCCAGCCTTGGACGGGAAGCCGACCCGGTAGATGCGGTCGATGCGGCCTGGCCGCAACAGCGCCGGGTCCAGCGTGGACACCATGTTCGTGGCCATCATGACGAGGATGCGGTAGTGCGGCGGCGGCTTGGGCCGCATCCCGAGCAGCCGCCGGACCACGCGGTTTATGAAGCCCCGCGGCTTCTTGAGCCCGGACAGCTCGGTGAGCAGGGCCTGCAGTGTGCCCATGCCGCCCCCGCCGCCCATGCCGCCCATGCCGCCGACCGGCAAGATCTGCCTGTTCCGCTTGACGCCGGGTTCGGGCTCGGCCAGCCTCTCGGTAAGCTGCGAGCCGGCCGCGTTCTCGAACATCAGCCATTGGGCTTGCGAGGACAGGTACGAGAAGCCGTTGCAGCCGCATGAGGACGCCGACGCACCCGACACGCCGGGAATGCCCTGCGTCATCATGCCGCGGTTGCCGAGCGAGTCGGCCTCGTCGAAGAACACGATCACGCCGCCGTACCGCAGCGCCAGCTTTCGCAGCTTGCGGAACAGCCCCTTCACCTTCAGCACGCCGACGCCGAAGAACATGTTGATGAACGCGCCGGGATCGACGAACACGTACGGCTTGCCCGTCTCCCCGGCGACGGCCTCGGCCATCAGCGTCTTGCCGGTGCCCGGCGGTCCCCACAGCAGGATGCCGCCAGGCACGTAGCCGCCGCGATCCTCGACGAGTTCCGGGTTCTCGAGGAAGATGATGTTCTCCTTCACCTTCTCGAGCACGTGGTCCTGGCCCCAGACGTCGGAGAACCGTGTCTTGATGTCGTCCGGGTAGTAGACGTCCACGCCGCCGCGGGACAGGAACCAGAACAGCAGGGCGAACTGCGCCACCACGAAGAACATGTAGAACAGGAGCTGGATCACGGTTGGCATCGCGTGCCAGATGATCGCGGGAATCTTCAGCAGCGCGAGCAGCGGCTCGACGTGGATGATCTTGCCCGTGACTATCGCGATGACGGCGATGACGATCACCCAGCGCACGATCCGCCCGAGGCGGAACCGCGTCCACGCCGAAAGCCTGCGGTCGGTCACCCTGTTCGCGCCGCCCCAGACCCTGTTCAGCCAGAACTGGTGGTAGCCCGCCCAGTGCTCGCTGATCAGGAAGTGGAGCTGGCGCAGGACCTCGAGGCCCGCCAGGATGAAGACCCAGTATCCGACTCTGACTTGGATGCGCGCGGCGTCCGCGAAGCTGGCCAGAGGGTAGTCCGCCATGACCGACCAGACCAGGATCAGCCAGGCAGCGGCGAGGAGCACCAGCCACTTGACGCGGTCCCAGAGCGCGAGTCTCTTGCGCGTAGGGATGTCTTCTTCTCTGGGCCGCCCGCCCTCGTAGCTGAGTCCCTGCGCTGGCCGCTGAGCCTTCTTCATGTCGGGCTCCCGACGGTAAATGACGACATAATTGTATTTATGTTATTTTCATTTTCGGTGTAGCAACTGTTGGTGCAATGCACCATGAGGAAATAGACGATCGTCTGATCGGCGTTGGTCAGCACGTCTTCGTCGAATGTGTCGGACACCCCGCCAGGGAAGGTGTACTGAAACGTCTCCCGTACACCGTGCACACCCTGGCTCGCGGTGATCGTCTGGTCCCGCAACTGCTTGAAGTTGGTGAGCGGGAAGCCTTTGGCCGCGTCGGTCTGCCGGGTGCTCGAGGTCACAGGCAGCATGAAGTCGCGCAGCATGTTGTAGGACAGTTCGTTGCTCACTGCCGATGAGAGATGGCCTACTTCAGCGAACACGAAAGGCTGCGAGACGTTCGCGGCGAGGAAGTGGTTGGCCGACGGCGCGGTTCCGGCGTCGAAGGCCGTGGACCACACCCCATTGGCCGAGGCGCCCGCCGCCTGCAAGGCGGCGTTGAGATCCTGCTGTGAAATCTCATGCCAGCCGTAGGGCACCTTGTAGTATGCCCCCGCCGCGGAGTCCGCGACGTAGGTGTACTGCGGAGCGCCGCACGCGGTCAGCAGTCCGAGGCTCGCGACGACCGCGACGAGAAGCGCCACCCCCTCGACGAGGCCTTTTGCTGAGCGGAAGGCCCGGTTCGTCAAAGGGGTCGACCTCCACCTATTGTCATCTGTTTTCAAGTATGCCGCTTCATCTCGATTTGGTATAGGCATCAGGGAACCGAACGGACGCGGGTGACTGTCACGGCGGCGATGATCGTCACCACCCCGGCGAGCGCGAAGAGGGCCGGGTAGCTGTTCATTAGCCCCAGTACTACCCCGGCGAGCAGCGGAGCCAGCACCAGAGGCAGGCTGTAGGCGATATTGATCAGGCCCATGTCCTTGGCCCGGTCCGCCGCGGCCGGCAGCACGGCGGTCAGCAGCGCGGGCGCCGCGGCCCAGTACGTGCCGAACCCGGCGCCGAGCAGCGGCGCTGCCGCGAGAGCCATCGCCCAGGTCGGCGAGGCCGCCAGGAGAACCGCGGCGGTCGCCATGAGCGCCGCCGAGCCGATGATGAACGGCTTGCGCTTTCCCGACTTGTCCGATATCGTGCCGCAGATCGCGCCGGCGGCCAGCAGCGCGACCGCGTACAGCGCCATCAGGGTGAGCAGCCCGGTCTGCGGATCGTGGTAGTGGATCCTGTCGTTCAGGAAGTACAGCAGGTACAGGGTGCCGAGGTCGTTGCCGAGGTTCACCATGAAGTGCGTTCCCCAGGCCCAGCCGAAGTCCGGGTGCTCTCGCGGCGATACCCACAGCCGCCGCAGCACGGTCCGCACCGGTACCCGCGGCTTGTACTCCGCTGGCAGCGGCTCGTCGGGGGTGCGCAGCACGAACAGCGCGGCGCCCGCGACGACGATCACGGCACAGGTCACGTAGCCAGCCGACATCCTCGTCACGATCACGGTCACGATCAGCGCGCCGAGCACCGTGCCGAGCATCTGGCTGATCCCGATCAGGCCGCCGAGCGTGCCGCGCTGCCTGGCGGGTACCCGGTCGGGCAGCGCGGCGGTGAGCGTGGCGAGCATGCCCCCGAGCCCGAGTTCGGCGACGAACCACCCGATCGCCATCGCCGGAACGTTCGGCGCCGCGGCGACCACGAGAATGCCGGCGGCGCCGGCCAGCGCGCACGCGATGGTCCACGGGTGGCGGCGGCCGCGCGGCGAGGTCGTCCGGTCCGACAGCGCGCCGACCACCGGGTTGGCAAGAAGCGAAGCGATCGCGCCCACACCCATGACTACGGATAGCAGCACCGCATCGGTTCCGCTCGGCACGCTGCCGCTCTTGGCCAGGTGGTCGTGCAGCGACTGCACCTGTTCGGGCAGCAGCACCTGGATCGGCGCGTAGACACCCAGCCACAGGCCGATGTTGGCCAGGAACAGCAGCGTTATCCAGCCTGGCCGTACCGGCCTGGCCGGCTCCGCGAGGGCGGCCGGCAGCGTGGTTCCGGACCCTGCCGCGATGGCCTCATCCAAAGCAATGTCCTTCGCCTCGATAGGTGGGAACGGTTTGCGCGTCCTCGCGGTTCGGATCGGCCACGTGGTAGTGAGTGAAGCGCTTGGCTAGCTCGCCTGCCTTGGCGTGCCGCATCCAGCCGGTCTTGTGAGGATCGCTGACATGCTGGAACACTAGCCGGTCCGGCGGACTCCCGTGCATCCCGCGCGAACCACTGGCTCGTGCCGCGTTCTGGGCCAGATGCGCGGTCGCCCCGGTTCTACCGGGCCAGATGCGCAGCTGCCCCGGTCATGTGACCCCAGCGCCGCTTAGGCATGAGACCTAGCCATATATCACGTTTTGTATCTATTATTATCCACAGAGTAACTAACAGGTGTGCATTAGCGATGGGGGCCTGGGCTCCGATGGCGATCGACGGAATGAGCGGTGCCCCTACCTTCGTGCCCTGGCGGCAGCTGCGCGGCATCGGCGCCTACCGGATCACAGAGATCCCGCGCCGCCAGGACCCTGGCCCCGCTGGCGGCCTTCCGCCCGACGAGGACGATCCGGGCTGGGAGCAGCGAGTTGCCGCACTGTCAGCCGCGTACCACGCGGGGATCACCGCGAGCCGATCCTGCGGCAGCGTCGCGTTCGGCTGGGTGCGGACCGTGACCGGGGGGCCTGTGCATATCGTCGCCGCGGGTGACGCGCTCGCGGGCAGCGCCATGCCCCGCGACGAGAGCCAAGCCGGCGACGAGAGCCAAGCCGGCGACGAGCGCCAAGGCGGCGTGCTCCTCGCGCTGCCTGGCGGGGCGCGCGCGACCATGCTGCGACCTGGAGCGCTGCCGGAACTTCTCGGCGTCCTGCCCTGCTGGCGGGAGATCGCAGGCATCAGCGACGGGCTGCTCGCGCCGGATGGCGCCGGGCGAGGCGACAGGGGCGGCTCGGGCGGCCGGTCCGCAAGGCATGCCACCCCGTCACTCGACGAGGGGCTGCTCGCGAGCTGGACCGGGCCGTTCGGATGGATCGTCGTCGCCGAACCCCTGCACCCCGCGGCACTGCGCTCCCTGGCCGCAGAGGTGGCACGCCGCCAGCGCCTCGCCGAGGCGGCGGCTGACCGCTTTCCCGAGCAGGCGGCGCAGGCACGGCGCCTGGCGGACCGGCACGCCGAACTTCAGCGGGGCATCTCGACCGGCTTCTGGCGCGCTCACATCCTCGCCGGCGGATGCGATGACGTGTCCGCGGCGCGGGTGGCCGGGCTGTTCTGCGCGTCGGTTTCACTGGACGGGCTGCCCTACGCGCTGAGCCCGGCGCCCACCCGACCCCCGAGGCCGCCACGACCGCCAGAGCAGCAGCCCGGGCCGCCCGGGCCGCCCGGAAGGCAGGATCCGCCGGCCCTCCACCCGGGCGGCGACGCCATGCCAGAATCACCGTTCTGCGGATCTACCGAACTGCTCGCCGCGCTCACCCGGCCGCCGCGAGCGGAGATCCCGGGCCTGCGGCTCGCGCTCCGCCCCGACTTCGACGTCACCCCCGAGGTCACGGGGTCCGCCATCTGCCTCGGCGACATCCTTGACCGGAACCGGATGCCAGCGGGGCCGTTCATGCTGCCGCTGGCCTCGCTGAACAGGCATGTGTTCGTGTGCGGCGCCACCGGTGCCGGAAAGTCGCAGACCGTGCGGTCCCTGCTGGAGGCGGCCGCGGCGCACCATGTTCCCTGGCTCGTCGTCGAGCCGGCCAAGGCCGAGTACCGCCTCATGGCCTGCCGGATCGGCGGCGCCGGGGACGCGGGGGACGCTGGCGGCGCTGAGGTGGTGCGGATCAGGCTAGGCGAGGCCGACGCCATCGCCGCGGGCCTGAACCCGCTCGAGCCCGCCGTGGGCGTCGATGGCCGGCGGTTTCCGCTGCAGACCCACGCGGACCTGGTGAAGGCGCTCTTCATCGCCGCGTTCCGGTCCGAGGAGCCCTTTCCCCAGGTGCTCAGCGCCGCGCTCACCCGCGTCTACGAGGAGGCCGGCTGGGACCTGCCGCTTGGCGAGCCCGCGGGCACGGCCGCCGCCTACCCGGGACTCACCGATCTGCAGCGCGCGGCCGAGACCGTCGTGAACGAGATCGGCTACAGCCAGCGGGTCACCGACGACGTGCTTGGCTTCATCAGGGTCAGGCTGGCGAGCCTGCGGCAGGGCACCACGGGCCGCTTTCTCGAGGGCGGGCACCAGATCGACTTCGGGAGGCTGCTGCGGAAGAACGTTGTCCTGGAGATCGAGGACGTGGGAGACGACAGGGACAAGGCATTCCTCATGGGCACCGTGCTCATCCGGCTGGCCGAACACCTCCGCCTGACCCACCGGGCTCCAGCGCCTCCAGCGTCCCGTGCCACGCGGCGAGCCGGCGAGCCCGTGCTGAGCCACCTGACCGTGGTCGAGGAGGCGCACCGCCTGCTCCGCCGCCCGGAAACGGCCGGAACGAGCGGAGCCGGCGCGGCGGGCCACGCGGTCGAGATGTTCGGCGGCCTGCTCGCGGAGATCCGCGCCTATGGGGAAGGGCTCATCATCGCCGAGCAGATCCCTGTTCGCCTGCTTCCCGACGTGATCAAGAACACCGCCGTGAAGATCACCCATCGCCTCCCCGCCGCCGACGACCGCGAGGCGGTCGGCGCGACGATGAACGCGACCCGGGAACAGTCCCGCTACCTGGTCACACTGCCGCCTGGCGAGGCGGCGATCTGCGCCGACGGTATGGACTTCCCCGTGCTGGTGAAAATCCGGGATGGTACCGAACGAGAGGTGGCGTCTGCCCCGCGCACAGCGGACGCGCGTTCGGTGGTCAGCCCGCGCTCGGGGACCTGCGGCGCCGAATGCGCTCGCCGCCCGTGCACGCTGCGGGACATGCGCGGCGCCCAGCGCGCGCTTGACGACCTCCCCTGGATACGGATGTGGGCGGAACTCGCCGTGCTCGCGCACCTGTCCGGCTGGCCGATGCCGGTGCCCGTCCCGGCAAGGCTGGCCGAGTTCAGGCGACTGCCCGCCCGGGTGAGCCAGTGCGCCACGTCGCATGCGGTGGACGCGGCCGCCGCGTCGCGCGCGCCGGCGATCGGGTCCGCGGTCAGCCCCGCCGCGCTCGCCGCCCACGCGTGCGCGGCGATCAGGACGCGCGCCGACCGGGATCAGTGGCTCTGCGCGCGGCACGAGCCGCAGTGGCGGCTGCCCTCACCGATGACCGAGGCCGTCGCGTTCGGCGTGGCCAGCCCGTCGGCCATCGAGGCCTCCTGCGGCGCCGGGGGCCCCGGGGGCGCAGGAGGCAGCGGGGGCGCCGGGGGCGCCGGGGGCCGTGAAGGCGCCGGGCAGTTGACCACGCTGCTCGGCGCCTTCATCGACTGCCGGTGGCCGCTCCTTTACCTCAGGCGCTCGGCGGCTGGGCCGGCATCCCCTGCGCCGGGTTCAGCGGCTTCGCCGGGAACCCGAACGCCGCACGCCCGGCCTGCATCGCGGTCAGGTCTATGATGTCGGCCGCGGTCGGCGTCGAGCCGCTCACGGTCGCGGTGATGATGACCGAGTCGCCCTTCTTGACAGACCCGATCCCGGCCGCCTGCGCGTCAACCAGCGTCTTGCTCGTCACCGTGTAGGTGAGGCTGTACCCATCGGCGCTCTTCACGGTGACCGACGTCGCGCTCACCGCGGTTACCGTCCCGCGCTGCACGTCGACGGTCTGGTACCCGCCTCCTGACTTGGGCGCGGTGAACTGGCCGTGCACCAGGCCGCCGAAACCGCCGATCCACAGGGGTCCGAAGCGGTACCCGGCGCCGGACCTGAAGCCGCGGCCGGGAGGCGTCGGCTGGGGCGCCGTGGCGCTCGGGATCGGGGTTGGCTTGGACGCCGCGGACATCGCCGCGGTATCGGCGGCCGGCTTGGATACAGAGTGCGTGGCCGCGTACCCGACTCCGGCGCCGCCGGCCAGTGCCGCCGCCACCACGCCCATGACCGCGATCGGCCGCCCGGGCCGCCAGCGCTGCCAGCGCGGCGGGCTCATCGTGATCATGTCCGCGCCGCAGTCCCCGTCCGGCCGGATGCCGTCCCCGTCGGGGTCGTCGTAAGGGTCCATTGCGATCGCCTCCCCAGCACCGTAAACCAGGTCACCTCAACGATGCGCGCCGTAACTGAGGGGAACCTTAGAGCATATGCACAACGTGCTTAATGGCCGGCCGCCTTGCTGAGGTTATCCACAGGGTTATGCACAGCTGGTGCGCACAGCGTTGCCCGCAGGCGATACCCAACCACGACTCACACCCTGATCGACACATACGTGTGCTACATCCTTGATGTCACATTCCTGTGCGAATGAAATAGCTCCCGGACGCCTGCCCCGCCCCGGGCGCAGGCGGGCGGGCGGCGGGGCGGTCGCGGGGCACTTTACGCATAAAAAGTACCCACAAATGGGGCAAAACGGGCGCGAAAGTGGTCATTTCATGCGGTAAGTGGACGCGCGGGGCTGGACGGGCGGCTGAGGTGAAGCGCAGGCCCGGCTCCCCGCGGGCGGCGAACGGCCTAACCACCAAGATCCAGAACTGCCCGCAAACCCATGACTGGGGCGCCTGCGCATCTGGCCCGGTAGGACCGGGGCAGCCGCGCATCTGGCCCGGAACGCGGCACGAGCCAGTGGTTCGCGCGGGACGCGCGGGGCGCACGTTAGAGGCGGTCATCGGTTACCGGCCAGGGATATGCGCCAGACCCCCCGGCAGCCAGGATCCTTCACAATGCCCGGGGCCGGGCCCGCAGTCCTGGCGAACAAGACCTGCGACGGCAGCGGGAACCGGAACAGCCCGCCGACGTCAGCCGGCTTGAACTGCTGGTGCATATTCGGTTTTGCGGATTTCTGGTGTTGCTGAAGCCGGCAGCCTGCCTGGTGCGGCACCAGCCAGGCCGTGCCGAGGATCTGAATCCTAGATCTGCGGCTGCAGGACCGGCGGGCTCACGCCCACCGTCGAGTCGGATGGCCGCATGCCCCACCGTCTCTTTATGCACATCCAGATGAGCGCCGCCGCGCTCAGCATCCGGACGGTCGAGGTTATCCACTCGCCCTCGAAGAGCTGCACCGACTGCAGCCACACCAGGTAGGAGATGAGACCGGCCTCCATGTAGGTGACGGCGGCGAAGCACAGCCGGGCGAGGACGACGCCGTCGAGCCAGGAGGCCGAGTAGAGCGCGAGCGGGGCGATGATCATGACGTCGTACCAGGGGCGCTGGTACGGCCAGAAGAAGATCCAGGCAATGCTCAGCGCGAGCGCCGGAGTCACGGCCGGCAGCCCGGGGGCCCCGTCCGGCATCCGGAACAGCGTCAGCACGGCCGCGGCGATGGACAAGAACAGGGCGATCGTGGCCAGGTGCGCGGGCACCTGGTCAGAGCCGAACGGCTCGATCCCGAACGGCCTGTAGAAGACCTGGTAGAGGTTGTCCCAGGTCACCTGGTTCCCGCGCTGGAAAAGCACCTTGATGGCCGGCAGTCCCGCGACCATGTACGAGGGGACGACCACCGCCAGCCATCCCGCGGCCAGCGACGCGATCGCGACAGGGTAGCGCCGCACCGCCCACAAGGTGCCGAGCCCGAACAGCCCGAACGGTGACTTGATGGCTGTGGCGACGCCGATCAGCACCGCCGACACAAAGCAGCGCCATACCAGCCCAGGCGGGGGACCTGCGGGGGAGCCCGTGGTGGCCTTGGGGAAGCGCAGTACCACCAGTCCCGCGAGTCCGAAGGCGACGGCCAGGCCGTCGATGTGGCCGCTGGCCACGATTTCCCAGATGACCAGCGGGTTCAGTGACCACAGCAGGTGCGCGCGCAGCCGTTTCGCCGGATCGTCGCGCAGCACCCTGTCCAGGAGCAGCACCACGGCGGCGAACGCGGCCGCCACCCAGAGCTTCAGCCAGAAGGTTATCTGCGCCATCGACGAGCCGCCGAGCTCGGCGGACACCCACTCCTCGGCCGTGGCCAGCGGCCCGTAATCCGACTTCGCCTGCTGCCACAGGATCGGGCTGTTTATCGCCAGCACGTCGCCCATCTGCGCCATCTGCCTCGGCGTGTCCAGGTACGGGCTGTGCCCGAGGACGACCATGTTGCCGTCGATGGCGTACGACTGGGTGTCCGTGGTCCCGGCCGGCGGCAGCACGGTGAACACGGCGACGACGATGAACGAGACCGCGAGCAGCGGCCGCACCCGCGGCCTCGCGCCGCGCCCGACCGCGATCAGGCCCGCGCCGACGCCCACGCCGGCGACGACGGCGGCCGCCCACAGGGTGAAGAGGACGAAATCGTTCGGCAGTCCGACTGACACCCACCACGGCGGCGCGCCGCCGGTGTGCGCCATCGCGGGCACGCTGATGGACGGCCCCGCGACGGAAATCGCGATCATCACGAGAAGCGAAACAGTGATGCAGACCGCCGCGGTCCAGACGAGCCCCCGGTTCTTGCCGGCGGTCCGCGTGTTCCGGTCACTCACGGTGTTCACTCCGCAGGTCGATTCTTTCAGGTGCCGACGAAAACGATCACTACCGCAACGTCTTACCGACGAACAGAAGGTACCCGATTGGTTCTTCAGAACCGGTTAGGCTCCGGTGCGCTTCCGGTTTGAACTGCTGACCTCGCTGTCACGGCGTGCCTGGACGGCAAGCTGATTACGGAGTGGGCCTACGTCGTCCGCGTCCACCGTCATGACCCGCCCGGCCCCGAGGTCATCGCGGCGCAACACCGTGCCGGTCCGGGTGGCCCACCAGCGTCCGGCACTGCTGCGCCAGGCATGCCACCCGGGAAACTCCGCATGGTGTCAAGACAGGTCGCCTGCGGCGCGGCATCACCAACCGGACGTGGAAACCCGCCCGTTCACTCCGGCGTCGGCGTCGGCGTCGGCGTCGGCTGTCGAGTCCGCAGCGGCGCCCGGGGCACTCGCGGCGCCAGCCTGCGCCGGCGTCGGGGCCTCCGTCCCGGTCGCGGCGGTGCCACCGCCCGGGCCTTCCAGGTTCTCCCCCTCGCCGGGCGTCACCCCCGCGCGGTACCGGTACCTGACGAGGGCGGCCACCGCTCCCCCGGTCGCGAGCAGTGCCGCGGCGAGGACGGACCAGGTGAGCGCGGACCGGGGCTTCTTCGCGGTCACATCCGCAGGGCGGATCTGCCGCGCCGAGATCCGCAGTGCCGAGGAAACCTTGGGCGCCGCGGTCGTGGTCGTGTACTCGGCGGCGCTCTCCAGCCGCGGTGCCGTCCAGACGCGAACGCTGCGCACGCCCTGGCGCACGCCATTGCTGATCCCGATGGCAGCCGTCTGAGCGGCGCTGCCCACCCCCTGTGCGGCCGTCTGAGCCACGCTCGCGCTGACGGTCTTCACCCGCACTGCGAAGCTGTCCGGCTCGGCTGCCTTACTGTCTTGCCTGGCGTAGAACACGATTCACCCTCCCCCATCCTGCTCTCGCACACCTCAAAGTTCCCAGCGAGGCCGCGTTCAACCCTTCCCGTGAGCCGAAGGGGGCGCGAAGGGCGGCCCGCGCAGCGGGCAGAGTCAGCACAGTGAGCGGAGGCCAGCCCGGAGCCGGTACCGTGATTAGTGCAGACGCAAAGGTGTGGACAGTGGCCGGAAAGCCCGGCCTACGATGCGAACCGGAGTCATTCCCATGACCGAGAAGCTGACCGCGACGCTAACCACGACGCAGGGGACCGTCACGACCCGGCTGCTCCCCGACTACGCGCCGAAGACCGTGCGGAATTTCACCGAGCTCGCCGAGGGCGGCCGGGAGTGGACGGATCCCCGGACCCGCGCCGTGACCAAGGACAAGCTCTACGACGGCACCATCTTTCACCGGGTGATCGCCGGGTTCATGATCCAGGGCGGGGACCCGCTCGGCACCGGCACCGGCGGCCCGGGCTACCAGTTCGCCGACGAGATCCACCCGGACCTGCGGTTCGACAAGCCGTACCTGCTGGCGATGGCGAACTCCGGCCCGGGTACCAACGGATCGCAGTTCTTCATCACCGTGGGCGCCACCCCGTGGCTCAACGGCAGGCACACGATCTTCGGCCAGGTCATCGGCGGCGCCGATGTGGTAGACGCCATCAGCCGCGTGCAGACCGTGCCCGGTGACCGTCCGGTGACCGACGTGGTGCTGCAGTCGGTCACCATCCAGCGCGACTAGATCAAGGTAGCCCCCGATGACCGCACCGGACCAGCAGGCCGACCCGAGTCAGGAGCCAGGCCGGCCGCCTACCTGCTACCGTCATCCGGGCAGGGAGACCTGGGTCTCCTGCGTCCGGTGCGGACGTCACGCCTGCCCGGACTGCCTGCGTCAGGCGGCGGTCGGCCAGCAGTGCGTGGAGTGCGTGCGCGGGGCCGGCCAGGGCACCCGGCCGGCCAGGGCCGTGTTCGGCGGCCGGCCCACCCGCTCCACGACCGTCACCTGGACCCTGATCGCGGTCAACGTGGTGTTGTTCCTCGCCGAAGTCGCCAGGCCGAGCCTGCTCTACGACCTGGGCCTGCTCGGGACGCCGGCGTACACGCCGGCCGGCATTCAGGCCGGGGTGGCCGGCGGCCAGTGGTACCGGCTCCTGACCTCGGCGTTCACCGCGCCGGGCACGAGCTTCGGCGGCCTGGGGCTACTGGATCTCGCGCTCAACGTGTGGGTGCTGTTCATCGTCGGCCCGGAACTCGAGCGCCTGCTCGGCAAGGTCCGCTACCTGGCCATCTACCTGCTCAGCGCGGTCGGCGGCGCGATCATGTTCTACTACATGGCGCCGTACGGGCTGGCCGCCGGCGCCTCTGGCGCGATCTTCGGCCTGTTCGGCGCCTGGTTCGTGGTCGCGAAGCGGCTGCGCCTCGACAGCCGCGGGATCGTCCTCCTGATCGTGATCAACCTGGCGTTCAGCTTCATCTACCGCAGCACGATCGCCTGGCAGGACCACATCGGCGGGCTGCTCACCGGCGCGCTGATCACCGCGGCCTACGCGTACGCGCCGCGCAAGAACCGGCTCGCGTACCAGGTGGGCGCGACCGTCGTGCTGATCGCCCTGATGGCCGTGGCTGTCGTGATCCAGAACCGCCACCTGCGGGCGTAACGGCTAGCGCCACCTGGTGGCGAGCACCACCCCGGCGACGATCAGCCCGAACCCGCACACCAGGTTCCACCCGCCGAGCGCGGAGAGCCCCGGCATGTTCGACTGGGTGACGTAATACAGCGAGATCCAGGCGAGCCCGATGAGGAAGCAGGCGATCATGGTCGGCGCCAGCCATGGCGGGCTCACCGCACGCTTCGGCGACCTCGTCGGCGGAGGCGTGTAGACCTGCTTCTTCCGGACGCGGGACTTGGGCACCGCGCACCTCCTGCTCGGGACTGCGTTCGTTCGGGGTAAGCGTAATGCACGCCGGCAGCGCCATGTCAGCCTAGCCGACGGCCGCCCTGATCTGGCCGGCGCCGGCTAAGGGCCCGGGTTCTTGGGGCTCGGGCTCGAGGACGTCGGCGATCCGGTCGGGCTCGGGGACGGCGATCCGGTCGGGCTCGGGGACGGCGAGCCGGTCGGCGAACCGCTCGGGCTGGCCGTGGGGCTGGCCGTGGACTGCGGCTGGACGAAGACCTGGATGAGGGTGTTGGCAGGCTTCAGCGCGCCCGCCTGGGGGTTGGTGCTCCAGACGGTTCCCGGGGTGACCGGCTGGGTGGCCGGAGCCGCGTCATAGAAGATCTGCACACGGAAGCCCTGGCCCTGCAGGATCTGCTGGGCCTGCTGCGCCGTGTCCCCGACCACATTCTGCACCTGGACACCGCCGCCCGAAATGTACAGCGTGATCAGCGTCGTCGGATTGACCGGCGTCCCCGGGAGCGGACTCATGTGATCCACCTCGCCCTGCGGCAGGGTCGACTGCGGATCGGGCGCGGTCGTGACGTGGTTGAGGCCCACGCTGGCCAGCTTCTGCTGGGCGGCGGTGGACTGCATTCCGTCCACGTTCGGGATCGCGATCTTCGCGGCGCCCTTGGAGACGTAGACGATGACCGTCCCGCCCTTGGCGATGCTGTTGCCGTTGCTTGGATTGGTGTCGATCACCAGGCCCGCCGCCACGGACGAGCTGTTCTGGTCGACCACGCGCGGGACCAGGCCCGCCTGCCGGATCTGGGCGACCGCCGTCGCCTCGGGCTCGCCGTTCACCTGCGGGACGTAGTAGGTCTTGCCGCCGCGCAGCACCAGGGCGGCCGCCGCGATCACGGCCACCACGACGAGGAGCGGGATCAGCCAGGGCAGCCAGCGCCGTGCCCAGCTGCGCCGCGGCTCCATCCCACCGCCGTCGTAGCCGCCGCCGTACCCGCCGGGCTGCTGGTAAGGCGAGACAGTGGTCGGCGCCGAGCCCATCATCGTCTGCGGGCCCATCCGCTGGGTGCGGTCGGGATACCCGCCGCCGTAGTAGTCGGCGCGCGTCGGCGGCATCGCCATCGCGGCCACCTGCATGCCCGAGGCGGCGCGCTGGATGTCGGCCTGCATCTCCGCGGCGCTCTGGTACCGGTCGTTCGGCGACTTGGCCATCGCCTTGAGCACGATCGCGTCCGCCCACGGGGGGATGTCCGGGTCGAGCCGGGACGGCGGGATGGGGTTCTCCCTGACGTGCTGGTAGGCGATCGCCACCGGCGAGTCGCCGGTGAACGGCGGCCGTCCGGTGAGCAGTTCGTACATCAGGCAGCCCGTGGAATACAGGTCGCTGCGCGCGTCCACCCGCTCGCCTCTGGCCTGCTCCGGCGACAGGTACTGCGCGGTGCCGATGACCTGCGCGGTCTGCGTCATGGTGGACTGCGCGTCGCTCATCGCGCGGGCGATCCCGAAGTCCATCACCTTGATGTCCCCGTGCCGGGTGACCATGACGTTCCCGGGCTTGATGTCCCGGTGCACGATCCCGGCCTGGTGGCTGTACTCGAGGGCCCGAAGCACCCCGCTGATGATCTCGAGCGAACGCTCGGGCAGCAGCCGGTGTCCCTCGATCAGCAGGTCCCTGACGGTCCGCCCGTCCACGTACTCCATCACGATGTACGGCACGGGCACGCCGCTCGACAGGTCCTCGCCGGTGTCGTACACGGCCACGATCGACGGGTTGTTCAGGGAGGCCGCCGACTGCGCCTCACGGCGGAAGCGGGCCTGGAAGGTCTGGTCCCTGGCGAGGTCGGCACGCAGGGTCTTGATCGCCACCACGCGGTCAAGCCGGATGTCGCGGGCGCGGTAGACCTCGGCCATGCCGCCGCGTCCGACGACGCCTTCAAGCTCGTAGCGGTCACCGAGCAGCCGGGGCTGTGTCATGTCTCGCACTTTTCCAAACCACCCTGACTCATGAGTGTGATCCCTCGTTCCCCGGCGCCGCGGCCAGCCCGCCGGCCGCCGGCCGCCGTCGGCGCCGTGGACGCTGGCGGGGTCGTGGCGGGCGAGGTAGTGGACGACGGGCTCGTGGCCGACGCCGGGGGGGACGCCGTCGTCGATGCGGGCCCCGTCGGCGTCGCGCTCGTCGCCGGCGCGTCCTGCGTTGGCTTCGCGGAAGTGCGGCTCGGCGTAGGGCTCGCCGGCCGGGCCGCGGTCGTCTGCGGTGCCGTATCTAGACTAGTGCCTGGCGTGCCGCTGCCGGCCGGTGTTGCCCGCAGCGAGGCGGTGGCCGGGGTCCCGAGTTTTGACGGCGCGGGCGGCGTGGTCGTGCCTGCCGGCGATCCGTGATGGCCGCCGGAATTGAGCAGCACCGCCACGATCGCGGCGACCCCGCACAGCGCCACCCCCATGCCTGCCGCCGCAAGGCGGTGCCGGCTGAGGGGGGAACCCGCCGCTCGTTCGGAATATTGATAATGATCTTCCGAAGCGGTCGGGTAGTCGGGCACGACCGGCAGTCCCGCGGTCGTCGCGACCCCCGCCCCGGACCGTGCCCACGCGTCCCTGATCACGTCGGCCCGGTCGGCGGCGTGCCGTGCCGACTCGGGGCGGCCATCGGGGGTCTTGGCGAGCATCGAGTAAACCAGGTCGGCCACGGGCCTCGGCACGTCCAGGGGCAGCGGCGGCACCGGGTCGTGCTTGTGCATGATGGCGATCGCCAGCGGCTGGTCGGCGATGAACGGCGGCTCGCCGGTCAGGCACTCGTAGGCGACCACGCCGAGCGAGTAGATGTCGGAGGACCCGGTGACGGTCGAGCCCGTCGCCTGCTCGGGCGAGACGTACAGCGCGGTGCCCATCACGATCCCCGTCGCGGTCAGCGCGGCCTGGGCCTCCCGCGCCTTGGCGATGCCGAAGTCGGTGATCTTGGTCGTGCCGTCGGCCATGATCAGCAGGTTGCCGGGCTTGACGTCGCGGTGCACGATGCCCGCCTGGTGCGCCGCGTCGAGCGCGCGCGCCGCCTGGCCGACGATGTCCAGCGTCACCTCCGGCGCCAGCCGGCCCACCCGCTCGAGGATCGCAGAAAGCGGCTCGCCGTTCACCAGTTCCATCACGAGGTAGGCTCCGCCGGCGGCGCTCGCGCCGGCGGGGGGGTATGGGGAGGTCGTCCCCCCGACCGGGAACGGAGTCTCGCCGTAGTCGAACACCCGCGCGATTCCGGGGTGGGATAGCGACGCGGCATACCGCGCCTCGGCGCGGAACCTGGCGCGGAACTGCTCGTCGCTGGCGTGCGCCGTGGCTAGCAGCTTCACCGCGACCGGACGGCCGAGGATCTGGTCCACGCCACGCCATACCTCGCCCATGCCGCCGGACGCGATCCGCTCGATCAGGACGTAACGGCCGTCCAGCACGTACCCGCTCACCGTATCCCCAGGGTAGCCAGGTAGGCGTTGATGACAGCGACCGCGATCGGCGCCGCCGCCGACGCGCCGTAGCCCGCGCCTTGGATCATGACCCCCACGGCGATCTTGGGGTTGTCGGCCGGGGCGAAAGCGGTGAAAACCGCGTCGGGGTTGGGGCTGTTGCCGTTGATCAGGTTCTGCGCGGTGCCGGTCTTCCCGGCGATGACGAGCCCGTTCTCCTTGCTCGCGTTGTACCCGAACCCCGTGCCCTCTGGCTGCTGCACCACGGCGATCATCATCTGCTTCACGTCATTGGCAACGGCCGGGGTGACCGGACGGCTCAGCACCGAGGGCGTGGTGGACGAGACGACGGACGTGTCGGAGGCGGTGACCTGCTGGATGAGGTACGGCTTCATCAGCGTGCCGCCATCGGCGATCACGGCCGAGAACATGGCCTCCTGCAGCGGTGTCGCGGTGTCGCTGAACTGGCCGATGGCGGAGTACGCGGTCGTGGGCAGGCTCGGCGGGAGAACGTACTGACTCGGCGCCACGGTCACGCCGGGGATGTTCAGATTGGGGTTGTTCATGCCGTACAGCTCGGCCATCTGATTCAGGGGCCCGCCGCCGATCTTCATGCCGAGGTTGCCGAACGTGGTGTCGCAGGACTGCGCGAACGCGTACAGGACCGTCGTGTAGCCGTTCACCCCGGCTGGGCCGCACACCTCGTTGCTGTCGTTGTGCAGCAGGTGGGTCGTCTGGGGCAGGGTCAGCACCTGCGGCGAGTAGACCATGGTGCTCGTCGTCCGCGCGGGGTCCTGGGTGAACCAGGCGGAGCTTGTGACGATCTTGAACGTCGACCCGGGCGGGAAGGTGGTCTGCGTGGCGTTGTTGAGCAGCGGGCTCGGGCTCTGCGTCAGCAGCGCCTGGTCGGCCGAGTTCAGCGCGGGGCCGTCGTGCGTGGCCAGCGCGTTCGGGTCGTAGCTCGGGTACGAGGCCATCGCCAGGATCGCGCCGGTGGCCGGGTTGAGCGCGACCACGCCGCCGACCCGGCCGGTGCCCTTGAGGATGCTCGCCAGTCCCTGGTAGGCGGCGAGCTGCGCCTTCGAGTTGATCGTGACCTGGACGGTGGCGCCCTTCTGGGGCTTGTTGGTGATCATGTCGATGAAGTTGCGGAACGCCAGCTGCGATCCGTTGCCGGAAAGCAGGGAGTCCTCCGCGTGCTCGACGCCAGTGGTGCTGTAGATCGTGTCGTAGCCGGTCACCGGAGCGTAGACCGGGCCGTCGGTGTAGACCCGCTGGTACTTGTAGATGTCGTTCGACGGCTTGGTGGTCGCGATCTTCACGCCGTCGGCGGTGATGATGTCGCCGCGCTGGTACTGGTTCGCCTCGGAGATCGCCCGGATGTTCTCTGGCCTGTTCGCCAGGCTCGCGGTCTCGAAGCCCTGCAGGTAGTTCACGTTGACCAGCAGCAGCAGGAACATGACCAGGACCGCTACCGAGATCCGCTTGAGCGCACGGTTCACCTCAGCGACACCACCTGGGTTAGTCCCTCCTCCTGAATCGGCCGTGGCGGCGGGCGGCGTGCGGTGTCGCTCAGCCGCGCCAGGACCCCGATCAAGATCCAGCTCGCGACCAGGCTCGAGCCGCCCTGGGACAGGAACGGCGTGGTGATGCCGGTGAGCGGGATGAGATTGGTCACGCCGCCGACGATCACGAAGACCTGCAGCGCGAGCATGAACGACAGGCCGCCCGCAAGCAGCTTCGAGTAGGGGTCCTTGATCATGAGCGCGGTACGCAGGCCACGCTGCACGATCAGGCCGTAGATCAGCAGCAGGGCCATGACCCCGGTCAGGCCCAGTTCCTCCCCGAACGCGGTGAAGATGAAGTCGCTTTGCACGAGCGGGGTATAGAACGGCAGGCCGTTACCGAGGCCGCGGCCGAGCAGGCCCCCGCTGGCCATCCCGTACAGGCCCTGCACGGTCTGGTACGAGGGCTGCGCGCCCTGGAGCAGGTTCTGCGGGCTGAACGGGTGCAGCCAGACGCTGAACCGGACGCCGACGTGGGTGAAGAGCCTGGCGGCGATGAAGGCGCCGGCCACGAAGGCGGCGAACCCGATCAGCAGCCAGGAGGTCCGCGACGTCGCGATGTAGATCATGGCGACGAACAGGCCCATGAACACCGCGCTGGTGCCGATGTCGCTCTCGAATACCAGCAGCAGCAGGGCGGCCATCCACACCATCGCGATCGGGCCGAGGTCGCGGGCCCGCGGCAGGTCGATGCCGAGCACTCGCTTGCCGGCCAGCGACAGCACGTCGCGCTTGGCGACCAGGTAACCGGCGAAACTGGCCGCGAGCGCCAGTTTCGCGAACTCTTCCGGCTGGATGCTGCCCAGCCCCGGGATGGCGATCTGGATCTTGGCGCCGGTGCCCGGTATGCCGCTGATGCTGGACGGGAGGAAGGCCGGCAGCGCGATGATGAAGATCCCGATGAGGCCGAGCAGGTACGTGTAGCGCTGCAGTATCCGCGGTTCCTTGACGAACGCGAGGAAGGCGGCGAAACAGCCGACGCCGATGATCGTGTAGACGATCTGCAGGGTCACGGCCGACGGACTCAGCGTCGTGATCGGGATGAGCTTCCCTTGGAAGTTGAAGGGCCCGATGTTGCCGTTGCGCCCCGCCTCGTGCAGCCGGTAGATCATGACGATCCCGAGCCCGTTCAGCAGCGCGCCGAGCGGCAGCAGCAGCGGGTCCGCGTACGGGGCCCAGCGCCGCATCGCGAGGTGAGCGGCGCAGATGACCACGACGAACGCGACCATGTACTCGACGAACGTGGACGCGTGCTGTCCCTTGAGGGTGAACGCGGTGCTGGCGAACGCGAACGCGACGACGGCGAAGGCGAACACGAGCATGCTCAGTTCGGTGCGCCTGCGGCCGGCAGGCACGTCCTCCGGCGGAGGGCTGCCCAGCGCCGGAGACGGCATCGTCATGCTGCTCATCCGGCTGTCTTCGCGGTCGAGGACGCGTGCGGAGCCGGTGAGGTCTTGGCGGCGGGGCTGCGTGACGGCTTGGCCGGGGGCGGGATGGACGGCGTGATCACCGGCTGCGGGCCCAGCGCACTCGCCGGGACGCCGAACGCGGTCGACGGGGCGCAGTCGGCCGCTTCGGGAGCCTGGGGCTGCGCGCCCGGGTTGTCCTTGGGCGCGACCTTAGTCCTTCTCGCGCGGTAGGCGGCGAGCTCGCCCTGGTACTTGGCATAGGCGACCTGCCACGCCGCCAGTGCCCGGTACCTGCCCTGGCAGGTCGTGACCGCGTTCTGCATCGTCTGGACCAGGCTCTGCGCGTGAGCCAGGCTGCTTTCCGGGATCGTCTGGCGGATCATGCCCTGGCTGCCGGCCGCCACCTGGCTGATCGGCAGGTTCGTCTTCTGGACGAGGCTGGACAGGCTGATGCCCGCAAGGCTCTGGTTGACGCCGCGGAAGATCGCGACGTTGCCGTTCTGCACGCCGACGTAGTACTGCCCCTGGACGTACCGCCAGCCGCCGTACAGGCCGCCGCCGAGCAGCAGCACGAGCAGCACGAGCAGGGTGGTGACCACCGGCCAACGCCGCCTGCCCTCGTCGTGCTGCGCGTAATCGTCATCGTCGTCATCGTCGTGCCGCGTGGCGCGATGGGTGCCCCGGCCCCTGGCGCCGGTGTCGTCGGTCTCCAGCCTGGCGTGGCCGTTGTGCCCGTTGCTCCAGCTTCGGGTGTCGTCGGGCAGCGCGTGCTGCGGCGTGGTCCTCGTCAGCCGCATCGCCCGGGTGGCCGGCGAACTCTGCCTGGCGGCCGATCGCAGTTCGGCGGCCGGCCCGTGCGACGCGGCACCGGCGAGCACCGGGATCCGGGTCGGCGGCAGCGCGGTGATCTGGGTGTCCACGACGTCCGCGACGATGCACGTGATGTTGTCGGGGCCGCCGCCCCTGATGGCGAGCTCAACGAGCTGAAGCGCCGCCTTCTCCAGGTCCCACACCGAACTGAGCGTCTGGTGCAGCGTCTGCTCGGTGACCACGCCGGACAGGCCGTCCGAGCAGAGGAGGTAGCGGTCGCCCGCCATCGTCTCGTGGGCGGACAGGTCTGGCTCGGCGACCGTCCTGCCGTCGAGAGCCCGGAGCAGCAGCGACCGGTGCGGGTGGGTGGCCACGTCGTCTTCGGTGATCCTGCCCTCGTCGACCAGCGACTGGACCAGCGTGTGGTCATGGGTTATCTGGTAGAACTGGCCGTTCCGCAGCAGGTACGCGCGCGAGTCGCCGATATGGCACAGCGCCGCGTGGCCGTCGGACCACAGCAGCGCGGTCAGCGTTGTGCCCATGCCCTCGGTCGCGGGGTCGGAGATGATCAGCTCCTGCAACCGCATGTTGGCGCTCGCGACCGCGCCCGCCAGCGCGCTGACCAGGTCAGCCCCCGAGTGTTCGGCATCAAGGGACGCGAGCGCCGAAATGGTCGCGGCGCTCGCCACCTCGCCGGCCGCGTGGCCCCCCATGCCATCGGCGACCGCGAGCAGGTGCGGCCCCGCGTACGCCGAATCCTCGTTCCCCTCGCGGAGGAGACCGACGTCGGAGCGTACCGCGTAGCGGAGTGCAAGTGTCATCTGCGCAGTTCCAGAACGGTCTTGCCAATCCGGATCGGCACACCTACGGGCACAGGCGTTGGCCGGGTCACCTTCTGGCGGTCCAGATAGGTGCCGTTGGTCGAACCGAGATCTTCAACGATCCACTGTCCGTCCTGCGGGAAAATCCGGGCATGTCGGCTTGAAGCGTAGTCGTCATTGAGGACTAGCGTGGCGTCATTGGCCCGCCCAAGGGTAATTTGCTGGTCCGCCAGGTCTATGCTTACGCCGCTCAGGCCGCCCTCGGTGACGACGAGGAAACGCGGGTTCCCGCGGCCCGGCCGCGGCTGCCGCTGGGGCCGCTGGGGCCGCTGGGGCTGCGCCTGCGGCGGCCGGTTCCGGCGGCGCAGCTTCGCCGCTGTCGCGCCGAACAGGTCGGTGCGCACCACGCCGATGGCCGCGATGACAAACAGCCACAAAACGGCCAGGAAGGCCACCCTGATGAGGGTGAGGGTAAGGGCGTTCATCCCGTGCGGTTTCCTCGGCTTCTTCGACGCTGTCGGATTGCTGCCCTTAGGGTAGTCAGTCCTTGGTCCTCTGGTGCCTGTCTAGGCCGTCTCTTAGTACCGGCCGTCTTGCCTGAAGACCAGGGTCGTGCGGCCGAGCGTCACGTTGGTGCCGTCAGTGAGCGCGACGCGGCGCACCGGCTGGCCGTTGACCAGCGTGCCGTTGGTGGAACCCAGGTCGACGAGGACGACCTGGTCGTCCTCCACGCGGAGCTCGGCGTGGTGCCGCGAGACACCCGGATCGACCAGTCGCAGGTCGCAGTCGGTGCCGCGGCCGAGCAGGGTCACCGGCGTCTGCAGCTCGTAGGTGCTGCCTGCTCCCATGCCACCTCCCGAACTCGCCAGGACGAGGCGGGGCCTTCCGTAGAACTGCGCATCAGGCGTCCGCGGCAGGTCGCTGACCGGCTGGCGCACTTCGCCCGCCTCCACCGTGTGGCCCCTGATCACCCCCGACCGGATGCGGAACGTTCCCGTCGTGAGGTCGGGGAGGCCCTCGAACCGCATCCGCACCGGGCCCACGAACGAGTACCCCTGTTCCTTCGCGTAATCCCTCGCCAGGGTGGCCAACTCGGTGCCGAGGCTCTCGGCGTACACGTCCAGGCGCTCGTGATCGGTCTCCGCGATCTCGACGACGAAGTCGTTCGGCACCAGAGTGCGGCCTTGCGCCACGATCGCAGCCCGGTCGTCCATCTCGCGCTGCACCGCGCTCGCCACCTCGACCGGCTGCAGTTCGGACTTGAAGGCTCGGGCGAAGGCCCCCTCGACCATTCCCTCGAGCCGCCGTTCGAAGCGCTGCAGAACTCCCACTCGTCCGGCTCCCTTCGCCCTTCCTTACGTACCTGATGGTATCCGGGGTACGAGTGCACCTGAGGTCGTGCTAATCTAAGTCCTCGCCCGGGCGGGTGGCGGAACGGCAGACGCGCACGGTTCAGGTCCGTGTGTCCGAAAGGATGTGAGGGTTCAAATCCCTCCTCGCCCACTCTACGGCTGGCCTGCGGGAACGCGGGCCAGCTTCGCTGTTTCCCGGGTTCGGCGCGGGAAGCCGGCTCCCTGTGCCCGGCACGCCTTCGGCAAGCCCGGCACAGGGAGCCAGGGGCGTCCTTATGAGGAAACCCAGAGGACACATCCGCAAGAGGCCGTTCGGGTACGAGATCGCCGTCCCCGAGGGCCGTGATCCCATCACGAAGCGTTATCAGTACCGCTACGAGTACGCCGCGACGCTAGAGGCGGCCGAGGCCGCCCGGGACCGCATGGTGGCCGACGTGACATCCGGGCGGGAACCGAGGACGAGGGCGACGTTCGGCGAACTGCTCGACAAGATGCTCGAGGTGGCCGACCTCGACTTCACCACCCGCGGCATGTACCAGGGCTACATCGAGCGCACCATCCGGCCAGAGGAGCTCGGCCTGACGACAGCCGACTTCGCGCAGAAGCCGGATGCGAAGTTCGGCCAGAAGGCCGAGGCCGAGCGGGCGCTGCGCGAGGCGACCGGGTACCGGCTGTACCTGGACCTGGAGCGCGGCTGGCGGGTCACGATGCCGAAGCGGTCGAGCTGGCGGCGCAGCTCGGGCCAGGTCTGGCCGCAGGCGTTCTCGGCGACGCGGGCCAGCAGGAGGGCCAGCCAGCACAGGATGACGCCGGCCCGGCCGCGCCGCAGTTCGCCCTGGCGAACGAGTTCCTTGGCTATCTGGGCGACCGCCGGTACTCACCGAAGACCGTGCGGGCCTACGCGTTCGACCTGCTGGCGTTCTGCCGCTGGCTGGGCGAGGAGGACACTCAGCTCGGCAACGTGACGGCCGAGACGCTGCCGCGGTACTTGTCGCACTGCCGGACCGCGACGTTCCGCGGGCGGCCGGGCGGGAACAGCGGCGGGGAGGTCAGTGCATCCAAGGTCATTCGCCCGGCTCCGGCGCCGGAGGAATGGCGGGTCGTTCATGAGTCGTAGATGGAGTGGTTGCCCACGCGGAGCCACACGACAACGGTTTCTCTGTTGACTTCGGCCAGCCGGAACAGTGCCCGGCCGTCTGGTGAGGCGAGACTCCAGGTCATCGAGTACTTCGCGCCGATCCGGTGAATGCGCAGGGCTCTCGGCCAAGGCGTAGCGCCGGTGTGCGCGCCCGCATCCAGGGCCGGGCGCAGGAGAGCGTGCACCGCCATTACGAAGAGCTTGCGCTGCTCCGCCGGAAGCCGCCGCAGGTCGATGAGGAAGCCCGCGGTGCGGACGTACTTCATTCCGGCAGGTCGAGATCGGCCAGCAGAGCGTCCATCGAGTCGTACGCCTTGCCCTCGGGTGCGTCGTCGCCGGGCTTCGACGGGTACCGGGCCTCGTGCACTGCCCAGTACAGTTCGGCCTCGCGCTGCTCCAGTGCCTTCAGCGCGCGGTACTCCTCCATGGGGACCACCACGGCCTCGACCCGGCCCGCGCGGGTGATCACCTGATGGTCTCCGACGTCAGCATCGGGACCCAGGGGATTCTCGATCATACGACTAGGTTACCTGTGCGTCAGCCTTCCACCAGCGTGCAGACCCGGTTATGACCACCTGCTGGCGTGCACCAGTGCGGTCCCCGCCCCGGCTTCCAGTCCGCGCTCAAGGGCTATTGCCGTGTGCGTTCCGTGGCCGTCTGTCACGTACTGACGCAAAGGGGTAGGAGGCACCGGGCCGGGGTCCGCGTGCCGGTCGCGTTTCCGGTGCCGCGGGTTAAGGCGCTGCGGCGAGCCTGTGGCTGAGGATGCGATCCCCGGCAGAGCCGTCAGCCTCCGGCATTCAACTCACCTGTCCAGCCGTGCGCGCTGGACGCTCTCGGCCTCAAGCCCGTTGAGCGGGTACTGCGCCAGGCTCTGGTCGTGCAACAGGAGGCGCAGGTTGGCACTGCCCAGCCGGTCCCGGATCGCCTCATAGGCGAAAATGGAAAAAGACTCCGACAGGGAGTCCAGCCGCGTCACGCCACTGCCCAGATGCTCGTGCAGCCTGTCGATGGCACGGCCTGAATCGCTGAGGGCCACCTGGCTCAACCTCCGGGACGATCTTCAGTCGATGTCGCCGAGCGCCGTCGGCGTCCCTCTACGGTACGACGCAGCAACTATGAGTGCTGCTACGGCCGGTATCCAGGCGTCGCGGGCGGCGGTGGCGAGGATGCCCTGGGTCTTCGCCGGGAGGCCGAGCCTGTTCCAGTGGAAGATCACGTTGTGGGCGAGGACCGCCCGCAGGCCCCGGGTCAGGGTTCCCGGGCCGGCCGCCTGGGCCAGCCGGTGCCCGGCGGTGTAGAACGCGAGGCCCCAGGGTTCCGCGGACAGCTGCGCGAGCGCCGGCACCGGCGGGGTCGCGAGCAGCGTGCGGAGCTGGGCGGTGAGCGAGGTCATGTTCGGGTCGCCGCTGGCGAGGCCGGCAGGTTAAGGGCAGGAGGCATCGGCGGGTTCCCTCGGGCAGAGGCGGACGTTAGCACCGCCGGTGCTTCCGCCTTTGTCCCGCCGGGTCACGCACCGCAGGCCAGGCGAATCACCCGTGCCGTACCCGTCCCCGGACACTCTGCCTCAAGAACATCACCAGTAACCCAGGTCACTCCAGTTACAGAAGTGCGAAACACGAGTGAACATGGGCAGGAACTCGACCACGCCGGTCCCGAAGCAGGGCAGCAGAAGCCTGGTGGACAGGGCCTGTCATCCCGTCGGTTCGAGCAGCAGCATGCCGGCCGCGGTGTTGGAGATCGGTATGTGGTAGTTGGCTGCCACCTCGCGAACGCCGCCGGAGCCGAGGGCCGCCCGGGCCGCCACCCACAGCATCAGCTCGATTCCCTGGCTGCCTGTCTTCTCCACTAGCTCGAGGGTCGAGTACTTGGTCGCCCACTGCGGGTCGGCGGTCAGGCTGGTCATGAACTCCCGGTCGAACGCCTTGTTGATGAATCCGGCCCGCTCGCCGTCGAGCTGGTGGGACAGCCCGCCGGTGCCCATGACCAGCACGCGCAGGTCTTCCGGGTAGGAGGCGACGGCCCGGCCGACCGCCTCGCCGAGGCTGTAGCAGCGCGCGGCCGATGGCAGCGGAAACTGGACGGTGTTGATCTCCACCGGCACGATCCGCACCGGCCACGGCTTGCCCCCTGGCCACAGCAGCGCCATCGGGTTGCACACCGCGTGATCGACGACCATCTCCTGACAGGTGGTGATGTCGAAGTCCTCGGCGACCACCGAGTTGATGATGTGCCACGACAGGTCCGGGTCACCAGGGAACGGGGCAACGGTCGGGATGTTCCATCCCTCGTCGTCGCTGCGGTACTCCTGTGCCGCGCCGATCGCGAACGTGGGCAGCTTGTCGAGGAAGAAGTTCAGCCCGTGATCGTTGTAGAAGATGACCACGACGTCGGGCCGCGATTCGGCAAGCCAGCGGTGCACCGGCTTGAAGCCGTCGAAGAACGGCTTCCAGTAGGGCTCTTCCTGCAGTTCCTTCTCGATGGCCCGGCCGATCGCCGGGACGTGCGAGGTCGTGACGCAGCCGATGATCCTGGCCATCTCTATCGCCCTTCCGCTTTGGCGAGCAGCCGCGCCTTGAACTCTTCCTTGCTGACCCCGGTCTGCTGAGCGCCGATGTCCTGCACGTCAAGGCCGAAGATCCCGGCGAACTTCGCCAGGTAGTAGATGTTCCCGCCGGCGGCGAGCAGTTCGAGCACGTTGCGGTGCCTGATCGCGTCGCGCTGCTGGGCGTTGAGCCTGTAGCGCGCGCAGTAGGCGTCCTCATCGCGCAGGAACTCGGCCCGGTTGGCCGCTTCGTTGAAGGACATGCACATCTTGTTCAGCGCGTAGCCCTTCCGGGCCTGGTCGCCATCGAAGATGGTCGTCCCGGGGATGGGCTGTCTCGTCGTCGGCATCGTCGCACTCCGCTGGGGCCGCTGTGGGTTAAGTCCTGCCTAACAGACTCGGCGGCCACACCCGTCACGGAAAACGGACCTTAGTCCCGAGATTTCGGGACTATCAGCCGAACGGCGGCGGCGATATGCCTGCCCGGATTACCCGCGCAGGCCAGCGCGCACCGCTCCCGCGCCGGACGCGGATCCGGCGCGGGAGCGGTGCCATGCCGGGGGCTATGCGGTGACGGCCTGCCTCTGGTCGCTGCTCGTGACCTGGATGTTGCGGGGCTTGGCGGCTTCGCGCACCGGAATGGTCAGGGTGAGCACGCCGGCGGCATAGTCGGCGCCGATGTGGTTGGCGTCGAGGGTCTCGCCGAGGAAGACCTGCCGGGTGAAGACGCCGTAGGGCCGTTCGGCGACGATCATCTGGGCGCCGTCGGCCCGCACCGGGGCGCGGTCGGCGCGGACGGTGAGCACGTTCTGCTCGACGGTCAGCTCGATGGAATCAGCGGAGACGCCGGGCAGGTCCAGGCAGATGTAGAAGTTGTCGCCCTGCCGGTAGGCGTCCATGGGCATCGCGGCGGGCCGGGCGGCGGTGCCGAGCACCTGCTGGGTGAGCCGGTCCAGCTCGCGGAACGGGTCGGTACGCATGAGCATGATCGGGTACCTCCTTCGCCAGTGCACAGTTGTCATGGTCACGCTTACGGGATCTGTATAGCACACCACAGAATTATCTGACAAGACTCGACTCAGATTTCCTCCTGCCGCATACTGGAGCCAGGCTGAGGCGCAGCCGGGCCGGCGGAAGGGATGGTGACGGTGATGGCCGCTGCGGATCACGGTGGCGCGGTCCGGGTCCCGCTGCGCCTGCCGCCCCGTGACCGGGACTGGCCATGGTGAACCCGGGATGGGCGGATCTGGACCGGGGCCTGTTCAGCATCTCGGTAGCGGCCGAGCTCGCCGGGCTGCACCCGCAGACCCTGCGGGTCTATGAGCGGGAGGGGCTGCTTGACCCGGTGCGCAGCGCGGGCGGCACCCGCCGGTACTCCCGCCGGGACATCGACCGGCTGCACCAGATCTGCGCGCTGACCGCCGACGGGCTGAACCTGGTCGGCATCCGCCGGGTCCTGCAGCTGCAAGCCGAAACACGACAGCTGCAGGCCGAGGTCGCCCGGCTCAGGGAGCTCCTCGGCACCGAGCCTCCCGCGCCGGGGGCCCGGTAGTCTCGCCCGTGCGTCCGGCCGGGCGGCCGCCCTCGCCACCAGCTTGCGCCGTGACGTGTCCTGAACCCCGCGGTGGCTAAGCTGGGCCTGGATGCAGGGGGTGCGTACGTATGTCACAGCCTGTACTGGTCACGCCAGATTCTCCGGAGGCCCTCATCAACCGGGAGCTGAGCTGGCTCAGCTTCGCCCGCCGCGTGCTGGCCCTGGCCGAGGACCCCGAGCAGCCTCTTCTTGAGCGGGTCAAGTTTGCCGGGATCATGGGGATGATCTACGACGAGTTCGCGATGAAGCGGATCGGCGGCATGTTCCGGAAGGTGCAGAAGGGACAGGGCAGACGCGGAGCCGAGGGCCTGACCTCGGCGGGGGAACTCGGCGCCTGCCGCGCGGAGCTGCGGTCCCAGCAGCAACTGGTGGCCAGGCTGGTCGAGGAGCAGTTGCGCCCCGCGCTGCGCGACCTCGGGACGCCGATCCTGAATACGGGGGACCTCAGCGCGTCTGAGCGGGACTTCCTCGCCCGGTACTTCGCGGACTCCGTGGAACCGATCCTCATCCCGCTCGCCGCGGACGCGGCGCATCCGTTCCCGTTCATCAGCAACCTCGGGCTCAACGTGGCGGTGCTGGTCGCCGAACCTGGCCGGCGGAACCGCCGCTTCGTCAGGATCAAGGTGCCGGCCAACCGGCCGCGATGGGTGCCGCTGCCGGACCATGCCGGCTGGGTGCCCATGGAACAGGTGATCGCGGACAACCTGAGCGCGCTGTTCCCGCAGGCGGTGGAGTTGACCTGCTACTTCTTCCGGGTCACCAGGGGGGCGAAGGATGATCCGTGGACCGACCAGGCGGCGGACGAGGACGCGGACCTGTCACCCGGTGCGATCGTGGAGATGGTCACGGCCGAGCTGACCGCCCGCAAGTACGCCGGCGTGGTCCGCCTTGAGGTCAGCGCCGGCATGCCCGAGAGCCTCCAGGGCTGGCTCGCGACTCAGCTCGGCGTCGGCCCTGCCGACGTCATCGCGACTCCCGGGCTGCTGAGCCTGGGGGACCTGATGGGACTTCCTGTCGATGGTCATGCCGGGCAGCGTTACCCTCCGCACGAACCGCAGACCCATCCGCGTCTGCGGAATCTGGACCGCGCCGACCCATCCGCGGTGTTTGACGAGATCCGCCGCGGCGACATCCTGGTGCACCTGCCCTACCACAGCTTCGAAACCTCGATCCTGCAGTTCATACGCAGTGCCGCCGCGGATCCCGCCGTTCTCGCGATCAAGCTCACGATCTACCGCACCGGCCGCCGCTCCCCGATCATCGAGGCGCTCAAAGAGGCGGCCCGGCGCGGCAAGCAGGTAGCGGTCCTGGTCGAGATCACCGCACGCTTCGACGAGGCGTCCAACATCGGCTGGTGCAGGGAGCTCCAACAGGCGGGAGCTCACGTCGCCTACGGCGTGGAACGGGTCAAGACTCACGTCAAGCTGGCGCTCGTGGTGCGCGAGGAGCCGGACGGCATCCGCCGGTACGTCCACGTCGGCACGGGAAACTACCACGAGGGGACGGCCCGGCTGTACGAGGATCTCGGGCTGCTCAGCGCGGATCCCGGGCTGGCCGCTCACGCGGCGGCTGTCTTCAACGAGCTGACCGCCGGCATCCCGGCCTCGTCGTCTCCCGGCAGGCTTCTGGTGGCGCCTCACGACCTGCGCGAGCGGTTCACCGCGCTGATCCGGCGCGAGGCCGAGCACGCCCGCGCGGGACGCCCCTGCGGCGTCTATGCCAAGATGAACCAGCTCCAGGACGCATCGATGATCCGGGAGCTGTACCACGCCAGCCTGGCCGGCGTCCCCATCGTCCTCAACGTCCGCGGCTTGTGCTGCCTGCGGGCGGGAGTCCCGGGCCTGTCGCCGACGATCCGGGTCTACAGCATCCTCGGCAGATTCCTCGAGCACAGCCGGATCTACCGCTTCGAGAACGGCGGCGCGCCCGAGTTCTTCCTCGGCTCGGCCGACATGATGACACGCAACCTGTCCCGGCGAATGGAGGTTGTCGCTCCGGTCTGCGATCCGGTCATCAAGAACGAGCTGGACTGCATCCTGCGCACGTATGAGGAGGACAACTCCTCGGCCTGGGACATGCAGCCCGCCGGCGAGTACCTCCGCCGGCGCCCGGCCGCGGGCCAGGCCCGGCGGGATGCCCAGCAGGTGTTCATCGAGCGCTCCGCGTCCCGGCCCGGGGAAACTCCCGCCACCCGCGCCAGGTGACGGAAATGCTGCTGACCAACAGCGTCGCGGCCGGGACTTTGGCCCGCTGCTTTGCGGGCCGCGGCGGTTGACCCTGATATCAGGAATGGCGGGGACAAGCCCGCCCGTTGCGTGAATCAGGCGGGGTGGGGGTGGCTCGCAATGCCCTGGCATCCGGATATCGCGCGGATCATCAAAGCGGTGGAAGCCGCGCCATCCATCTTCAACCAGCGTCCGTGGGAGGTGGCGCTGAGCGAGGACCGGGACCGGGTGGAGCTGTACGCCGACCCGGGCAGGGCCGTCGGCAGGTTCCTGCCCCGGGAGGTCGTCATCAGCTGCGGCGCGGCCCTGTACAACCTGCGGCTGGCCATCCGGGTGGCCGGCCGGACGCCGTCGGTCTGGCTGCTCCCCGGCCTGGACGGGGAGTCGCCGCTGCTCGACCGCCTGGAGTCCGGACGCGTCCTGCTCGCCTCAGTGGAGGTTATGCCCGGCCGTGCCGCGCCGGCGCGGTCTGGTGATCAGGAACTCTACGAGGCGATGTGGCTGCGGCACACGAGCCGCGAGCCATACCGGCTGCTGCCGGTGCCGGAGCCGATCCTGGTGGAGATGGAGACGGCCGCGGCTGCCGAACACGCCGCGCTGCGGCTGCTGCACCGGAGCCAGTGCAGGCAGATACTGCGCGCGGCGGCCCGGGCGGGCGACCGCCTGGCGGGTGACACGCCGGCCGGCTCTGGCCTGATGCCGTCGCCGCCCGGCGAGCAGTCGCTGGCGGAATTCCGTGCCGCCCGCGGCGAGCTGAACAACGTGCCGCGCAGCAGGGACGGCCCGCGCCCGGCGGACGAAGACGAGCCACCGACTCGGCGCGACTTCTGGCTGCCGGGCCGGATCGCGTTGTTCGAGAAGCATCCCCAGCTGATGGCCCTGTCCACGGAGGACGACCGGCCGCTTGACTGGCTGCGTGCCGGGCAGGCGCTGCAGCACGCGCTCCTGACCGCGACCCGGTTCTCGATGTCGTCGCCGGACGGCAGGAGCAGGCGTTACCGAGTCTCGCTCAGGTACGGCGTCCCGAGCCGGTCAAGCGTCCTCGTTCCATCCGGGTACGGCGTCACCGCGTCGTTCCTGTCCCAGTCGCTGGAACTCGCCGACCTGACCGGTAGTCCCCGGCGCTGGCCGTGGCACTGGTACTACCCGGAGGTGCCGCAACTGGTGCTGCGGGTGGGGTTCGGGCCGATGGAACCGGTTCACGGGCAATGGCGCTCGCCGAAGGCGGGACAGGCGCGGCCCGTTCCGCTCGGGGACGAGGGCTACCTCGGCGAATAGCAGGTCACGGCACCACGACGACCGGGCAGTTCGCATGCCGTGCGAGCCAGCCGGGCACGGAGCCCGCGACATGGTGCCAGAAATGCCTTGGCGCGCCGATCACCAGCGCGTCGGCGCTGAACTCGGCCGCCGCCGTGGCGAGTTCGCGCGCGGGACTCCCGCGCCGCGTCCGCACGTGCACCTCGAGCTCACCCGGGTCGGTCACCTGGTCCAGTTCGGTGAGCAGCCAGCGCTCAAGCGAGTCGTTGTCCCTTGCGAGCCCCACCACCTGGCCGGTCAGCGGTTCGCAGTAGACGCCGGGCGAGCTGACGTACACCACGAGCAGGGGGCGGCTGAGCCGCCGTGCCAGGCCGGCGGCGTACGCGAGCGCGTTGCGCGCCGATGCCGAGCCGTCATAGCCTGCGATTACGGGATGGACCAAAGCGACAGGACGTGGGTGCTGAGGCCCCTGCATCTCGTCCGGGCGCAGTCGTTCCCGCTGACGGCGCCGCTCGGGGCGGCGCTGCCGCTGCGCATGACCTTGCTTCGCAGCGCTGCGCTGCTCGGGCGGGCCCTGATCCGGGTAAGGCTCTGCCTGGTCCATATCCGCGTCCTCGCGGCCGCACCTCGTCAATAGTTTTGTTATAGCAAATATCTTGGCGCCGGGTAAGCGCTACGTGCACGTACAGATGGATGCCCTGCACCGGCCCGGTTATTCGTAACCCGGGCAGCCAGAACTATAGGTGCTAGCACGGCCGTCACGGAAGATCCCGGTCCCAGACAGCCCCGGTCGCGCGGACGGCCCGCTATGAAAGGAAGTAGCGCCCTTTCCCTGTCCGCGGCGACTGCAGGTGGCACGATGAAGATGTGGTGGCAGAGCAGGCACATTCTTCACTCCGGGGAGCGGGAGCAGGACAAGCGGACATTATCGGCCGCAGGGACCGGGTGGACGCGACCGCGCGCGCGGTCATCGAGAGCGCCGCGGACGCCATCGTGGCCTTCGACACCGAACGCACGGTGATGCTGTGGAACCCCGCGGCGGAGCGGATGTTCGGCTGGACCGCCGACGAGGTGATGGGCCTGGACCCGCCGATCATCCCGGAAGAGCTCAGCGCCGAGCACAACGCGGTGCTCGAGCGGGTCCGCGGCGGCGGGCAGATCTCCTTCGCCACCCGGCGGACCCGCAAGGACGGGTCCATGCTCGACGTGCGGATCGACACCAGCGCGCTGACCGACAGCGGCGGTGACGTGATCGGCTGGGTCAACATCTGCCACCAGACCGGCGAGGACGACGTAGCCAGGCACTACATGGCAGAACGGGCCCGGGTGGTGCGCCGCCTCGGCGACGTCGTCGCCGATATGAACGCGCAGCGCGACCTCGAGTCCGTGCTGGACCGGATCGCGGCCAGCCTGCGCGAGCTGACCGGCGCCGATGCGGGCGGTTTCGTGCTGATCGAGGAAGACAGGCTCAGGCTCGTGTCCACTGCCGGGCTGCCCGCCCGGCTGCGCGGCCGGGTTGCCTCGCTCGGCAGCAGCCTGGTCGGTGAGCTGCTCCGGTCCGGCAAGACCGTCATGATGGCGACCGGCGAGTCCGGCGGCTTCGATGACCTGATCTGGTCCGCGCTGCCCGGCCTGCACACGATCGCGCTGAGCCTGTCGCATGTCGGCGGCCGTCCCTACGGCGCGCTCTACGCCCTGTACAGCCGGCGCGCGCTCAGCCACGTCGAGCTGGAACTGCTCGAACTGCTCGCCGGTCACGCCGGAGTGGCGCTGACCAACGCGATGGCGTTCGAAGAGGTGGTACGCCAGCGTGCGCACGAGCGCGCGGTCATTGACGGTAGTGCCGACGGCATCGCGGTGCTCGACGAGGACGGCCTGGTCAAGCAATGGAACCCGGCCGCGCACCGGATCACGGGCATGCCCGCGAGCGAGGTCATGGGCGCGCCTCCGCCATTCCCGCTGCCCGAGCCCGGCGAGCGGCGCACCCACAAGCTGGACAGCGGGCGCTGGCTCGACGTGCTGTGCACCGCGCTCGGCGATGGCGGCGAACGGGTCGTCGACTTCCGTGACGTCACCGCCGCCAAGGAGCTCGAGGAGGCGAAGGACCTCTTCCTCGCCACCACGAGCCACGAGCTGCGCACGCCGATCACCGTGGTCCAGGGGTTCGCGTCCACGCTGGCCAGCCGCTGGGACCAGCTCTCCGATTCCGACCGCCGGGCCGCGGTGCGGACGATCGCCGAACGGGCCGGTTCGCTCGGGCGGCTGGTCGAGCAGCTATTGCTCGGCGCGCGGGCGGGGGCCGACCAGCTGCCTGTGAACAACGGGCCGTTCGACCTGGCGGGACTGCTGCGAGCGACCGTCACCTCGTTCGGCCCGCTCTCGGACAGGCACGAGGTCGTCGCTGACGTTCCCGCCGACCTGCCGCTCGCCCACGGCGACTCGATGGCGACCGACATCATCGTCGGGCAGCTTCTCGAGAACGCCTTCAAGTACTCCCCGTCCGGGGGCCGGGTGACGGTGCGGGCCCGGGTCACGGGGCCCATGATCGAGGTCGACGTCGAGGACGAGGGAATCGGCATCGCGCCGGGCGACCACGAGCGGATCTTCGAGCGCTTCGTCCAGGGCGAGACCGGAGACCGGCGCCGCTTCGGCGGGGTGGGCATCGGCCTGTACATCGTGCGGCGGCTGGCCGTCGCGCAGAACGGAACGGTGGTGGCTCAGTCGCGGCCGTGCGGCGGCACGGTGATGCGGCTCAGCCTGCGCCGGGCCGGCGTCTGACGCCCCTGGCGCGGGAGCCCGGCCCGGGAGAGGGCCCCGTCCTACAGGCGGGCCTGCTCCCGGTGGCGGGGCTCGCCGCCGGTGGCGGCCAGGTACTCGTCGATGACACCGGGCACGTCGTCGCTGTCGCGCAGGATCTGGCCCGCTTCCATCCAGATCACCCGGGTGCAGCTCTGCTCGATCTCGCCGAGGTTGTGCGCGACGAGGAACACCGTCCCCGCCTCCTCCCGCAGTTCCTTGATCCGGTCGTGGCTCTTGGTGCGGAAGGCGGCGTCGCCGGTGGCGAGCGCCTCGTCGATCATGAGGATCTCGTGGCTCTTGGCCGACGCGATGGCGAACCGCAGGCGCTGCGCCATCCCGGTCGAGTAGGCGCGCATCGGCAGGTCGATGAACCGGCCGACCCCGGAGAAGTCCACGATCTGCGGGTAACGGGCCTTGACCTCCTGCGGCGGCATGCCCATCGCGAGGCAGCCGAGGACCACGTTCCGCTCGCCGGTGAGGTCGTCGAGCAGCGCGGCGTTGACGCCGAGCAGGGCTGCCTGCCCGGATGTGTAGACGGCGCCCTTCTCGGCGGGGAGCAGCCCGGCGATGGCGCGAAGCAGCGTCGACTTGCCGGACCCGTTCCGGCCGATGATGCCCACCACGTCTCCGTGATTGATCACGAATGAGATGCCGCGGATCGCGTGCACCTCACGGATCGACGCCCGGCGCTGGCGCTTGACCACGCGCATCAGCGAGGTGGCTGCCGTGCCCTTGTTACCGCCGGCCCCGTACACCCGGTAGACCACGTGCAGGTTGTCAACCACAACGGTGGGGTCAGCCACGGCGCCACCCAGATAGATCGTCAGAAGGAGCGGACATCACGACCTGACGTTACCCTGTCGGCGGGGCGCTCGTGCCCGGACAGCACGGACAAACCGGCACATAACACCCTCGAAAATGACGTTCACGGTTTCACCGCGTTCGCACTGGGCATTTCCGCTCGTACCGGGTTCGTTCAGTTCCACGGGCGGGGCGGGGTTGTGTATGGAGGTGGCTACGTCGAGAGCGCTACTGCTCCCCTATACAGCATCGAGCGTAGGCGTGGCGCGCCGCCGCCTGATCGGGGATCTCACCGAAGCGGGCGTATACGACGGTACGGCCTGCGACGCCGGGCTAGTGCTTAGTGAACTTATCAGTAATGCCCTGCGGCACGCTACCCCGCTTCCGGGGCGAATCGTCAAGGCCTCGTGGAACCTGCGGCAAGGCAGCGTCGATGTCGCGGTGAGCGATGGCGGCGGCCAGAGCGTGCCCAGGGTGAACGAGCCGTCCAACTGGTCGCTCGGCGGGCGGGGCCTCGGCATAGTGGCGAGGCTCGCGCTGCGCTGGGGGGTCTGCGCGGGCGACGACCACTGGGACAGCGACCCCGCGGACGGCGCGCACCGCGCTTGCGCGCACGACGGCCAGGTTCACGCCGGCCGCGCGGATGACCGCGGCGACGGCGACGCGCCCGGGCGCTGCCCGGGTGGCTGCGGTCCCGGGGAGACCACCGTGTGGGCGGAACTGCCCGTCAGATACGGCACTTGCGCCACTTTGGTAATTGCGTCGTCCCTGGATGCGTAATCGCGCCCGGAAGCGGTGATAACTTCCCGCGGGGGATGTCGCACGGCGAAGTTCTGGTATTGAGCGAAGTGCGGCAATCGGGCGTGACATGTTTCCGGGGGGATTCGTGTCCGAGTTCTGCGGGGTAGACAGCGAGGTCGGGCGGCTGCGGACGGTGCTGCTTCACCGGCCAGGGGCGGAACTGAGAAGGGTCACGCCGCAGCGCGAGTGCGGGATGCTGTTCGCCTCCCAGCCGTGGGCCGAGCGCGCACAGCAGGAACACGACGTGTTCGCCGATACCCTGCGCGCGCAGGGCGTCATGGTGCTGTACCTGACCGAACTGCTGCAAGACGCGCTCGAGTACGCGGCGGCCAGGCAGCAGGCGGTCGAGTCGGTGCTGAAGGACCCGCGGCTTGGCGAGGAGCTTCGCGGCCAGCTCAGGTCGCATCTGGAGTGCCTGAGGCCGGAGGAGCTCGCGCAGCTGCTCATCATGGGGCTGACCCGGGAGGAGTTCCCCGGCGGCCGCGGCGCCGTCTTCGGGCTGCTCGACGCCTGGGACTACGTCATCGACCCGCTGCCCAACCTCGTCTTCGCCCGCGACTCGAGCGTGTGGATCGGTGACAGCGTGGCGGTGACCAGTCCGCAGGGCAGGCGGGCCGAGGCGGAACTCGCCGCGATCGTGTTCGCCCACCACCCGATGTTCACCGGGACCAAGTGGCTGTACGAGCCGGGCCACGAGCTGCTGGCCGGCGGCGACGTGCTGCTGCTCGCGCCGGGAGTCGTGGCGATCGGAACCGGCTCGCAGACCTCGCCGGCCGGCATGGAGCGGCTCGCCCGCCGGGTGTTCGACAGCGGTTTCGCCCACACGGTGCTGGCGGTGCTCGTCGGGCCGGGTGGCACCCAATGCCTGGACACGCTGTGCACATTGGCGGGCCCTGACACGGTGGTGATGCGGCCGACGGTGGCTTACTCGCTGGTCGCGCGAACGATAACCCAGCGCCCGGACGGGCTGCGGCTGTCGCATCCGCAACCGTTCCTCGAGGCCGCCGCGCAGGCCATGGGGATTGACAGGCTCCGGCTTATCGAGACCGGTCTCGGCCCGGGCAGGTTCAGCTGGCGGGACGACCCGGGGGGCCAGTGGGACGACGCCGGTAACCTGCTCGCCATCGCCCCCGGTGTCGTGGTTTCCTATGAGCGCAACACGCTGACCGCCGCGCGCCTGGAGACGGCGGGCATCGAGGTGATCAGGGTGCCCGGCGGCGAGCTGGCCGGCTGCCGCGGCGGCCCGCGCGCCATCTGCTGCCCGCTCGGCCGCGAGCCGGCGAGCATGCCCGATGAACGCGAACGCGCCGCGTAACCGGCTGTGACGGATTGATGCCTGTTACGTGCTAATATGATTGTATACCTGCGTTAACGGAGCGTGAATTTCCCCACGTCCGGGGTTCCCACGCCTAGCGCTCCGGTCGGACGGAGCGATAGGGTCTCAGCCGTGGAGCTCAATGTCTCAAGTCGGTCTCAGGACGATCACACGGTCGTGATCACCTCAGGGGAAATCGACCTCTATACCGCTCCGCGGCTACACAGCGAGCTTGCCGCAGTCATCGACAAGTCCGCCCCAGCCTCCCGCATAGTCGTGGACATGTCCGGAGTGGAGTTCTGCGACTCCACCGGCATGAACGTCCTGCTGTCGTGCCTGCGCCACGCGCGCGAGCGCGGCGGTGAGCTCGAGCTCGCCGCGCCGCGCCCGGCGGTCAGGAAGATCCTCCAGGTGACCGGGCTGGACGCGGTGTTCACCATCACCACCGACCCGCTCCCGCGAGGCAAGTGACGCCGGCTCTCGGGCTGCACGGCTAACATCTGCTTATGTCTGCGGTGGCTGTCGTCATCCCGGCCTATGACGAGGCGGATCGCGTCGGCGCCACGGCCTCGGCCGCGGCGGCGCTGGCCGGCGTCGATGTGGTCGTCGTCGTGGACGACGGCTCGCGGGACGGCACGGCCCGCGCCGCGCGGGAGGCGGGCGCGTCGGTGCTCCGGCATGCGAGGAACCGCGGCAAGGCCGCGGCCATGGAAACCGGTGCGGAAGCCGTCCGCCTGCTCGACCAGCATGACCACGGTGACCCGCGCCACCTGCTGTTCCTCGACGCCGACCTCGGCGCGACCGCCGCGCAAGCCGGACCGCTGATAGCGCCCGTCACGGCCGGCGCGGCCGACATGACGATCGCCGTCTTCACCGAACGGGTCAAGCTGGGCGGCCACGGGTTCGTGGTGGGCCTGTCGGCGTGGGGCATCCGCCGGGCGGCCGGCTGGACTCCGGCTCAGCCGCTGAACGGGCAGCGGTGCCTGACAAGAGCGGCCTATGACGCCGCGCGGCCGCTGGCACGCGGGTTCGGCGTCGAGACGGCGATGACCATCGACCTCAAGCGCAAGGGATTGCGGATCAGCGAGGTCGAGGTGCCGCTCGCGCACCGGGCCACCGGCACCGGCGTGAAGGCGCAACTGCACCGCGCGCGCCAGTTCGCCGACGTCGCCTGGGCGCTCGCCATCCGGGTGTGACCGCGCATGCCCGGCTCGTGCCGCGTTCTGGGCCAGATGCGCGGCCGCCCCGGTTCTCCCGGGCCAGATGCGCAGCCGCCCCGGTCACGTGACCCAGATGAGCGCCACAGTCCCCTGGCAGTCCGCGGGTCCGGCTGCCCGGCACGGGCGCACGGGCGGCGGGCACCTCGCCGAGGCCAACCGGACGTCACCGGTATAGTGCTGAACGTGACAGCCCTTGCGTTCGCTTCCGCGGTGGGAGCATTCACTGGTGTGATCGGTGTCCTGCTGGCGCTGGTGGCGAACCGGCGCGCCGCCCGCGCTGTGCGCGAGTGTAACGACCTGATCCAGGGAGCCGTCGGATCACGCGGCACGGTCGATCCGCGCGCACTGCGCGACGTGGCGATCGTCAGGTACGACGCGCTCAACGAGATGGCTGGCCAGCTGTCGTTCTCACTCGCCCTGCTCAACTCGGTGGGTGACGGCATTGTGATCAGCTCGATCAACGGGCGCGCGGAGACCCGCACGTACGCCAAGCCCGTGGTCGCGGGCCGCGGATCCCTCGAGCTGTCGCCGGAGGAGATCCAGGCGGTGCGCACGGCACGGCTTGGGACGGGCCTCCTGGCACCCGGGCCTGCGCCGTCGGGGCCGGGCGGTCGTGCCGCCAAGCGCGCCGCCGCTACGGCATGATGGGCCCTATGCGCTATGCCTATCTCGGGCCCGAGGGCACCTTCACCGAGGCAGCGGTGGCGAGCCTGGCGGGCTCGCAACGGGCCGCCGACGTGCAGCCGGTGCCCTGCCCTTCTATCGCAGCGACCCTGGAAGCGGTCAGGTCCGGAGAGGCGCAGCGGGCAGTGGTCCCGATGGAAAGTTCCGTCGAGGGCATCGTCACCGCCACCGCCGACGACCTCGCCGGCGGAAGCGGCCTGCTCATCCGCGCCGAGACGCTGCTGCCGATCGAGTTCGCGCTGCTGGCCAGGCAAGGGACGGCGCTGACAGACATCAAGACGGTTGGCGGGCATCCGCAGGCCGAGCCGCAGTGCCGCCGCTGGCTGGCCGCCAACCTGCCCGGGTGCGAATGGGTGCCGCTGGCGTCCAACGCCGAGGCGGCCAGGCAGGTGGCTGAGGATCGGCTGGACGCGGCGCTGGCCGGCGCCTTCGCCGCGGCCAAGTACGGCCTGGCAGTCGTCGCATCCGAGGTCAGCGACCGGTCCAACGCGGTGACACGGTTTGTCGTGGTGGCCCCGCAGGGTGAGATCCCGGCACCGACGGGCGCCGACAGGACATCGCTCGCCGCGTTCCTCACCGAGGACCATCCTGGTGCGCTGATGGAGATCCTCACCGAGTTCGCGGTGCGGGGAATCAACCTGACCACGATCCAGTCCCGTCCCACCGGAGACGGGCTTGGCAGCTACTTCTTCTTCATCGACTGCGAAGGCCACATCGACGACGCGCGGGTCGGCGAGGCGATGATGGGCGTGCGCCGCGTGTGCGCGAAGGTCAGGTTCCTCGGCAGCTACCCGCGCGGTGACGGGGGGCGGACCATGGTCCGCCCCGGTACGTCTGACCCTGAGTTCGCCGAGGCCGCAGCGTGGCTGGCCAGGCTCCGCTACGGCCGGCCCTGACGGATTTACAGGTAGGGCCCTGAGCCGTGCGGCTGCGCCTGCTCCTGCTCTGATTGCGCCATGAGCCCAGGCGGGAGCGCCCGGCGCATCTGCTCCAGCTGCGCGCGTGCCGCCATCTGCTGCGCGAAGAGCGTGGTCTGGATGCCGTGGAACAGCCCTTCGAGCCAGCCGACAAGCTGGGCCTGAGCGACCCGCAGTTCGGCCTCGCTCGGCACTTCGCCATCCTGGAACGGCAGCGAAAGCCGCTCGAGTTCTTCGACCAGCTCGGGCGCGAGGCCATCCTCGAGTTCCTTGATGGAACTCTGGTGGATCTCCTTGAGCCTCGCCCGGCTCTTCTCGTCTAGCGGGGCGGCGCGCACCTCCTCCAGGAGCTGCCGGATCATGCTCCCGATCCGCATCACCTTGGCGGGCTGCTCGACCATCTCGGTCACCGGGCGCTCGTTCTCGGCGTTCTCGGCGCCCTCCTGGCCGCTTCCGACGGCCAGGCTCTCGGGTCCGACCACGACGACCTGTGGCCTGCCCTGTTCTTCTCGGCTGAATTCCTCGTTCATTTGCTTCACGTTACCGCGTGCGCGGAGCTACCGGGCGCGCAGGAGGATCTTGCCGGTGTGCGTGCCCGCCTCCATGATCCGATGCGCCTCTGGCGCCTCCCACATCGGCAGCTCGGCGTGGATAACGGGCCGGATGGCGCCCGTGTCGATGAGCGGCCAGACGTGCTCGCGCACCGCGCTGACGATGGCCGCCTTCTGCTCCGCCGGCCGGGCCCGCAAGGTGGTCCCCATGATCGTGGCCCGCTTCGCCATCAGCATGCCCATGTCGAGTTCTGCCCGCCGGCCGCCCTGCAGGCCGATGGTGACCATTCGCCCGTCCGCGGCGAGCGCGTCCACGTTGCGGCCCAGGTACGCGGCGCCCATGATGTCCAGGACAACGTCGGCGCCGCGGCCGCCGGTCGCCTCGCGGATCCGCTGGACGAAGTCGTCGTCCCGGTAGTTGATGAGGATGTCCGCGCCAAGCTCGCGGCACGCGGCGAGCTTTTCATCCGAGCCGGCCGTCACGGCCACGGTCGCCCCGGCGTGCTTGGCCAGCTGGATGGCCATCGTCCCGATCCCGCTCGCGCCGCCGTGGACGAGCAGCGTCTCGCCTGGAGTCAGCCGCGCGCCCAGGAAGACGTTGGAGTACACCGTGCACGCCGTCTCGGGGAAGGAGGCGGCCTGGGTCAGGGTCACCGACCCGGGAGCGGGCAGCAGCTGGCCGGCGGGAACGGCGACCTTCTCGGCGTAGCCGCCACCGCTGAGCAGCGCGCACACCGCGTCGCCCGGCTGCCACCCGGTCACGCCTTGCCCGACGGCGGCGACCGTGCCCGCGCATTCGAGGCCTGGGTACGCGGGCGCCCCGGGCGGTGGCGGGTAGAACCCCTGACGCTGCATCAGGTCCGCGCGGTTGACGCCGCTCGCGGTAACGTCGACGAGCACTTCGCCTGGCCCCGCAGCGGGGTCTTCCACTTCGGTCCATTCGAGCACGCCGGGGTCTCCGGGCCTGGTTATCACGACCGCATGCATTACTTTCCTCCCCATATGAAACATCGATAACTAGCGTCTGTCAGTTCTCGCTACTCGGGCCGGGTGATCCGTGCGATCAGCTCATTGTGTGCCCGAAAAGTGTGGCGCGGTCAGGTACGTGGCTTAGGCTCGGTATTAGGTGCGAACCCGTGCCACATTCCCCGGTACTGGTGAGGATGGGGTCACCCGTGACACCGAACGAGCATGATGATCTCACGGCGGCACTCGAACCAGAGGCGCGTGCGAACGGGTCAGCCGCGGGCGCGGTTCCGCGTGCCGCGGACCAGGCGCCCGGTGACGAGCAGCCCGAACCCGGCGCTCCCGCCGCTGACGGCGATGACGAGGTCCACTACGACGACTACCTGACCTCGGGGGCGAACCCGTTCTCTTCTGTCAACCCGCAGGGTGCTGGCCTGTTCCCCCGGTTGCTGCCGCGAGAGTTCCCCGACGACGACGCTGCGCCGGACGTGCCCGAGATGGAGCAGCTGCCGGATCCCAACGCTCTGCCCGGCTATCCGGTCGTGGCCGGCTACGAGCAGGCGCAGGCGTTCCCGCCGGCGGCTTCGGCGTTCCCGCCCGCGCCCGAGTACGCTCCGGACCTCTACCAGGCCCGGCGCTCGCCCCAGGCGGCTCCGCCGCTGCCGGGCACGGGCTCGCCCTGGTCAGATGTACGCGCGCCCGCGCGCCCGCAGGAGGCGCCTCCGTTCGCGCCGGCGCCGTCGTACGCTCCCGGTCCGTTCCCGCCCGTCCCGGCGGCCTCGGGGCCCCCCCCCGTCCCGTCGGCCTCGGGGCCCCCGCCCGGCCCGTC
>DAHVAN010000460.1 GCA_027314595.1 Actinomycetota bacterium | reverse complement strand
CACGGGCGGCACGGGCGGCACGGGCGGCACGGGCACGGGCGGCGCGGGCGCGGCCTTCGGGGTCACGGCGGAGGCAGCGGCGGCGATGGGCGCCGGCGTGCCGGGCGTGCAGGAAGCCGCCGGGTTCGACTACGACGAGCTTGCCCGCCGGCTCCTCACCCAGGTCGTCAGGCGGCTCGCCGCCACGCCGGCCGAACTCGAGCAGACCGTCGCCGGGCTCGAGCGAGAGCTCGTCACCGCGTGGACCAGGCACGGAACGCTGGCCGCCGAGAACGCGCGGCTGCGTGAGCAGCTGCGTGAGACGCAGAGCCATCTCGAGCTGCTGCGGCAGCGCGCTCCCAGGCTCGAGATCACCGGCGAGCTCGGCCAGGCGGAAGCCGCGGTGCTCGAGCGGCTGCTCGCGCGCGGCGCCGACGGCGAAAGCGCCGCCGCGAGCCGGCGGGCCTGAATCGGCCGGCCGCCGGTCATTTCCGGCTAGCTCAGGCGGCGCAGGCCCTGCCGGTGGCGCCTGGCGGTCTCGACGTAGTTCTTGACCGCGCGTTCGATCCCCGTGGTGTCCACGCCGCCGCGCTTGATGCCGGCGGGCACGCCCGCGACCAGCGAGCCGGGCGGGACGACGAATCCCTCGGGCACCAGCGCGGCCGCGGCCACGATCGACCCGGCGCCGACGACCACGCGGTTCAGCGTCACCGAACCCGAGCCGATGAGGCAGCCGTCCTCCACCACGCACCCTTCCAGGTGCGCGTTGTGCCCGACCACGCAGTCCGCGCCGATCACCGTCGGCCAGCGCCTCGTGCAGTGCACGATCGCGCCGTCCTGCACCGACGTCCGGGCGCCCACGGTGATCGTCCCGTGGTCGCCGCGCAGCACCGCGCCCGGCCACACGGACGCCTCAGGCCCGATTTTCACCCGCCCGATGACGACCGCATCGGGAGCCACATAGGCCAGCTCATCGATGTCCGGCTCGTCATCGTCGAGTGCGTAAATCGGCACGTGCATAGGGTAGCGTCTGGCTCGTGCCCGATACTTCCCCCGCCAAGGTCACCGAGCTTCTCGCCATCGCGGTGTCGGCGATCGGAGGATCAGAACGACCCGGGCAGACGATCATGGCCGAAGCGGTCTTGAGCGCCTTGACGGGCGGAGAGCACCTCGCGGTCCAGGCGGGCACCGGCACCGGGAAGTCGCTCGCCTACCTGGTGCCCTCACTGCTGCTCGCCGCGCAGCGCAGCGGCCCGGTCGTGGTGTCGACGGCCACCATCGCGCTGCAGCGCCAGCTCGTCGAACGCGACCTGCCCCGGCTGGCCGACGCGCTGCGCGGACCGCTCGGCCGCACCCCGGAGTTCGCGATACTCAAGGGCCGCGGCAACTACCTGTGCCTGAACCGGCTGCGCGACGACACGCCCGAGGACCCGCAGGACGCGCTGTTCGGCCAGCCGGCGTACGAGCCGGCCAGCACGCTCGGCGTGAGCGTGAAACGGCTGCACCAGTGGGCCGCGAGCACGACGACCGGCGACCGCGACGAGCTTGTCCCCGGGGTGCCCGACCAGGCGTGGCGCCAGGTGTCTGTGGCAGCACGTGAGTGCCTGGGCAGTCACCGCTGCCCGTTCGGAATCCAGTGTTTCAGTGAGCGGGCCCGCAGAATCGCCGGCGAAGCCGATGTGGTGGTGACCAACCACGCGCTGCTGGCCATCGACGCGCTCGGCGAGGGCGGGATCCTGCCGGAGCACCGCCTGGTCGTCGTCGACGAGGCGCACGAGCTCGTGGACCGTGTGCGGTCGGTGGCCACCGACGAGCTGTCGGCGGCGACCGTAGAGGCGGCGGTGCGGCGCTGCGGGCGAATGGCCGGTGAGGCCGAGACGGCCAGGCTCTCCGAGGCCGGCATCGCGCTCGGGCCGCTGCTCACGACCACGCCCGCAGGGCGGATGGACCTGCTCGACCCCGCGCTCGCCGCGTCGCTGACGGCGCTGCGGGACGCGGCAAGCGCGTGCGCGGCGCAGGTGCGGGGCGTCGTGAAGGCAGACGACGCCGACGCCGCGCAGCTCGGTGCCGCGCAGGCGGCGCAGGTGGCGCTCGAGGACATCGAGGCCACGGCCGGCCGGCTCATCCGCGCGTTCGACCAGCCGGTCGCCGAGCGCGAGGAAGTGGTCTGGCTGGAGCGGCCCGACGACCTCACCGACACGTCGCGTGCCGCGACGCTGCACGTCGCGCCGCTCGAAGTCGGTGAGGTGCTGGCAGAATCACTGTTCTCGGAACGGACGGTGGTGCTCACCTCGGCCACGCTTACTCTCGGCGGCTCGTTCCAGCCGCTCGCCGCGCAGTGGGGCCTTGACGCCGGGTCGATGGGCAGCGAATGGAGGGGCATCGACGTCGGCTCGCCGTTCGCGCACGGGCGCAGCGGGATCCTGTACGTGGCCAGGCACCTGCCACCGCCCGGGCGGGACGGGCTCCCCGCCGAGTACCTGACCGAGCTCGCGGAGCTGATCGAGGCGGCCGGCGGCCGGACGCTTGGCCTGTTCTCGTCGATGCGGGCGGCGCGCCAGGCCGCCGAGGCGCTGCGGCCCTCGCTGCGGTTCCCGCTGCTGTGCCAGGGGGACGACGCGACCGCCCAGCTCGTGCGGGAGTTCGCGGAAGACGAGCCGACCTGCCTGTTCGGCACCCTTTCACTGTGGCAGGGCGTGGACGTGCCAGGGCGGTCGCTGCAGCTCGTCGTCATCGACAGGATTCCGTTCCCCCGGCCGGACGACCCGCTGGCCAGCGCGCGGACACGGGCGGTGGAGGCGCGCGGCGGCAACGGGTTCATGGAGGTCTCGGCCACGCACGCCGCGCTGCTGCTCGCCCAGGGGGCGGGCCGGCTGCTGCGGACCATGGACGACAAGGGCGTGGTCGCCGTGCTCGACCCGCGACTGGTCACCAAGCGGTACGGGGATTTCCTGCGCGCGTCGCTGCCGCCGTTCTGGCAGACCGCCGATCCCGAGGTCGTGCGCGGGGCGCTGCGCCGGCTGGCGGCCTCGTGATGTGGGCTATCGGCTCAGGCCGAGGGAGTCGAACTGGTGGCGTTCCCATAGGCGCATGGACGTCTCCTCTGGGTAGGGCCCGACGTCCGGCTGCAGGTCGTAGACCCTGGTCGTGCGGCGCTCGGTGCCGTAGACCGGCCAGCCAGGGTCGCCGGCCGCCGCGAAGCTGAGCCACTCGCTGCGCATCAGGTCGCCGACGGCGGTGAAGTCGGCGGGCGGCTGCTCGCCGGTCAGGAAGGCGCCGATGCCCTGACCCCAGGCGCCGAACACCATCGGCACGTCGAGCGCGTGGCACGCGCCGAACATTCCTTCGCCGGCGGGCGCCTCGGCGCGAAGTTCGTACAGGAACGTCTTGCCGCCCGAGGCGGCGTGCGCCTGCGCCAGGTGCAGCGTCGGCATCCGGAACAGCCAGTCGGAGAAGACCAGTTCGTAAAGCCGCCCGGCGTCCGCGTCGGGGTAGGACTTCCGGTAACCGGCGGGTCCGTCCGGAGCCGGGGCGAAACTCTCAAGGACCGTCGCGGCGTCATCGTCGGTGATCGTGCCGAGCCGCCCGGACATGGCGATGAACAGCCGGTACTCGTCCCTGTTGTGCCCGGTCAGCAGTTCGACGTCGCGCGCGGCCCCGGACAGCAGCGCGCGCCACGGGGCGCGCGGCAGCACCTCGCCGTCGGCGACCGGCGAGAACGGCGTGTCGGTGAGCCTGACCGCACCCCACTGGGGGAACTGCTTCATCCGGCCGGTCACCGCCATCGACGCTTCGACCAGTCGCATCGGATCCGCCGCGCTGAGCGCCTCGTAGGTCGCGGGAACCCCGGCCCTGTCCGCGACCGCGCGGGTGATGTCGGCGGCCAGGTCAGGGGTGAAGATCGTGCCTGGCACGCTCTGCGCGATCGCCCGGCGGAACAGGCCGCGGGCGCCGTCCATGGCGAGCAGCGCCGCGATCGCGCCCGCGCCCGCGGACTCGCCGAACACGGTCACGTTCGCCGGGTCGCCGCCGAAGGCCGCGATGTTCTCCGCCACCCAGCGCAGCGCGGCCACCAGGTCGAGCAGCCCGCGGTTGGCCGGCGCGCCGGGAATCTGCGCGAACCCCTCCACACCGAGCCGGTAGTTGCACGACACGAGCACCGCGCCCGCGCTGGCGAACTTGCTGCCGTCGGTGCCGGGATCGGCGGACGAGCCGAACAGGTACGCGCCGCCGTGAATGTAGACGAGCACTGGCAGCGTCCTGGCGCCCGGGTCCGGCGTCCACACGTTCACCGTGAGCCACTCGCCGCCTTCGTCCACCGGCGGGGCGAGCTCCGCACCGGGGAACTGGGCCTGCGGCGCCGGCGAGCCGAACGCCCGCGCGTCCCGAGTGCCGTCCCACGGCTCGGGCGCCCGCGGCGCCCGGAACCTGAGCGCGCCGACCGGCGGCCTGGCGAACGGGATGCCGCGGAAGATGGCCAGCCCGTTTTCGATGCTCCCCCTGATCCTTCCGGCGCTGGTACTGACCTCAGGATCGGCTGGGACCATCGGGCAACCTCCCGCTACGTCGATGGAGCCTAGGAGCTGGCGCTTGATAAGGCTATTTAACCGGATCGAGGACGACAACGGGAATCATGCGCGGTGCCGCCTTCACCTCGTACTGGGCGAAGTGCGGTGCGCGCTCCTTCTGCCGGTCCCAGATCACGTCTCGTTCCGAGGGCTCGGCCACCCGCGCCCTGACCGTCACGGTACCGGTCCCGACCTCGACAGAGGCGTCCGGGTGGGCCATCAGGTTGTGATACCAGGCGGGGTTCTCCGGCGCACCGGCCTTCGACGCGAAGACAGCGAAGCTCTCGCCGACCCGCAGGTAGGCGAGCGGGCTAACCCGCTCGGCGCCGCTGCGCGCCCCGGTATGGTGCAGGAGAAGGATTTCCGAGCCGGCGAACGGCCCGCCCACCTTGCCGCCGTTGGCCCGGAACTCAGCGATGATCGTGCCGTTGAAGTCGGTTGGCTCTGTCATGGTCCTTAGCTTAGGGAACGACGCATGAAGTCACCGCGTATTCTGGCGGACCTGCCGTTCGCGACCGATCTGCGCCTGTTCGAGGGCGAGCTGGAGCTGGAAGGGGACTACGACCGGGTCCGCTTCGACGGCTCGGCGTTCGCCGATGCCATGGCGGGCGGATCCCGGTTCACGGAGTCGGGGTTCACCGGCGTGACCTTCGACGGCGGGCGGATGCGCCGGGCAAGGCTGTCGCACGTGTGGTTCGGCGAGACCCGGCTGGTGGCATTCGACCTGGCCGAGTCCGCGCTGACGGACGTGTGGTTCACCGGGTGCGCGCTCGCCGGGGTCCAGGCGTTCGCCCTGGCGGCCCGGCGGGTGAGGTTCCGCGACTGCAAGCTCGACTCGGTCAACTTCCGCGACTGTTCGCTCACCGATGTGCTCTTCGAGGACTGCGTGCTGCGGGACGCCGACTTCGGCGGGGCGAAGCTGACCCGCGTGCGGTTCCCGGGCTGCACGCTGAGCGGAGCCGACTTCACCAAGGTGACCTGCACGGACGTGGACCTGCGCGGCGCGAGGCTGGGCGCGGGCTGGGCCGGCGACGCGGGCATCCGCGCGGGCTATGATTCGCTGCGCGGCGCCCGCATCGACACCGTGCAGCTCGTCACCCTCGCTCCGCTGCTGGCCCGCCAGCTGGGCATCACGGTCGAGGACGCGTGAGGCGCGGGGCCGCGCCAGTGCCGCAGCAGGGCAGCGGGCCACAGCCCCCGGGGCAGGTGCCGGACGGGGGCCGGTCCCGCACGGGTCACGGCGCCGGGGGGCAGGCGCGCATCGCGCGGGCGAAGGCACCGGCGCGGTCGCGGTAGTCGCGGAAGTGACCGAAGCTCGGCGCCGCCGGGGAGAGCAGCACGATGCCGTCCGGGCGCGCCCAGCGGAACCCTTCGGCGACGGCGGCGTCCAGGTCCGGGCAGTCCGTCACGCCCGCCACCATGCCCGCGGGCCGGTCGCCCAGCGCCTTGCCGATCTCGGCGTGGATGCGGGGGCCGCTGTCGGGGAGCGTCAGGACGCGGGTTCGCGTGTCGCGCCTGGCGAGCACCTCCGCGAGCGGGGTGTAGTCGATCCCGCGGTCCTCACCGCCCACGATCAGCGCCACCCGGCGTCCGGGGAAGGCCTCGAGCGCCGCGGCGGTCGGCAGCACGTTGGTCGAGAGGCTGTCGTCGACGAAGGTCACCCCGGCGACCTCGCCGATGACCTGCAGGCGGCTCTGCAGGGGCAGGTAGCCCTTCGCCGCGGCGCGCAGCGCGGCGTCGTCGCCGGCCTCGCCGATCCCCAGGGCCAGCAGGCAGCGCCGCGCGATCAGCGCGTTGCGCCGGTTGTGCGCGCCGAGCAGCCCGAGCGGATCCATCCAGGTGGCGCCGGGTTCGTCGGTCGCGCGCACCCACTCCACCCGCGGCCCGAGCAGCCCGGCGCGGTCGCGGATCAGGTCGCTGTCGCCGTTGGCGACCGTCAGGTCCGCGCCGGGCTGGGAGCACGCGGACAGCTTGTCGGCGTAGTAGCGCTCGACCCCGCCGTGCCAGGGCAGGTGATCGGGGTTCAGCGACGTCACCGCGACGACAGGAGGCGAGCAGGCCAGGTCCGTCGCCTGATAGCTGGAGACCTCGATCACCCAGTAGTCCCACGGCCCGGGCGGCGCCTGCGGGTCGTACGGCGGATCGCCGATATTGCCGCCGGTCATGCACCGGTACCCGAGCCCGTTCAGCAGGTGGCCGGCGATCGACGTGACCGTGCTCTTGCCTTTGGTGCCGGTGACGCAGACGACCCGCTCGAGCGGGGCCTCGCGGAGCCAGAGCCCAAGCCCGCCGACCACGGGAATGCCGCGGTCGGCCAGCGCGGCCACCTCCGGACGGTACCGGCTGATGCCTGGCGTCTTGATCACCGCGTCGCAGCCGCAGAGCGCCTCGAGTCCGCCCTCGCCGGTCGCGAGCACCGGCCGTCCGTCGATGCCGGCCACGGCGGGCTTGTCATCGACCAGGACAGGCTCGGCACCGATCGAGCGCAGCTTGCGCACGTTCGCCATGCCCTCACGGCCAAGCCCCCAGACCCCGGCACGGGCGCCGGCCAGGCCGGACCAGGCGAGCCCGGGACGCGCCGTCATGCCAGCAGGTCCCCGGTCGCCAGGGTGGCCGGGATGAAGTGCGCCCCGACCGGGCCCAGCATGGCCGCCGACGCGGCCGGCGACGGCGCGTCCGGCAGGGCCGCCACCTCGGCGGCCAGCTCCTGGAGCAGCTTGCAGCCGGCCCGGTCGGCCCTGCACGCGGCGAGCAGCGCCGCCGCGCGGCACTCGTTGACTTCGCCGACGCACTCGAAGGGCTTCGCATCAGCGGACGTGGCCAGCAGCGTACGGAACTTGTCCGCCTGCGCCGGATCGGCCAGCGGCTCGCGGCTGCCGGCCGAAGGCGGCGTCGGCGCGGTCGCGAAGATCCGCTCGAGCTCGGCCGCCGGCAGGAACGGCGCGAGGATCAGGTCGATGAACCGGCACTTGTCGCAATTCCCGCACCAGTAGTCAAGGCGCATCGCCTTGTCGATGTAGAAGGCCTTGTTACAGCTGCGGAACGTGCCGTGGTACTGCTTCAGCGCGGCGAACTTGTCCGCGACCCACAGCTCCGTCCGGGGCCTCAGCAGCGAGAAGTAGCCGGGGAGCCCGGCGCCTGAGCCGGCGAGCACCTCCCGGAACCCCGCCTCGAACGCCTCGCTCTTGGAGTACTGGTGGTTAACGGGCTGGCCGCCATGCTCAAGGGTGGGCACGGACGCCGACCACTCGTTGGACATCACCACGGCGTCCCGGCCCTCAAGCACGGCCGCGAGCACGGCGACGGCGGACAGAATTCCCGTCACAGGAACGTGGCCGTTGAGGAAACCGAGTTCCCGCGAGCGAAGCAACTGCGGGTCGATCTGGCGTTCCGCCCTGACGACGGGCAGGCCGGTCACCAGCGCGGGTCGCTCGATGGCGGCGAACCGGTCTGCGGGCTTGCTCACGATGAAGAGCGCGCAATCGGCCCGCTGCCGGATCTGCTCGACGGTGACGATCGAGTCGATGCCGCCGCCGAACGGGACGAGCGCACGCACCGGACCACCTGTGACTGGAGGCACGGGCGGCACAGCCGGGGCAACTGGCCCCTCGATGCGCAGCGGCTCTAGGTCGATCCCGTTGTTGTACGCGAACTCTCCAAGACCCTGCACGTAGTACTCGCGCAGGAAGTCGCGTTCGGTGCCGGTAACCGCGGTCTCGCCCAAGTCGATCACGGACGGAGCGCCAGTCTTGTAATAGGAGACTCCGGCGAACAAGAAGACGAGGCGAGCGGCGGCATGGGCGGCTGGCGAGCCCCACCGTCCGGCCGGGCTTAGCGCGAACCTTTCCTCGAATCGTCGCCCGTCGCTGCTATACCGGCAGGACAGCAGCCCCGCGCCCGGATCGATCTCGTAAGACTCGTAGCGGAAGACTGTCCCGCGGCGGACGGATGCGCTCACCGTCGGCCTTCCCGCGGGCGCAATCGCGCGATCGCCGCGAACCGGCCGCACGGCCGGACCTCGCGGTCGCTGAAGAACTGGTTCGGGCCTACCGTCCCGGTAGCCATCGCGGCGACGCTGATGTGCTCGTTGGCCAGGCCAGCATCGCGCAAGACGGCGCGGTTGGCTGCCCACAGGTCGAAGAGCCACTTGCCCGTCCCGTCAGGCCGGATCACCGTTGCTGCGCAGCTGCCTAGACTCTGCCCCGCCGCCTCGACAACGTCCGCGCCCACCTGGTATCGATCGGGAGAGATCGCCGGCCCGATCCCGGCGATGACGTTCTCCGGGCTCGACCCGAGCTCGCGCATGGCCGCCACGGCCGCCTCGCCGACCCGCGCGACGGTGCCACGCCACCCGGCGTGCACGCAGGCCAGCACGTGCGCCACCGGATCGTAGAGGACGATCGGCACGCAGTCCGCGACCATGACCACCAGCGCGATGCCAGGCTCGGCGGTGACCAGCGCATCCGTCTGAGCTATCGCGTCACCCAGGCTGAGCGAGCCCCTCCCCCGGTCCGCGGCGGAGACAACGTGCACCTCACGGCCGTGCGCTTGGTTGCAGAAGACCATATCGCCGAGATCCGCGCCCAGGGCCGCCGCAGCGCGCCGCCGGTTCTCCAGCACGCGTTCGGCGTCATCGCCTACATGCAAGCCGAGGTTGAGCGACGCGTACGGCCCGGACGAAACCCCGCCGGCGCGCGTCGTCACCAGCACGTCGATATCGAGCCCGTCGAAGACTGGCCAGGTCAGCACGTCCAGGTCTGCCCGCCGGCGAAGCTCCGGCGTGGCCGCGACTGGTGCCGCCATCAGCTCTTGTCCTCCTCGCGATCTCGGTCACCGCGCGGCCTCAAGGGCCGCCCGCAGCAGCACTGGAGCAGAACGGAGAGCGGACCTTATCTCCTGCAGGTAGTCCCGCCCGCCAAACGTCCTGGCCGGGAGCAGCGAACTCGCCGCGTCTACGCCGCAAGAGTACACGCCGCAGCCACGTTCAAGCCCGAGCACGCGGACCGCCTCCATGTGCTGGAAGGGGACGTAGATCTGGGTGGTGACCACGAGCACGTCGTCGTCGCTGCCCACACCGGCCAGGCCGGCCCAGTACCTAAGCTGGTCGGTGGTATTGGCACGGCGCTTCGCCGGCACGCTCGAGGGGGCGATCACCACCTCCGTGCCCGGCCATCGGTAATGGGCCCACGCCGACTGGAACTCCTCTGGCACGTCCGGGTTGGGAGCCGGCCATGACGTGTCGGCAGCTGTCGGCTCACCAAGCCCGAACGCCCGGCGGGTCGCAGCCAGGATCACTTCCGCCTCGTCGGTTAGCTCGCGAGCACCCAGGGCACGAGCCTGTTCCGGCTCCGCGCCGCCGAGTTTCCTGTGCGCGCCAAGCACGACCACCGAGCCCGCCTTGAGCCCGCCCCGCATGAGTTCGGCGGCATGGTGCGTCCGGTTCACGCAAGCGCGGGCCAAGCCAGACAGGACGACAAGATGAGAGAATGACCTGTCGGTGACCGCATTCGCCTCGACGAGGCCGAGCGCACGAGCCGCGGCTACCACCAGGTCATCGGATATCTGCCTGCCGTTGACAGTCGCGGGCGTGCCCTCAATGAAGTTGCGTTCTCTGCCCCCGCGGAAGTCCCAGTCAGCGGACATCTCCGCGAGCCCGTCGAGCATCGCTAGCGTGCCTGCATCCTGCGGCCATGTCCAGCCCGAAGCGGCTGCCAGGAAGCGGATGGGGGGTGAGGTCACCCACTCACGCAACGCCTGCCCTAGCGCGGCCGGATCGTATTCGCCTCGATCACCTGCCGGAAGCGGTACGGGCTCGAACTCGTGACGTGATGAGACATCGCTGACTTCCACCTGCATCAACCTAGCCGCCGCGACACGTGCTCGCCCAGACAACGGACCTGTCCGAGCCTGTCCGGGGATATCCGCCTATCTGGTGCCCGGCCGAGACTGGCGGGAGACTGTACAGGGGGATGATCGACGCATATCAGCGGAAGGTGCGTGAACATGACGGGGAACGACGCGTCGGCTGAAGGTGCGAACACGCGGGACACGCAACGTGCGGCTTTCGAGCCCTGGCCGGACTGGGAAATCACCGACATACCCGCGCTAGCCAGGTATGTCAGTGTGCCAGCCCTTGATGAGATCGGCATGGCGGCGCCGAGGCGATACACCCAGCCCGACACTGGATGGAAGTCAGGTAAGTCGATTGCCCGCGAGGTGTACGAGAGCATTCGCGAACTCAAATTAAAGTACATGCACTCGCCCTGGCGTTTTCCGGCCTTCAAGCTCGAAGCCGTGCCCAGGCAGCGGGTGCGCTACCCAGCCTGGGTACGGCGGGACTCTGGTGGGACCTGCCTGGACCTTGCGATCCTTTATGCCACCGCGCTGATGCGAGCCCAGATCAGGCCGTACATCGCGATCATGTACGACAGCCGTTTTTCCCCGCGGAGCGTCTACGGAGAGCGGGAAGGGCACGCCTTCGTCGTAGCTGACCTTCGAGAACCATTGACCGTGCAGCTGGACCAGAAGTCCTGGCCCAGCCCGCTTGAGCTGGTCAAGGCTGGCGAATTGCGGGTCCAGACTGGTCAGGACTGGCCCGATTGCCTTCTCGCGGTTGACCCGACGTACGCCACGACCGATTTTTCGCCGAGCGCAACCGATGCCCGGGTAAATTCCTTCTCGCAGGCCACAGCAGAAGCAACCGGATACCTGAGCAACGTTGATATCAAATTGTGCGACATCGCGAATGCGCAGGGCCCGGGTCTGTTCCCACCGCTCGGCCGGCCAGCCGACAGTTCCACCCCTGCCATCTGGACGCGACTTCCCGAGATGCCGGCCGCCAAGCGGTATCCAAGCCGCGAGGAGGCATTTGACAGCCTGATGAAGGCCCGGGGGCGGATCGTCATCTACGGGGACCCAGGATTCGGCAAGTCGACGCTCGCCTGTGCCCGCGCTCGACAAGCCGACGGCGGATACGGATGGTTTCTCAACGCCGCCGATCGGTCGGCGCTTCAGTCCGCGCTTGCCCAAGCGGAGATCGAGCAGACGGAACGGGGCTACCGGCAGCCTCTTGAAAGGCTCGACCTCGTGCCCTTCAGCGACGCCGCGATCCGTCGGCTTGAGGTCAGCGACGCGCCGTGGGTGCTTGTGCTGGACAACGCCAACGGCGACCCCGGTGAGATCGGCCCTCAGTTGCTGCCGCGCACAATCCGCGCCAACCAGACGGTTATCGTCACCACCACCAATCGCGCCTGGCTCGAAGCATGGCCCAAATCTGATCTCTGGCCGACGACTACTCACGTGGTGCTGGGAGAACTGGGCAGCGGCGACATGCTCGGCGTCGATTCCGGACTGCGCGGACGCCTTGGGGGGAGCCCACTGTTCTACGAGGCGGCGCTGGCGGCTGTCGAGGCTGGTGCGCGCGTCCCAGACGAACCCGCGAACGACGCGAGCCTGAACTGGCAACTGGCGCGGGATCTGCTCGCGGGCGAGCCCGGCGCACTTGACCTCGCGCACCTTATCGCGTGGGGGCCACCTGTAGCCCAGCCGACTGCGGCGTTCGAAGAGTTCTTTTCGCCTACCAGGGCGCGAGATGGCGAATTCGCCCGTCTCGCGCGCTTGCTGGAACAGGCCGGACTGATCCGGTTCCTGACCCGTCCCGTGGCGGCAATGCTCATGCACCGCCTGATCGCGGAACGGATCCGGCAAGACGAGCGACTGATCCGCATCGGTGATCACGAGCCGCTACCCGCACCGGTTGCGCTGCTCGTCACGGACGCTGGCCAGCGCTTGATGACCACCTACGGCGACGGTGAGTCGTTCCAGCGCCTAGAGGATGCGCTTGACGCCGAACGGCCGGCTCGCGTTCCCGCTCGAAGCTGGGGCCTTGCGCTATACGGTATCGCCAGGGCAGGTGAGATCAGGGGCCGATCCAAGACCTCGTCCAAGTTGTTCGAAAAGGCCATCGGCTGCCTGGACGAGTCACGAGATCGCTCGCTTCTGTCCGAGTGCTGGAACGGCCGTGCACGGTACCTGAAGGACAACCCGCCAGCAGATGTGGACGAGCGGATTGCCGTCCTGGCGAGCGCGCTGTCCTGGGCACTGCGGGCGCAGGAGCTGGCGAGAGAGGCGGCTGCCGCCGAACCCGAAGGCGACGGTCATTGGTGGAACTTGATCAGGCAAGAACGTGCGCGCGCGATGGAGGCGCTGATCATCAAGACGCAGGCAAGGGACACCGACGATCCCGTACGGCAAAAGGCGCAGTACGCCCTGTCCCTTGAGATGCTTGAGAAGTCGGAGAACAAGCGCAGGGTTTACCTCGAAAAGCTAGGCATCAAGGACAGTCCCGATATGGACAGAGCCCGGTTCAACCTCGGCGGTCCTTGCCTCAGCCTGGCGAAGCTCAGCCGGGACGCCGAAGCGGAAGGCTACATGCGGCGCGGGCTACGGGCATACGAAGAGGCCAAGCGCATCCGGGTGGAACGGCACGGCGCTGGTGTGGCGCTGGCGTCTATCGCGTCCTGCGACAGTGGAATAGCGATGATCTACCATTACAGCGCGCTGATGAAGGTCGACCCGCAGCGGAACGAGACGGATGCTTTCCGCCCCATCTCGCCGCAGACGCGGATGGCCCTGCTGCGGCGAGCGAGCACCGCCTGCGCAGAGGCGTTGCGGGACAGGACCGTCCTGGCCCCTGCTGATCGGGACGACGAGGACGCGGTCAAATCTGACGAGCTGACGATCAAGATCGCCGACACGCGCAAGCTGCTCAGCGCCCTGCATGCCCGGGAGGGCAGGCCGCTCAGCAAGGATGAGGCGGCGAAGCTGCTCGGCAAGCCTGCGGCTGAGGCTGTCGACGAGGCACGCGACCTCGGGTGCATGATCGAGAAGGCTCACAGCGGTGGCGAGTAGGCGAGCCGCATGACCGAGGTGGAGCCGCGCCGGATCCGGTTGCTCGCCGACCCCGGCAGCCTGGCCGGGTTCGAGAAGGAATCCGTGATGGCATGGGCGGTACCAGAGTTGCGCCGACGGCACTCCGACGTCGAATTGCGTGACGTCGAACAGACCGGGCCCGACTGCGTCGTTGTCGCCCTCCTGCTCCCGCCAGCCGTACGCGACGAAGACATCGAACCGGACCTGCGGTCTCTTCTCAGGATCGGTCCAGGAGGGTACCAGCGGGGACTAGAGACTGACGCGCTGCTCGGCATAAGCGGCATCAAGACCTGGGCTTGCGAGTGCTGCGGCGGAATCGACGGGCAGCATGCCCCGGACTGCCCGTGCGCCAGTGAATAGACGCGTGCGGACACGATGGCCAACTTGGAACCTCCCGGGGCACCGCGTACCGGACGGGACGTCTGGACGCTGCCAGGCCTGCCCGGCTATCTGGACAGCGTCCAGGCGGCTGGCGCTGTCGCGGCACCGCTGCTCGCGGGCGCGAGCTTCACGCTCGCCGCACTAGTGCTGCAGGCCAGCTCCCCATTCGCACGCTGGCCGGATCTCGCCCTGTTCTGTTTCGTCGGCGCCGGGCTTGCCCAGGTGTTCGCGGTTCAATGCGTCGTGTGGACGCGGCGTTACGTAATGACACCGGACGAAGCCAGGCAGTGGTTCCCTGACGACTTCGAGCACCATGAGGAGCGGCCGACCCCATGGCTGGCGAAGGTCCAGTGGGGTTACGTCCAGCGAGCACAGACCTGGGCGCGGCGGACCGTGATCTGGGTGAACGCCGGCATCTCCCTGCTGCTGGCCGGCGTGGCAGCCAGCGTGATACCTGACGGTCATATCGACCCCGTGCGCTGGGCAGTAATCGTGATTGCGTGCGGCGGCGTGCTGGTGGAAGCGTCATGGGTGACTGTTACGAGGGTGCGAGAAGGTCTTCGGCGCGAACTGATGTCCGCGCTGACCACGACCGCGATCTCGGGCGCCGCGCTCGCGGCCGCGACGCTGGCCGGCCTGTCGGTCTCGCCCGGCTTCCCGGTCGCGGCATGGTGGGCTATCGGGCTCGCGGTCGCTGCCGCCAGCATCTGGCTGTCGGCTCAGTGGGGACTACGGCTGCGTGATGGAAGGCCGTGCTGCACGCGGCCGTCCGCAGGCAGGCTTGCTCTTGCCCGCCGCGTCGTCACCTTGATACCGCCCACGACCTTCGCCGCGGCCATGGCCTCAGTGCGGCGTGTGCTGTCTGACGAGCGCAAGGCGCGGCTCCGCGAGTTGCATCCGGGAGTTCAAAGCCTGCTTCCCGGCCATATAGCGCTCAGCGAGCACCACCGCGCCCTATCGCACTGCTCGGCCGTCCCCGCCGCCGACGGAGTACTCGGCAGACTCCTTGCGGAGTCTTACCCTGTGCTCGGTGACAGGCAGCCAACTCCGCAGGCCCTAGCCGATCGAGTCAGGCGAGTTCCCGGCTGCGTGGTCACAGTCGTCGACCGGCACGACAGGACGCGGTTCGGATACTTCATCGTGTATCCATTGCGAGCCGAAGCGGTACACCGAATCATGGCGAGGCAGATTACCTCCGGCAGCCAACTCAAGCCCGACGATCTCGCTGCTCCAGCAGAGACGGTCAACGGGGCCTATGTATCGGTAATCTGGGCGCCGGGGGCCGCCTGGACGCGCAGGTGCGTCATCGCCTCGCTGGTGGAATCGCTAGCCGCGATCCGAACACCTGGCATCGCACGACCGCTGTTCGCGCGTCCAGCCAACGATGCGGGGCGTGCTCTGATGGAAGAGTACGGATTTTCTCCGGTCAGCGCGAAGGATGCAATCTGGGTGCGGTACTAGGTCCTGGCTCGCGCATCCGCGCATGACTCCGCGGCGCGCAGGGCGCGCAGGATGTTGCCGCCGGCCAGGGCCTTGCAGTCCGCTTCTGACCAGCCGCGGCGGAGCAGTTCGCGGAACAGCGCGGGATAGCAGGACACGTCGTGCAGTCCCTGCGTCACGGCGGGCGTGCCGTCGAAGTCGCCGCCGAGCCCGACGTGCCCGATCCCGGCGACCGCGCGCACGTGCTCCACGTGGTCGGCTACCTGGGCCAGGGTCGCGACCGGGACCGGGTGCTCTCGTTCCCACTCCGGCAGCAGTCCGGCCGCGGCCGCCATGTCCATCGGGTCCTTGCCGCGCCGCGCCAGCTCCGCGCGCAGGCCGTAGAACCAGTCGGCGCAATCCTGGGAGACGAAGTAAGGCACGAACGTCACCATGCACACGCCGCCGTTCGCGGCGAGCCGCGTCAGGACGTCGTCGGGCACGTTGCGGGGGTGGTCGCAGAGGGCGAGCGCGGACGAGTGCGAGAAGATCACCGGCGCGCGCGCCGCGTCCAGGGCCGCGTGCATCGTCGACGGGGACACGTGGGACAGGTCGACGAGCATGCCGAGGCGCTGCATCTGCGCCACGACCTCGCGGCCGAAGCCGGTGAGGCCGCCGGGAACGACGTCGTCGGTGGCCGAGGACGCCCAGCCCACGCTGGAGTTGTGGGTCAGCGTCATGTACCGCACGCCGAGCGCGTACAGCGACCTGAGCACGCCGAGCGACCCGCCGATGCAGTGGCCGCCCTCGGCGCCGAGCAGGGACGCGATCCGCCCCGCCGCGAACGCCCGCTCGACGTCGTCAGCGGTCAGCGCGAGCTGGAAGCGGGACGGGTACTGCCTCACCAGCCGGTGCACCAGGTCGACCTGCTCGAGCACGGCGGTCACCGCCGCGCCGCCCGCCAGCCTGGCGGGGACGAAGACCGACCAGAACTGGCCGCCCACCCCGCCCTCGACCAGCCTGGGGATGTCCGTATGGGTGGTGGCGACACGCCCGGTCAGGCTGGCCGCCGCGGGGTCGCCGCCGAACTGGCCGCGTATCTCCCAGGGCAGGTCGTTGTGCCCGTCGATCAGCGGGAAGCGGCTGAGCATGGCTCGCGCGAGCGCGAACGAGAGAGCGGAACCGTCGGTGGTCACGCCCGACAGGGTAGCCCGCGCGGGGCTCAGGCCGCTTCGGGCACCGCCGGCTCCGCGATGGTGCCGGGACCGTCTGGCCCGCCGGGACCGTAGCCCATCGTCGGGGCGGCGTCGGAGTCCCTGACCATGGCCGACAGGACCCCGCCCGCCACCATCAGGCAGGCCGCGGCAACGAACGCCAGCCGGTAGCCGGCCAGGTCGAGCGGCCCGGGCCTGGTGGCGGCGAGCACGCTGCCAAGCAGCGCCACCCCGGCCGCTCCCCCGGCCTGCCGCAGCGTGTTGAGCAGCGTGGACGCCTGGCCGGTCAGCGCCGGCGACACCGTCGCCAGGGCCGCCGCCTGGGACGGCGACATCGCGAACCCGAACGAGCACCCGGTGAAGAACATCAGCACCGGGATCAGCCATGCCGCGTTAGCGGGTCCGGCGAACGCCATCCCGCCTACGGTCACGACCGTGCCGGTCATTCCGGCGACCATCAGCCGCCGCGGCCCCACCCGCTTGTACAGCCGCGTGGTCATCTGCACGCCGCTCATCCCGCCGATGGCCTCGGTGAAGGTCGAAAGGCCGGAGTGCACGGCGCTGAAGCCCAGGCCGTTCTGCAGCATCAGCGGGACGAGGAAGAGGGTGCCGACGAACCCCGCGCCCGCGAACGTGAGCTGGAGGTTAGTGGTACGGAACAGCCGGTCGGCGTAGATCCGCAGCCGCAGCATCGGCTCGGTGACCCGCAGTTCCACGATCGCGAACAGGGCAAGCAGCGCCAGGCCGGCTATGCCGGTCGCCAGCACCGGGGGCGAGCCCCAGCCCGACGAGGCGCCGATGGACATCGCGTACATGAACAGCGGGAAGCCGGCCCCGGCCAGCAGGAACCCGGGCAGGTCGAAGCGGCCGGCCGGGTGTTCGGAGCCGCGGGGCAGGAACAGCGCGCCGAAGGCGAGCGCCGCGGCGCCCATCGGGACGTTGATGTAGAAGATCCACCGCCAGGACAGCCCGTCCACGAGCAGCCCGCCGATCACCGGGCCGAGCGCGGGCGCCATCAGCGTCGGCACGATCAGCAGCCGGTTGGCCCTGATCCGCTCGGCGGGCGGGAACGCGCGGAACATCATCGCCATCCCCACCGGTACCAGCGTGCCGCCGCCGAGCCCCTGCACGGCGCGGAACGTGACGAGCTCGGGCAGCGACGTCGCGACCCCGCACGCCGCGGAGGCGGCGGTGAAGACGCCTATGGCGGCGAGCATCACGCGCCGCGCGCCGAACCGGTCCCCCAGCCACCCGGACGCGGGCATCGCCACAGCCAGCGTCACCAGGTAGGTGGTGACCACCCCGCTCACCGACGCCACCGGCACCGCGAAGTACCGGCTGAGCGTGGGCAGCGCCACGTTCACCACGGTGGCGTCCATGATGTTCATGAACATCGACGCGACGAACACCGCGCTGACGACGGCCTTGGGGGGAAGAGCGACCTTCACCCCCAGTACAAGATCGTCATGGTCTCGCCGTGTTCCCTGTCACCATGGCGCCTGACGGGCGCCACGGGGACCGTTCGGGATGAAAGATCTTGTTTTACCTGCGGTGGCCCGGGGACAGGCGGTTCAGCTGCCACCAGGCGATCGCCAGGTATGCCGCCGACAGGACGAGCATCAGGCCCATATCGAGCAGCCACACGCCAGCGCCGTGGTTCCACAGCGAGTCGGGCTTGGCGCCTATCGACGGGTTGAGCTGGTTGAGCCGGGCAGTGGAGGCGAGCGCCGCCATCCCCCAGCGAGCCGGGGCTATCTCGGCCACCTGCTCAAGGCCGGGCTTTCCGGCCAGCGAGATGATGCCGCCGGAGAACACGAACTGGATCATCGTGGCCAGGACGATCGCCTGCATCGCCTTGTCCGAGCTGGACACCATCGTGGAGACGAGCAGGCCGAGGCAGGCCGAGGCGAACTCCAGGAACGCCACGGCCAGCACCAGTTCGGCGAGGGGCGCGCGATTCAGGAACGACCCGCTGGGCGGGAGCGGCTCGCCGAGCACGCCGATCATCGTCATGACCACCGCCTGCAGGACGGCGATCGCGCCGAGGACCAGCACCTTGGAGGCGAGATAGGCGCCGGCCGACAGGCCGGCCGCGCGTTCCCTGATGTAGATGGGCCGTTCCTTGACCACTTCCCTGACGGCGTTCACCACGCCGGCCAGGCAGGCCATGATCATCAGCACCATCAGCATCGTCTGGGCGTCAGCGTTCGTGCCCGCCGCGCCGCTGAGCCCGTGCGCGGGCGAAAGAAGCCGCACCAGCGCGCCGAGGATGAACGGCAGCACGATGATGGAGCCGAGATAGAAGCGGTCCGCCGCGATCACCCGCAGGTACCGGCGGGACAGCGTGGACAGCTGGCGGACCCGGCCGCGGCGGCGGGGCGGCAGCGCGGGCGGCTGCCGGCCGTAGCCCTGCCGCGCAGGGACGTGAGCCTGCGGCCGGGGGCTCATCGGGTTGGTGACGTACCGCGTGAACTCCTTCGACCGCCGGAACTCCCCGGCCCAGTCACGGCCAGGCTCGGCGTCGAAGGCGCGGAAGACGTCCGCCCAGCGCGGCTTCCCGAAGTACTTCAGCCCGTCCTGCGGCGGGCCGTAGTAGGCGATCCTGCCGCCGGGCACGAGGACCAGCAGCCGGTCGCAGGTGTTCAGGTTCTCCACGCTGTGCGTGACCACGATGATCGTCCGGCCGTCATGCGCGAGATCGCGCATCTGCTCCATGACCTGCGCGTCGAGGCCCGGGTCTAGGCCGCTTGTCGGCTCGTCGAGGAACAGCAGGCTGGGCCTGGTCAGCAGCTCGAGGGCCACGTTCACGCGCTTGAGCTGGCCGCCGGACAGGTTCTCGGCACGCAGGTCCGCGCGGTGGGTCAGGCTGAGCTCGGCGAGCACCTCCTCCACCCGCCTGGTGCGCTCGGCCTTGTGCGTGTCGCCGGGGAACCGCAGTTCGGCCGCGTAGCCCAGCGCCGTGCGCGGGGTCAGCTGGGTGTGCATGATGTCCTTCTGCGGCACCAGGCCGATCCGGTGGCGCAGTTCGGCGTAGTCCTTGTACAGGTCGCGGTTGTCGTACAGGACCGTCCCCGTGTCCGCGGGGCGCATCCCGGTCAGCGCGTTGAGCAGCGTGGACTTGCCGGCGCCGCTCGGGCCGATCACGGCGACGAGGAAGCGCTCCTCGATCGGGAAGCTGACGTCGTCCAGCAGGATCTTGCCGCCCTGCACCTCGACCTTGAGCTCGCGGGCCTCGAACGAGACGTCGCCGGTGTCGACGTACTCCTTCAGCTCGTCGCCGGCCAGCCGGAAGGTCGCGCGGCCGATGCCGATGATGTCGCCTTCGGTGAGCTCGACCGCGCCCTGCACCTGCGAGCCGTTCACGTACGTGCCGTTGTGGCTGCCGAGGTCGATGATCTGGTAGCGGCCCGACTGCGACTTGCGCAGTTCGGCGTGCTTGCGCGAAACGCCCAGATCCGGGACGGCCAGGTCGTTCTCGGGAGTGCGGCCGATGCGCATGACCTTGGCCGGAAGCGGCATGCGAGCGGTGGGGCGGCGGTCGACGGACGGCAGGTGCGCGAGGCAGGCTTCGGCCAGTGCGGGATCGGGGCCGCCGGAGGGTTCCGGCTCCGGCGGCAGTTGCGGCTCCAAGCGCAGCACCGGGCCGTCGTCGGGGCTTCCGAGCCGCACCACGCAGTTGGACCTGATGTCGATGCGGCTGGCCCGTTCCGACCCCACCCAGGTGCCGTTGGTGCTGCCCGGGTCCTCGAGCACCCACGACCGCCCGTCCACGCGCAGCGTGGCGTGCCGCCAGGACACCCGGGCGTCATCGATCACGATGTCGGCGGCTGGGTCGCGCCCGATACGGTATTCGGTCCCGCCGTCAAGCCGGTGATCAGAGCGCCTCGTCCGTACCAGCAGCGGTGGCGCGGCATGAGGTTTCTGTGCCACCTGATTAGCCACTGCCGATTCCCTCCCGCTCGGTGCGCCCCGTTGATTAATTGCGTTTATTTCGTATCCTTGATGTGGGATGGATTTCTGGTGTACTTGCCCGCGCCCTCGCCGGGCGAGTCCACGGCGACCGGCTCCGACGTCCGACCGCCTCGCGTCCGCTCGCGGTCGCATCGCGCCGGTTACGGACGTGTTGCGATCACCCGTGCGGACACCAGGGCGCCGCGTCCTCTTGGAGTCTAGAACTCGCGCGTGAAATCCGGAATCTGGTGGACTATAACTGCGAGGAAGACGCTTTCCTGCTGCGTCGATATCAATCGATACTTGAATGCGCCGGCAGTCGACAAGACCTGGGGGCTAAAGATGAGCACGGAACCCGCCGAGCCGACCAGTCCGCCCGCGCCTGCCGACTCCGGCACTGGCGGGGTTTCCGGCGCTGACGGTGGCTCAGACTCTGAGGCCGGCGCTGGCTCTGAGGCCGGCGCTGGGTCGGCCGGGGCGGCCGGGGCCGAGGGGGCCGCGGGGGCCGCCGACTCGGCGGGGCAGCCGGATCTCCAGGACCAGGCCCCTGAGTCGCGGGGGCAGGCAGCGCGGTCGTCGGCGGGTGAACCGCAGGCGGGTGAACCGCAGGCGCGGGGGCCCGAGCCGGTGGCGCCGACGCGGGTCCAGCCGGTACAGCAGCCCGGGCCGGGGGGGCGGCCGGAATGGTCCGCCCGGCCGTCGTTCTCCCCGGCCCGGCCGTCGTTCACTCCCGCCCGGGAAACCCCGCCCGCGCAGGGCGCGCAGGCCGGCCAGGCAGCGCAAGCCGGCCAGGGGATGCAGGCCGGCCAGGGGATGCAGGCCGGCCAGGCAGCGCAGGCCGGCCAGGCAGCGCAGGCCGGGTTCCAGCAGACGGTATGGCCACCGGAACGCTCTGGCCAGCCGGGCGGTCGCGAGGCGCAGGATCTGCCGCCGGGCCAGTGGCCGGAGCAACCGCCGCAGTACACGCGGCAGCCAGGCTGGCAGGACCCATACGCCGGCGGACCGGGCGAACCGGGGGGACCGGGGCCGGGCGGGCCGGGCGGGCCAGGCGGGCCAGGCGGGCCATATGGCGCGGCCGACCCGCAGGGGGGGCGGCTCGGCTACCCGAGCGGCAGGCCATTCCGGCGCCGGCGCGGCCGGCGCTTGATCATGGCATTGTTCACCATCATCGTGGTGCTGATCCTGGCGACAATCGGCGATCGCGTGGCCAACGCGATCGCAGAGAACGACATCGCCAACCAGTTCGTCAAGAACGGCTTCCCGGTCAAGCCGTCGGTGACCATCGAGGGCTTCCCGTTCTTCACCCAGCTGATCGCGCATGACATCCGCCAGATCGACATCTCGGCGAGCAACGTCCCCGCCGGGCCGGTGAACATCACGAGCATCAAGGGCACGATGACCGGCGTTCACCTCAACTCCTCATTCAACGGCGGGACGGTCGACCACATCAGCGGCACGATCTTCGTCTCGTTCTCCTCGCTGGCCAGCGCCGGCAACGGGGGCGCGGGGACCGGCATCACCATGTCCGCGTACGGCCCGAATCAGGTGAAGATCACCGCCAGCCTCGGGCCGCTTAGCGACACCGCGGTCGCGAAGGTCACCCAGACGGGGCCGAACGAGATCAGCGTCCAGATAGAGAACACCAAGGGGAGCGCGCTGGGCGGTCTGCTTAGCTCGTTCGGCAACTTCTCGTTCAGCATCCCGAAGCTTCCGGCAGGCATGAAGATCACCAAGGTCGCCGTCACATCGCAGGGGATCACCATCTTGGCCTCCGCCAGCCACACTCAGCTGTCCGAGCCCAGCTCCTGATCCGTAACCTGAGCGAACCCGCAAATGGCGGCGCCGGCGCAGTGACGCCGGCGCGACGCCGCCCGGAAGCTGTTCCCTATCGTGAGACCGGGCCGGCGCAGGTGCGCCGGCTGCGCCCGGGTGCAGCCGGCCGGACAAGGCGAAGGATTGTCGGTGCTGGAGGGGCTCTGACGCCCGAGTAGTCCTGCCCGGGATCCGGGTGTCGTAACGATCCACAGATACCTGCGCCCCGTGCATCCCACACGAACCACTGGCTCGTGCCGCGTTTTGGGCCAGATGCGCAGCTACCCCGGTCCCATTGGGCCAGATGCGCAGGTGCCCCAGTTACGTGACCCGCCTTGGAGGCCCGGGGGCCGCACCCGGGGGGCCGCAGCGCCAATGACCGCGCCGGGACGGACTTGGCCTGCCGGGGGAGCCGGACGCGCGCCTTCGGCCCGGGTACGCGATAGCGTGCCCGGCACATGCATCGTGGGCCCGGGGGGTCGCGAAGCGCCGGTATAGAGTCGCGAAGGGCCGGTATAAACGAATGGTGGACCGAAGCAGCGAGAGGGGCCCACGTGAGCGAGTACCCGGACCAACCGCGACCACGAGACGGGTGGCCGTCTCAGCCGCCCCTGTACACCAAAGGCGCCGCAGGCGGGCAGGCCGGCTTCGGGCAGGACGGGCACCCGCAGGCCGGCTTCGGGCAGGACGGGCGCTCGCTAGACGGGCTCCCGCAGGACGGGTACCGGCAGGACAGCTACGGGCGGGCCGCAGCCGGGCAGGCCGCAGCCGGGCAGGCCGGTTACCGCGAATACGGGCCGCGCGGGCCGCGGGGGGTGCGCGGGGCGCGGCGCCGACGGCGCCGCGGGCGGAAGTGGATCGCCCTGCTGAGCACGCTCGCCGTGCTCGCCGTGCTCTTCGTCATCGGCGACCAGGTGGCCAAGGCGTACGCGGAGAACATGATCGCCGACAAGATCCAGTCGTCGGCCGGCCTGTCCGCGAAGCCTTCGGTGACTATCGAGGGCTTCCCGTTCCTCACCCAGGTCGCCGAGCACGACGTCAGGACGATCGACATCAGCGCGAGCAACATACAGACGGGCAAGCTCGTCATCTCGACGGTCAGCGCGACCGCGACCGGCGTGCACCTGAACTCCAGCTTCAACGGCGCCACCATCGACCACATCTCGGGCACCGCCCTCATCACGTTCGCCTCGCTGGTGAACGCGACCGGAGCCCACGGCGTCACGATCGCCGCTGACCCCTCCGCCGGCCCGAACGCCGCCAACGTCAGCGTGGGCCCCCTGAGCGCCACGGCGCTGGTCACCCAGACCGCGCCGAACAAGATCACGGTGAAGGTGGGGGGCCTGGCCGCCATCGCGGCCTCGCTCCTCGGCGAGTTGCCCGACTACACGTTCACCGTGCCCAAGCTCCCTGCCGGGCTGCAGTTGCAGGGCGTCGCAGTGACCAATCAGGGCATCGCCATCAAGGTCGGCGCGCAGAACACCACGCTGTCCCAGTAGCCGCCCATTACGGGAGGAGCACCGCGGCGCCCTCGAAACGGCCCGCCTTGAGGTCCTCAAGGGCCCGGCCGGCGGAGTCGAGCCGGTAGGAGTGCGTAGTGACCGATAGCCGGTGCGACCCGGCGAACGCGAGGAACTCGCGGGCGTCTTGCCTGGTGTTCGATGTGACGCTGCGCACCTGCCGCTCCTGGAACAGGTACCGCTCGTACGACAGGGCCGGAATATCGGTCAGGTAGATGCCGGCGATCGCCAGCGTGCCGCCGCGGTCGAGCGCGGCGAGCGCGGGCAGCACCAGGTCGCCGGCTGGCGCGAAGAGGATCGCCGAATCAAGCGGCTCGGGCGGCATGTCGGCGGGCCCGCCCACGAACACGGCGCCGAGCGAGCGCGCCAGTTGCTGCGCACGCTCGCCGCGGGTCATCACGTACAGCGTCGCCCCCTGCGCGAGCGCCACCTGCGCGGCCAGGTGAGCGCTGCCGCCGAACCCGTAGACGCCGAGCCGCCCGCCGGGCGGCAGGGCCGCGCGCTTCAGTGCCCGGTAGCCGATGATCCCCGCGCAAAGCAGCGGTGCCAGTTCGGCGTCCGCGTACCCGGCGGGCAGCCGGTGCGCGTAGGCGGCAGGGACGGTCATGTACTCGGCGTAGCCGCCGTCGGCGTCCCATCCGGTGTACACCGAGGACGGGCAGAGGTTCTCCGCGCCCCGCAGGCAGTACCGGCAGCTGCCGTCGGTCCAGCGCAGCCAGGCGGCGCCGGCCCGGTCGCCTTCCGCGAACCCGGAGGTGTCCGCGGACCCGACGGCGGCGACCTGCCCCACCACCTCATGGCCCGGCGTCACGCCGGCCCGGTGCACCGGCAGGTCGCCCTCGGTGACGTGCAGGTCGGTCCGGCACACCCCGCACGCGAGCACCCGCAGCAGCAGTTCGCCCGGCCCCGGCGACGGAACCGGCGTGTCCCGCAGGACCAGCGGTTGCCCGGCGCCGACAGGCCCGGGCTTGTCCACATGCCACGACAGCATCAGGCCACTCCTTCCATCCATGCACCCCATCTCCACGGTAGCCTGGTCGGCAACGGCGCCCCACTGGGTAGACATCCGGTGGAAACCGGACGCCCTGGGAGCCGCAATGCCGGACACCAGCAATTTGGCTCGGAGCCTGTTCTCGCCGCTGCCCGCTCGCTACGACAGCCTCGCCGAAATTCTTTCCTTTCATCAGAACGAGCGGTGGCGTCTCGCCGCGGTCAACGCGATCGCGCGGGGCCTGGCGAACGGGGAGGCAGGCGGTGCTCGCGGCGGGGGCGGGACGGCGGGGGGCGCGGGACGGGGACCGCTGATCCTGGACGTGGCGTCCGGGACGGCGGGGGTGGCGATCGAGATCGCCAGGCGGACTGGCGGGACGGTGGTCGGGGTCGACCTGACCGAGCGGATGCTGCGGCGAGGGGCGGCCAACGTGGCGGGGTCCCCGGTCGCGGGGCGGATCAAGCTGGCCGTCGGGCAGGCGGAACGGCTGCCGTTCGCGGACGCGACGTTCGACGGGCTCGCGTTCAGCTACCTGCTGCGGTACGTCGCGGACCCGCAGGCGACGCTGACCGAGCTCGCGCGCGTGGTCAAGCCCGGCGGCACGATGGCCAGCCTGGAGTTCTGCGTCCCGGGCGGGCCGGTGTGGCATCCCGCGTGGCTGGCCTACACCAGGCTGGTGCTGCCCGTGGCCGGGCTGGTCGCCGGCGGGCCCGCCTGGTGGCGGGTCGGCCGGTTCCTCGGGCCGTCCATCTCGGGGCACTACCGGCGCTACCCGGTCGGCTGGACCGTCCGGGCCTGGCAGCAGGCCGGGTTCACCGACCTGGGCGCGCGCACCATGAGCCTGGGCGGCGGGCTGATCATGTGGGGAACCCGGGCCCGTGACTGACCAGGCGGACAGCGAGCCAGACGGTGCCGTCCCGCGACCAGGCGGAGCAGTACCGCCCGCGTTTTACGCGGCGCGGCCTGGGGGGTGGCGCGACTGGTGGACGCTGCTGCACCCGCCGTATACCGCGTGGCACCTGTCCTACGTGGTCATCGGCGCCTGCCTTGCGCCGCATGTGTACGTAAGCAGGCTGCTCGCGTCGGTGGGCGCGTTCTTCCTCGCGGTCGGCGTGGCGGCGCACGCGCTCGACGAACTGCACGGCCGGCCGCTGCGCACGTCGATTCCTGAGCCGCTGCTGGCCGGCGCGACCGTGGCCGGGCTGGTCGGGGCGATCGCGCTCGGCGCGGCCGGAGTCGCCGTCCTCGGCTGGCCGGCCGGCTGGGTCCTGCTGCCGTTCATGGCGGCGGGGCCGCTGCTGGTCGTGGCGTACAACGCCGAACTTTTCGGCGGACTCGTGCACACCGACCTCGGCTTCGCCGTCGCCTGGGGCGCGTTTCCCGCGCTGACGGGATACGTGGCGCAGGCGGGGAACCTGTCCGCCGCGGCGGTGCTCGCGGGGTGCGGGGCGCTCGCGCTGTCCGCCGCGCAGCGGCGGCTGTCCGCGCCGGCCCGGACCCTGCGCCGCCGGGCCGTCCGTGCCGAGGGCGTGATCACGTTCGCCGACGGGCACGCGGTCCCGGTCACCACGCGACTGCTCCTGGACCCGCTCGAGCGCGCGCTGCGCGCCGCGTCCTGGGCGATCGTGCTTCTGGCTGCCGCGCTGGCGGTCGCCAGGCTAGGGTAGGAAGGCCCGTTTTCCGCCGAGCCGCTCAGGGCCGCTGGGAGCTTCTACGCCTTGGGACCGATGGGAGCCGCAGGGGCCGCTGGGGCGGCCGGTGCCGTTCATCACCGCAGTAGTGGCCGTCAGCCTCATCTAGCACAGCAGATAGCAGTGAACCACGACAGCGATGGCATTCACTGCTATAAGTAATGATTGGGGAGAATACGGAACTCCTCTTTCAACCTGCGCTCGGTGGCTCATAATTGGCAAGAGCGCACCGTGCACGAAACTTCAGGAGTCGCCCGTGGCAACCGGCCGAAGGATGAGCCGAAAGGCGCCGCCGGTGAACGTGAACGTGAGCTCGTCGGTGCGGACCCTGATTCTCGGAATCGACCGGGCCGGCACGATCGTCCAGCACGACCGCACGGCCGCTAAGATTCTGGCCCGCTCCCGCGACGACCTGCTCGGGGTTCACCTCAACGACATCACCGCGCAGGCGCACGGCGGGGCTCAGGGAGCCGGCCAGGGCCGTCCGGGTGACAAGGACAGGGATCCCGTCGCGCCGCTGGTCGAGGCGGCGCGGAGCGAGCGGGAGGCCAACGCCATGCTGACGGTCGCGCTCGCTGACGGGGGAACCGCCGAGGCCGTCGTGACCGTCAAGCCGGTGCAGACCGGCGACAGCAACGTCGCGGCGTTCGTCATCCTGCAGATCCCGGTGCCCAGCGCCGAGCGCTTCGTCGACCCCGCGCTGATGCGCGACATCCTGCTGCGTGACACGTTCACCGGCATCGACGACACCCTCGACTTCAGCGACCTGGCCGAGAAGCTGATGTCCAGGCTCGTGCCCGCGTTCTGCACCGCCGGTGACCTGCTCGTGCTCGAGAGCCTGGTCGGTGACAACGAGTTCCCCGCGCACGGGCCCGACGGCAACAGCACGCTGCGGCGGCTCGCGGTGGCGCACGACCAGAAGGACCCGGCCTGGCAGGCCGCCTTCCCGACCGGCGAGATCCTGCGCTACCCGCAAGGCTCCCCCTACGTGCGCTGCATCGAGTCGGGCAAGCCCGTGCTCGAGCATGCCTTCTCCGCCGAGGCGGCGCGCAAGCTCGCCAGGGCATGGCGGCGCAAGCCGGTCTCCAGCCTGATGTCCGACGTCTCGATGCTGCTCGTGCCGCTGGTCGCCAAGGGCACAACACTCGGCTTCTTCTGCTGCGTCAGGCAGCCGGGCACCCGGCGCTTCGACGCGTACGACATGGAGATGGGCGTGGAGTTCGCCTCCCGTGCCGCGGTCTTCTTCGACAACGCGCGCCGGTACAACCGCGAGCACGCCACCGCCCTGACGCTGCAGCGGTCGATGCTGCCGACCGGGCTTTCCGCGCCGTCGTCGGTGGAGGTCAGGCACCGGTACCTGCCCGGCAGCAAGCTCGTCGAGGTCGGCGGCGACTGGTATGAGTCGATCAGGCTGCCCGGCGCGCGGGTGGCGCTTGTCGTCGGCGACGTCGCCGGGCACGGCGTGAAGGCGGCCGTCACCATGGGACGGCTGCGCACCGCCATCCACACCCTCGCGATGCTCGAACTGCCGCCCGCCGAGTCGCTGCAGCAGCTCGACGAGCTCATGCAGAACCTGGGCGAGCGCGAGCCGCACTTCGCCACCTGCGCGTACGCGGTGTACGACGCGGTGACCGGCGAATGCGAGCTCGCCGTCGCCGGGCACCTGCCGCCGCTTGTCGTGCACCCGGACGGCCGCAGCGAGCTGCTCACGGTCACGCCGGCGCCGCCGCTTGGCATCGGCGACGGGCTCATCGAGACACAGCGGTTCGCCGTCGAGGACGGCAGCCTGTTCGTCCTGTACACCGACGGGCTCGTGGAGAGCAGGGACCGGGACATCACCGACGGGCTCGAGCGGCTGCAGAACGCCTTCGGGCCAGGATCGTCGGTGGCGCCGCTTGAGGAGCTGTGCAAGACCTCGCTCGACGGGGTGTACTCCGACGCGCAGCGGGACGACATCGCGGTGCTCATCGCCAGGCTGCGGCGCATCCCCGAAGACCACCGGGTGTGCTGGACGCTCGCGCCCGAGTTCCCGTCGGTCAGGCAGGCCCGCGTCATGATCCGCGAGCCGCTGGCCCGCTGGGGACTCGAGGACCTCATCCCCGTCACCGAGCTGCTGGTCTCCGAGCTCGTCACCAACGCGGTCAAGTACGCCAACGGCGACATCCTGCTCCGGCTGGTGCTCGAGAGCGAGAGCCTCGGTTGCGAGGTGCACGACTCCTCCCCGGCGCTGCCGCGTGTGCTGCAGGTCGACAGGGACGCGGAAAACGGCCGCGGGCTGCACGTGGTGTCCCAGCTCGCCGCGCGCTGGGGCGCGCGGCGGACGCACACGGGCAAGGTCGTCTGGTGCGAGCAGACCGTCCCCGAGTCGGTCATGGAGTCGCTCGCGCCGGCCATGACGTCCACGATCGCCGACGCCGACGGCGAGGTCTCGCCGCTGGAGGCCCTCGCCGCCGAGGCAGCGGCGCTGGTGATCCAGCGGTAAGCCACCTTCCGTTCGGGATGACGGAAGGACGCGCGCGGCGCGGACCCGCACCTTGCCCGGGCCGCTATTCGACGGTGACGCTCTTGGCCAGGTTGCGCGGCTTGTCGATGTCGCGGCCCAGCTTCGCGGCGGCGTGGTAGGCGAGGATCTGCAGCGGGACGTTCAGCAGGATCGGCTCGAGCTCCGGCTCGGCCCTCGGCACCCTGATGACCGCGTCGGCGAGCCCTTCAGGGATGTCCGTGCTCGTCACGGCGATGACGGGGCCGCCGCGCGCCTTGATCTGCTCGATCGTGGAGATGTTCTTCGCCACCAGGTCGTCGCTCGGGACGATCACCACGCTCGGCATGTCGGCCGCGATGAGCGCGAGCGGGCCGTGCTTGAGCTCGCCGGCCTGGTAGGCCTCTGCGTGCACGTAGGAGATCTCCTTGAGCTTCTGCGCGCCCTCGCGGGCGACCGGCCAGCCGCGGACCCGCCCGATGAAGAACATGTGCTCGGCGTGGGCGAACCGGCCCGCGATGGTCGCGATGTCCTCTTCGGCCGCCAGGATGCGGTTGACCTGCTCGGGGAGGGCGCGCAGGCCGGTGACGACGCGGTGGCCGCTGGCGGCGGACAGGTCACGGACGCGGCCGAGGAGCAGGCCGAGCAGGGCGAAGCTGACGGCCATGTTCGTCAGCGCCTTGGTGGAGGCCACCGCCACCTCGGGGCCGGCGTGCAGGAAGATGCCGCGGCCGCACTCGCGGCCGATGGCGCTGCCGACCACGTTGACCGCGCCCATCACCTGGCCGCCCTTGCGCTTGAGCTCCTGCACCGCCATCAGCGTGTCGATCGTCTCGCCGGACTGGCTGACCGCCACGTACAGCGTGTCCGGGTCCACCACCGGGGAGCGGTAGCGGAACTCGCTGGCCGGCTCGGCGTCGGCAGGGATGCGCGCAAGCTCCTCGATGACCGTGGCGCCCATCTGGCCGGCGTAGTAGGCGGAGCCGCAGCCGAGGAACTTGACGCACCTAATGGAACGCAGCTCGCGGGCGTCCAGGTTGATGCCGCCGAGGCGGGCGGTGGCGAACCGGTCGTCAAGGCGCCCCCGCAGCGCGCGTCGCAGCGCGTCCGGCTGCTCGTGAATCTCCTTGCGCATGTAGTCCTGGTAGGGGCCGAGCTCGTAGTCGTCGTCGTCCGCATCGACCGTCATGGGGATCTTGGCGCTCGCGTCCTGGCCGGCCAGCGTGGTCGTCCGGTAGTCGGTCGCGCGGATCTTCGCGACCTCGCCGTCTTCCAGGTAGATGACCTGGCGGGTGTACCGGACCAGGGCGGAGACGTCGGAGGCGACGAACATCTCGTTCTCGCCGAGGCCGAGCACGATCGGGCTGCCGTTGCGGGCGACGACGAGCTGGTCGGGATTCTTGATGTCGAGCACCACCAGGCCGTAAGCCCCCTCCACCCGGCGCAGCGTGCGGATGACGGCGTCCTCGAGGTCGCCGGGGGCCGCCGGCCCGTCGCCCGCCTCCGCGGCGGCGAGCTCGGCGGCGATCATGTGCGCGAGCGCCTCGGTGTCGGTGTCGGAGACCAGCCTGACGCCGCTGCCCTGGAGCTGAGCGCGGAGCTGTTCGGCGTTCTCGATGATGCCGTTGTGCACCACGGCGATACGGCCCGCGGTGTCGGTGTGCGGGTGAGCGTTGACCTCATTCGGCTCACCGTGGGTGGCCCAGCGGGTGTGCCCGATCCCCAGGGTCGCCTTGGTGTTGGTCTTGAGCTTGTCGCGCAGGTCCTGGACCCGGCCCGCCGTCTTGGTCACCGCGAGCCTGCCGCGGTGCACCACCGCCAGGCCCGCCGAGTCATAGCCGCGGTACTCGAGCCGGTGCAGCCCCTCCACAAGGACCGGTACCGCGTCCCGTTTGCCCACATAGCCCACGATCCCGCACACGTCGCGTTCTCCCTTGTCGTCAGGGGCCGGCTGCCGCTCGCGCGGCCCGCCAGGCTCGGGTGGTCAGCTATAGACGATGCGCCGCAGCTGGCGCCCGGACAGTTCCGGCGCCCCGAACCTGCGGGCGCCGATCTCGGCCGCGATCCGCGGCCAGATCTCGTCGTTCCTGAGCTGCTTGCGCTTGAGCTCCTCGTGCCGCCGGCAGACGAATTCCTCGACTGTCTCGGCGAAGTACGCCGCGATGTCGGCCACCACCCGCTTCGCGGTCCCCTCGGGCAGCCCGGTAGACGCCGCGATGTGGCGGACCAGATCCTGCGGATACGACTCGTGCATGACGGTCCTCAGTGTGGCAGCTTTCGGCGCCTTACCGCAATGTTCCTGCCCGATATCGGGCAGAAATCCGTAGGTTAATGCGTCCATACTGACGAATGACGAGCATACCCGGCATGCCGGGTCGCTGATGGCGGTTCGGTCGATACGCACGCGTCGCGGTCGCGCGGCCCCCGGGCGCGGGACGCTGACGCGGGGCCGGCCGCCGCTATCTGGGGCGGGGAGCGGCGGCGGCCGACCCAGATGGCACCGCACGCTGGCGCGTGCTGCGCCGCATGCGAAACGCCCCGGGCCGGCCAGGCGTTACTCGGTAGCCTCGCCGAGTTGCGCCGTGCGGCGCGGCCCCGGGTCGGGGAACTTCTGCTCGATGCGGAACGCGCGCCAGGCGAACAGGGCCAGCGCCCAGGTCGCCGCGAACAGGCCGACGATGAAGAAGCCGAGCGTGTTGATGTTCAGGCCCTCCACCCAGGTCCAGAACGGCCCGCCAAGGCGGAACTCCTGGCCGAGCAGTCCGCCAAGCTCGGCCGTGCCGATCAGCAGCGCCACCGCCACCGACAGGCCGGTGATCGTGATGTTGTAGTAGACCTTGCGCACCGGGCTGGAGAACGCCCACCCGTAGGCGAAGTTCATGAACGAGCCGTCGATCGTGTCGAGCAGGCTCATCCCCGCCGCGAAAAGCACCGGCAGGCACAAGATGGCGTACCACGGCAGGCCGCTTGCCGCGCCCGTGCCCGCGAGCACCAGCAAGGCCACCTCGGTCGCGGTGTCGAAGCCGAGCCCGAAAAGCAGCCCGACCCAGTACATCTGGCCCGGGCGGCGGATCGAGCGCATCAACTTGCCGAAGACCCTGTTGAGCAGGCCCCGTTCGTTCAGGCGGGCCTCGAGGGCCTGCTCGCTGAAGCGCCCGCGCCGCATGTCGCGGAAGACCCGCACGATGCCCGCGAGCACGACGAGGTTGATCGCGGCGATGAGGTAGAGGAACACGCCCGACACGCCGGTGCCGACGACGGCGGTGACCTGATGCAGGCCGGACGAGCCGGACCGGACCGGGCCGGCGAGCGCGCGGATGCCCAGGGACAGCAGCAGCGAGAGGACGAACACGACGCTCGAGTGGCCGAGGGAGAAGAAGAACCCGACGCTGAGGGGGCGCTTGCCGTCCGCCATCAGCTTGCGCGTGGTGTTGTCGATCGCGCTTATATGGTCCGCGTCGAAGGCGTGCCGGGCACCGAGCGTATACGCGGTGATCCCGATCCCGACGCCGAAGGTCTGCGTTCCGATGCTGTAGTGGCCAGGGACCACCACGGCGAGCAGGGTGACCCAGCCGATCACGTGCAGCAAGACGACAACCGCCGACATGCCGCCCGCATGTGCCCACTCACGAGGCGTGAGCGCACTCCTGATCCTGCGCAGCCGAGCCCGGTCCACAGACTCAACGCTACGCCGCACAGCTTTGCTACTGCAAATCAGTCGCAGTAACCTGCCATGCGCAGCGGGAGGTCACGTCGTCGCATCCGAGGAGTGCCTTGACAGGCACTCAGAGTCACCTCGGCGGGCATAACGAAGCGCCGGCCGGATCCGCCTGGCGCAGTCCCGCGATCTCGTCCCGGCGGTCCACGACCTGCCCGTCCCCGTTGAGGACGGGAACGGCCGGGAACACGTGGGTCATGTTGCGCCCGTTCTGCTTGGCGTAGTAGAGCGCGGCATCGGCGGCCGCGAGCAGGTCGGTCAGCGAGCAGGCCGACGCGTCCATGCTCGACACCCCGATCGAGATCGTGAGGCGCACGCACTGCGCGCCCTCGGCGCCGTCGATGGGAATGGCCATGCCGGCGACGTGCCTGCGCAGCCGTTCCGCGATATGACGGGCGTCTTCCTCGACCGTCTGGGGCAGCAGGATGACGAACTCCTCGCCGCCGAACCGCCCGGACTTGTCATAGGGTCGCAGCTGGGCGGTGAGCGTGTCGGCGACGGCCCGCAGGACCTTGTCGCCGACCAGGTGGCCGTAGGTGTCGTTGACGGCCTTGAAGTGGTCGATGTCGAGCAGCGCCAGCGCCAGCGGGCTCCCCGTCCTGACCGCCCGGGATAGCTCGGCCTCGGCCTCCCGCTCCCAGGCGGACACATTGAGCAGGCCGGTCTTGCCATCGACTCGAGACTGCGCCACGAGCACGGGATAGACAAGGAACCGGCGGACGAGCAATACCGTCGGCAGCGCGAACACCACCAGCGCGGGGGTAAGCGCCACCGCGAGCGTGATCAGCACGCCAAGGTCGAGCTCGGCGAAGAGTCCCTGCAATGCCTGGCGATTCAGCTCGATGTCCCGGATACGCACCGTCCGGTCCGACAATTTCACCGCCCCGACGATCAGGAAATGGTGACCCCTGCTGCCTGCGAAGCTGGCCGCCACTACCGCGATCGCCCAGGTCAGGGCGTGCAATCCAGAGCCGACGGAGGAACCCGCGAAATTCGCCGGGAACGAGCGGAATACCAGCGAGGCGCAGGCGTAGGGCAGGCTAATCGACGCTGCCGTGAAAACCGTCCGGTGCAGTACGCCGCGATGCACGCACCAGCGCATGATCGCGAACATCGGAATCGGCATCAGCGCCGCGTACACGGGCGGCAGCAAGATCGCGGCCGGGAGCACCCACACCGAGCTGAAATCCCTGGTCACGCCGCTGAAGCTGTACATGATCCGCGGCGTGGACACCACGGAAATCATTCCGCAGCCCAGCAGCAGGGCAAACTCAACGAGGTCAGACATCCGCCATTGCGTCCGGCTGGCTTCGAAACATATCGCCGCGAGGGCCGCGGCGGGCAGCAGGGCAACGTACAAACGCAGCACCGGCGGAAGGCGCCACCATGGCCAGTCCCGCGCAGTAACGCCTGACCTGAGGCGACTGGTGAGGGACGAGGCCTGCATCTTCCACCGTTCCGTTTGTGACACCAGGGTCTGCGCTCTAGTAGCAGCACACCGTAAATGACTAGCTGCGTATAGCTACCATAACCCATCTATGCCGGTCGAGGTAACTATTGCCGAGAGATTCAGCCACATCACAGGACAAGAAGGGGCTAAATGGACCCTGTCGAGCGACGGCGCAGAGGCATTTTCGTGCCCAAGGGCAATGAAGTGAGCGCCGGGACGCAAGAGTCCACCGGTACGGATGAGGAGGAGACAATGCGCGAACTGGTTTGGATCTGAAGTGGCCAATGTTTCAACGACGCGACCCCCGTCAGCCCGAAAGTCAGCCGGAACGTCAGCCAGAAAGTCAGCCCGAGGGAGGCCGGAGCCGTCATGCGCGACACGTGGACCTGAGCGCAAGCCCGTCAGTGAACTCTGACCCGAGAACGAACCGCATGAACGGGCGCCTGGCCAGCGAGCAGCGCCCGACCACGCAAGTGCCTCGCGGAATGGCGCCCGACCGCCGGCGACATGTGCCGCCAGCCGAGCGCGAGGCCGCAGGCCACGAGTGCACCTAGTCCGCCGCCCGCAGCGATGACCGTCGAGGGGGGCAGCACCTCGACGGCCGCTCCGGCCCCCATGAAGGCCAGCCCCTGGCCGACGACGAGCCCGGCGTTGGCCAGTCCGAAGGCCTGAGCCCGGCGCTCGTCAGGAACCCGTTCCACGAACGCGGTGTTCGCCGCGATCTGGTAGACGCTGAAGGTGCCCGACAGCGCGAAGATCCCCATCGAGATGGGCAGATCCGGGTGCACGGCGGTCAGCAGGAGCACCCCGCAGGTGCAGGCGGCCATCGGCCCCATCCAGCGCAGCCGCGTCAGCGGCCCGATCTTCCTGGCGAAGACCGGAGTGATCAGCACCGCCCCCACCTGGACCGATGCGATAAGCAGGCCCGCGGCGGCCGGGCCAGCGCCGAGCGCGCGCGCGTACGGCGCCGCGATTCCCACCGGGATCGCGTAGCAGGCGGCAAGCCACCCCAGCATCAGCAGGATGCGCAGTTGCCTGTCCCCGAACACCAGGCGGATCCCGCCGGCCAGCTGGGCTACTGCGTTCGGGCTATTCGTCGCCGCGGCAGTCCGGGCAGTCGTGCCGAAGCGGATGAACAGCGCGGAAGCGGCGAACGTCGCGGCATCCGCCGCCAGGGCAGGCCGCGCGCCGATGAAGGCGAAAGCCAGGCCCCCCGCGGCCGCTCCCGTCACGGTGGCCACGCGGAAGGTCGTCTGCATGACCGCGGCGCCCAGCGCGTACCGGTCGCCGGGAAGCGTGTCCCTGACAATCGCCGACCTGGCGGCATCGAACGGCGGCTGGATGGCCGTGGTCGCGTACAGCAGGGCGACAAGCGCGTCCAGCGGGACGCGCGGGGCGACCATGGCGGCCACGAGAAGTGCCCTGATCACATCGCAGGCGACCATGACCTGGCGGCGGGGCAGACGGTCGGCCGTCCCTGACAGGAACAGCGCGCCCGCCACATAGGGCACGTAGCCCGCCGCGTACGCGACTGCGGCCAGCATCGGCGAGCGGGTGCGATCGTAGATAAGGAGCGTCAGGGCTACCAGGGCCAGGCGGTCGCCGGCCACCGAGAGCACCTGGGAGGCCCACAGCGCGCGGAACTCGCCGATAGCGAGCACGTCTGCGAAGGTTGCGCGTCGTGCCGGGGAACTGCTCACGGCGACCCTTTTTCATCAAGCGCGCGTGCCGGGCACGCGAACGACCCAGGTAGTACCAATTGGCATACTGACAGAAAACGCAACTTCTTGTGCCTAAACCGTCACACATGGTACAGAGTTGGCAGAATAGATTATTCATGACTATGGAGACATGGCCACGGGGCGGCGCCTGCCGTCCTTCCGAGGCCACCTGCCCGTGGCCTGTGACGGCGGCTCACTGGCAAGCCGGCAAATTCAAGACAACCCGGAACACGCCGATGCGCGAATCCGGGAATAGCCCCCGAACGCACGGTGCCGGGCGGCCAGACGCGACACAATCCCGGTAGGACCTTGACATCGACGGGGAGGACATCTCATGCCAGGACTCGTCCCGCTTTCGGGAAGCGAGCGATCGGAACTGCCAGCCGCGCGGCCCGCTGGAGAGCTTGATCTCAGCACGGCGATCACGGTGACCATCATCGTGCGGCGGCGCGCCGAGGTGCCGGAGGAGCTGATAACCGGGCCGGAAACGCTGACCTCGGCCGAGTTCGCCGAACGCTACGGCTCGGACCCGGCAGATGTCGCTCTCGCCACCGAGGTGCTCGCCCGGCACGGGCTGACCGTGACGGAATCGCGGCCGGAATCGCGCAGGCTGGAGGTGAACGGGACGATCGCGGAGTTGTCGGCGGCGTTCGGGACGACGCTGACACAGGTCGCCAGCCCGCACCCGGATGGCAGCGGCGACGTCGTGCACCGGTACAGGTCGGGCGGGCTGTCCGTGCCCGCGGAGCTTGCCGGGATCGTCACCGCCGTGCTCGGGCTCGACAACCGGCCGCAGGCCCGGCCGCAGTTCCGCAGGTTTACCGCGCACCCGATGGCGCAGCGGGCGACAGCCCCCGACGCGGCGCCGGGCCTGACGGCGGTGCCGCTGACCGCGTTGCAGGTCGCGAGCTTCTACAAGTTCCCCGCCGGCACCGACGGCAGCGGGCAGGCCATCGCGATCATCGAGCTCGGCGGCGGTTACAGCCGCAGCGACCTGGACTCGTACTTCAGCGGGCTCGGCCTGGCCACGCCGTCGGTCACCGCCGTGGGCGTGGATGGCGGGTCGAACTCCCCAGGCCAGCCGGCCGACGGGGAAGTCGAGCTGGACATCGAGGTCGCGGGCGCGGTCGCGCCCAGCGCGGCCCAGTTCGTCTACTTCGCGCCCAACACCGACCAGGGCTTCGTCGACGCGATCTCCGAGGCGGTGCACGCCACCCCGGCCCCGATCGTGGTCTCCATCAGCTGGGGCGGCGCCGAGAACACCTGGGCCGCCCAGAGCCGGACGGCGATGGACAACGCGATCGCCGACGCGGCGGTGCTCGGCGTAACGGTCACCGTCGCCGCGGGTGACAACGGCAGCAGCGACGACCCGAACAACCCCAGCGGCCCGGTGCAATGCGACTTCCCGGCGTCAAGCCCGCACGCGCTCGCCTGCGGCGGGACGCAGCTAGCGGGCGACGCCAGCACGGGCACGATCGCCTCCGAGGTGGTCTGGAACGAGATCGCGAACAAGGAGGGCGCGGGCGGCGGCGGGGTCAGCGCCGTGTTCGGCCTGCCGTCCTGGCAGGCGTCCGCGGGCGTGGGCGACATCGCGGGCACGTCCACGCCGGGCCGGGGTGTTCCCGACGTGGCGGGCAACGCCGACCCGGTGACCGGCTACGAGGTGGTAGTGGACGGCCAGCGGCAGCCGATCGGCGGCACGAGCGCGGTCGCTCCGCTATGGGCAGGGCTGATTGCCCGGCTCGCGCAGGCCACGGGAAAAAGGTTCGGCCTGCTCCAGCCGCTCATCTACGCCGGCGTCACGCCGGGCGCCGCGGCGCCCGGGTTCAACGACATCGTGCAGGGCAACAACGGGGCCTACTCCGCCGGTCCCGGCTGGGACGCGTGCACCGGACTCGGCTCACCGGACGGGCAGGCGCTGCTCACCCGCCTGAGTTCCTGAGCGGTGCGACGGGTTTGCGCGTTTGCGCCCGCGTGAGGGCTCCGGCCCACCTCGCCGGAAGTCACGGACTGGCGGAACCGCCGCGGCGCCAAGCCGTTCATCGTGCCCTCGTGCCCGGTGTGCCCGGTGTGCTCGCCGTCCGCGGAAACGGGCTTACAGGACGTCGTGGCCGGGATGCGGGTCCTGCGGAACGACCTCGCTGGCGGCCTGGGCGGGGATGGCGCCAAGGCGGCCGGCCTGGAAGTCCTCGAAGGCCTGCACGAGCTCGGCGCGGGTGTTCATGACGAACGGGCCGTACGCCGCGACCGGCTCGCGGATGGGCTCGCCGCCGAGCAGCAGGATGTCGAGCGACGGGCTGGGACCGTCCATCTTCTTGTCCGCCGCGAACGTGATGGACTCCCCTGGGCCGAACACCGCGAGCTGCCCGGTCCGCACCGGCCTGTGCTCCGCGCCGACCGAACCCGCGCCTGCCAGCACGTAGCCGAGCGCGTTGAAGTCCCGGCGCCACGGCATGCGGACCTGCGCGCCAGGCGAGACCGAGGCGTGCACGAGCGTGATCGCGGTGTGCGTGACGCCCGGGCCCGCGTGCCCGTCGATCTCGCCGGCGATGACCCGCAGCAGCGCGCCGCCGTCCGCCGAGGTCAGCAGCGCGACCTGGCCGGCCCGGATGTCCTGGTAGCGCGGCTGGGTCATCTTCAGCCTCGCGGGCAGGTTGACCCATAGCTGGAAGCCGTGGAAGACCCCGCCGCTCGCGACCAGTTCCTCGGGCGGCTCCTCGATGTGCAAGATGCCGCCGCCCGCGGTCATCCACTGGGTGTCCCCGTTGGTGATCAGGCCACCGCCACCGTTGGAGTCCTGGTGCCTGAAGACGCCGTCGATCATGTACGTCACGGTCTCGAAGCCGCGGTGCGGGTGCCACGGGGTGCCCTTGGGCTCACCGGGAGCGTACTCCACCTCCCCCATCTGGTCCATGTGCACGAACGGGTCAAGCTGCTTCAGGTCGACCCCGGCGAAGGCACGGCGCACCGGGAACCCCTCGCCCTCGTAGCCCGACGGCGCCGTGGTGACCGTGACCACGGGGCGCTCGCCGGGCAGCCCGGGATCGGTCACCCGTGGCAGGACCAGGAGATTCTCGACCGTTACGGCTGGCATGATGACGCTCCTCTGGTTTGGCCCGAACTGTCATACCCGGCTACCGGGCAGCCAACAGCCGCAACAGTACATGAACGTTCAACATTCCCTCGGCGGGCGCGGGGTGCGGGTTCGGGGCTGGGTGCGCGGCGCGCGGGTGGGGCGGGGCGCGCGGGTGGGGTGCGCGGGCACGGAAGTGGGGCGCAGTGGCGTACGGGGACGTGGCGCCAGTCCCGAAGGCCTGCAACATGGGAGGAAACGGATATTTCGGGTATGTTCGGCCCGGCGACAGGCGTTGGCAGATCTTTGTGTGTAGTTTGCCCCCTGCTGAGGGGTCAAACTACACACAAAGATTCGGAAGCAGGGACCGAGCGGGCGGAGAGGACGGGCGCCACGCCGGGGCACGTGGGCGGAGGGCCGGGGGTGCCGCGTGGGGCGCGAGGGGCCGGGCTGGGGTCGGCGCGGGCGCGGGGTGCGGGGGATCGGAGGCCCGCGCGGGACGCGCGGGGCACGCGGGATACGCGGGAACGCGCGCGGGCACGGAGGGCGGGCGCCGGGGGTGCCGCGGGGGGAGGTCGTTGGCGGGGCGGGTGATGCGCTCGGGCAGCGCGGTCGCCATGACGCCGATCGCGGGCTCAGGCGCGCACGAGGCGCAGGGCGAGGGCGGGGCAGGCGCTGACCGCGGCTCGGGCGTCCCGTTCCAGGACCGGGGGGACGGGGCGGCCATCGACGATCGGGTAGCCCCACTCGTCCAGCATGATCATCTCGGGCAGCAGTTCGGCGCAGGCTCCGTGCCCCTGGCACTCGATCGGGTTGACCAGCAGTTTGTCGGTCATGTCCAGTCCTGTTCCGTGCGGGCGGCGCCGCGCGGTACCGGCAGGAACGGCTTGGTGTTCGTCGCGCCGCAGCGGCCTCTTTCGTGACGGTCGAGTTCGGCCGCGAACGTGACCAGCGCGCTGCGCACGAACTGGGCCGTGCCGTCCGGGTGGTGGCAGGCGCCGCGGCCTTTGATCAGCCCGGCCCACCGCTCGACGTCCGCGCGCGCCTGGCGGCGCGGGCGGGTGCTCGCGAGCTCGGCGAGCGCGGCGGCGATCCGCGGCAGCCCGTTCAGACAGGGGCCGCACTGACCAGCTGATTCAAGAGCCAGATACCGAACGGCCCGTGCCGTCTCTGTCACCCCGCATCGGTCCTGCGGCAGTGCGATCACGATCCCGGCGCCGACCCGTGCGCCGATGGTGCCGAGCGTGCGGTTGTCGAGCGTCAGCTTCAGCGCCTCCGCGGCCGGCACCCAGGTGCCGTGGTATCCGCCGATGAGCACCGCCCCCTCGTATCCCATGGGGCCGAGCACATCGCGCAACGGGATGCCCAGCGGGACCTCGGCGATGCGCGGCATTCCGTCGCCGCGGCGGATCGTGCAGAGCATCGAACCGGGCTCGGCGCTGGTGCCGACCTGGCGGAACCAGCGCGGGCCGCGCCGGGCGATCAGCGCCAGATGAGCCAGCGTCTCCACGTTCTGGACCAGGGTCGGGGCGCCGCCAAGGCCTCGTTCTGTCACCCGGGGCGGGACGAAGGCCGGAATGGCCGGGCCGCCGCCGAGGTGGTTGACCAGCGCGGTCTCCTGGCCGGCCAGAAAGCGCGGCGGGGACTCGGCCAGTTCCACGGGCACCAGGTCGCTGCCCGCCGCCTCGCGCTCGGCCAGCGCCTGCCGCAGCCGCCTCCCAACATCGTTGCGGCGTTCCCCGTGGGTGTAGAGGATCGCCTGGTCGGCATGCACGGCCTCGGCGGCGAGTTGCAGGCCGTCAAGCACCAGGTGCGGGGCCAGCCACAGCAGCGTGGCGTCCTTGTCGCTGGCCGGCTCGCTCTCCGCGCCATTGGCGACGACGACGGGGAACCTGCGCCTGGCCCTCGCGTTGTCCAGGACGGCGCCGAGCTTGCGGTGCACGGGGAACGCCGCGCCGCCCCTGCCGGTCAGGCCGGCCTGCTGCAGGTCAGGGATCAGGCGGCCGACGCCGTCCCGGTACGGGATGCGGCCGTGCCTGGCCGTATGCGCGCGCCAGTCTTCGGGGTGCTGCCGGCCGTTGGCCGGCAGCAGGCGCGGAAGATCGACGGCCGTGCCCCTGGCGGTCATTCCGGTGGTGGCCGTGGTCATCGGCGGCTGTTCCTGGTCTGCCCGGCGAGCGTGGCGCCGGCGGCTCCGTTGTAACGGTCATCACGGGAATCAGCGCCACGGGCGGCACGCGGGTCACGGGCGGCACGATCATTACGGGCGGCACGCGGGTCACGGGCGGCACGCGGGTCACGGGCGGCACGCGGGTCATGGGCGGCACGATCATTACGGGCGTCACCCGGGTGGCGGGGGTCCTGGGCGCCGGGGTTGTTACGCCGCACGGCCCTGTCGTGCACCGCGAACATGAGCCGGCCGACCCGCTGGGCCCGCGGCACGTCGCGGTACGCGGCCAGGAGCCGCCAGCCGAACGCGGCGGCGACGAGCAGCGAGCAGCCGGCCGCCATCAGGAACAGCCAGCCGTGCTGCAGGTCGGGGCTGGCGCTGACGCTGTGCAGCATGGCGACCGGCCAGCTCATGTAGGCGAGCAGGTGCACGGCCCGCCACAGCCTGCGGCCGAGGTGCCGGCGCAGCAGGCTGGTCACGATCAGCGCGATCGCGAGGTCCGCGCTGACCGCGCCGAGCCCGATCGAGAGCGGCTCGTAGGAGGAGGATGCCAGCGGTATCACGGCGGCGGTGAGCGGGATGTGCACGAAGCTGTCGCCGGCCGCGGTCAGGACATGAAGCCCGGCGAACACGACGGCCATCAGCGACAGGTTCCTGTGCAGCCCGGTGACGGCGAACCCCGGCAGGCCGGGCAGCCGGCCCTGCCTGGTCACCATCAGCCCGAGCAGCACGACCGCGGTCATGAGCAGCAGCAGCACGACGCCCGTCGCGCGGCTGCTGTACCACCACACGGTAGAAGAGTTGATTCCGCCCACGTTGTCAAGCATCGGTCATAAATCACGGCTGTGCGTCGAGAGTCCCTATGAACTGGCTCTGAACCGGCTATCGGGCGTCTGCGTTCTCGCTGAACCGCCGTCGTACGCCAGCGCTCCAGGTACCCGTCGGGTAAAGGATCACCGAGCGTAACGACTGCTATCCCCCGGCTTCACCAACGGTGTGCCTCCGGTGGCTCCATCCTCTCACGGGCATCCCCGCGTGACGGTAGCTTCCAGGTTGGCGGCGCGGTCGCAGGGCCGCCCCCGCGCTGTATCCCCACCAGTGGAGCTGGGACGCCGCGTTCAACGCGATCGGCCTGGCCACCGTCGACCTGCCGCGGGCGCGGCTGGAACTGGACTCGCTGTTCGCCGGGCAGTGGCGCAACGGAATGGTGCCGCACATCGTCTTCGATCCCGCGGCGGACGGATACTGGCCAGGCCCGGACGTATGGGAGTGCGCCCGCTTCAGCGAGGACGCCTCGATGCTCCCGGCGACGAGCGGGATCTGCGACCCGCCAGGCACGCCCGGCCACCTGCGCGAGCGGCTCGTCTCGGTCCTGACCGGCCCGCGTTTCGCCGGCCACCCCGGGCTGCGCCTGGCGCTGCCGCCGAGCACCAGCCCGTGCTCGCCGGCGTTCGATCCGCAGTGCTACGGGCGCGCGGTGGCGCTCGACTGGCTGCTCGGCGCGCGGTGACGTGCCCGCGTCCTCAAGCCGGAGCGCCCGCGCTGAGCCCGGGTAACCCGCTGACCCTCCCCGCGGCCCGCTGGGCGGGGTCGGGTGGCCAGCCGGCCACGCAGGTCACCGTGCCGTCGGGCTCCACCAGGCGCGACGGCAGGTTCAGGCTGGTCAGCCAGGCCGGGGCCTGGCGGCCCCTGATGACCGCGGCGGTCGCCGCGGTATTGGCGTCGGCGCAGGTGGCGGCCGCCACCGACACGGTGCGCCAGACGGGCGCCGCGGGCAGGGAGGTGCGCGGATCCACGATGTGGTGCAGCACGTCGCCGCCGCGCCGCCAGCGGCGGGCCGCGGTGGACGATGTGGCCAGCCCGCCGTCCCTGATCGCGACGACGGCGCTCGGCCCGCGCGGCGGCTCACCGGGCATGGTGGTCACGTCCTGCACCCGGATCCGCCAGCCTCCCTCGGGCGGCTCGCCGGCGACCGACGTGTCACCGCCCAGGCTGACGAGCACCCCGCAGCCGGCCAGCCCCGCGATCCGGGCCGCGGACCGGTCCGCCGCCCACCCTTTCACCGTGGCCCCGAGGTCCAGCTGGACGCCGGGCGGAACGGTCAGCCGCCGCGCCACGGGGTCGAGCCGGACGGACCGCCAGCCCGGGATCGCCCGCACGCGCACCCGCAAAGCCGGGCCGGCCGCACTGACCTGGCCGAAGTCGCGGTCGTAGCCGAGCGCGGAGAGCATGCCGCCCACCGTCGGGTCCACGTCCCCGTCGGTCAGGCCGGCCGCGCGGAGCGAGACCGCGACGGCCTCGGCGAGCAGCGGGCTGACCGTCATGGTGACCGGGCCCGTGGCGCTCCTCGCGGCGTTCGCGAGCGCGGTCACCTCCGAGTCCTGGCGGAACCTGCTGCACGCCAGGTCGAGCTCGGCCAGGTCCCCGGCGAGCAACTGCCTGGCGACGGCGAGCCGTCCCGGGTCGGTGACCACCAGCTGGATCAGCATGCCCAGCGTCCGCCACGCGGCGGACGCCGGCTCTGGCCCGCGGGCCACGGACCGGGCGGATGCCGGGGGGGCGTCCCCGCGGGGGCGCACGACGTCAGTCTTGGTCATCAAATGCGCCGGTTCCGGTCAGGAGCCGCCGGAGATCACCTGACCGCCACCACTGGACTGGACGGGGGCGGAGGGAGGCGCCTGCAGGGTGCCCGAGCCGCTGGAGCTGCTCGAGCTGCCGGACGGGCCAGGGCTGGCCGCGGAGTTCGAGCCGCTCACCGGACCCGATCCGGCTGAGGAGCCGGCGGCGCCAGGCTTCGTCCCGCTTGACGCGGAGCCGTGGGCCGCCGTGCCGGGACTCGAAGCGCCAGCGCCCGACGGCGCGCTGGCCGGCACGCTCCCGGTGCCAGCCGAGGAGGAATTCGCGCTTGTCACGGCGACGTGCTTGGCGCCGGGCAGCACCACCGCCACCGCGCCGGCCACGATCACGCTCGCCACGCCCACCGTCGCCGTCGTCGCGTTGAGGCGGCGCCGCCCGCGGTCACGCTCGGCCATGGCATACGAGACGTTGCGGGCCGCGGCGCCGCGCGGCCCGCGGTCACGCGGCGGCCAGTCGCGGAACTCAGGGCTACTCATGCTGCCAGTATGGCCCATCCGGCCGGGCTCGCTGTCCGGGTTGGATCTCAGAATGCTCTGAGTGCGGCGGCCGCCGGCCCCGGGTGCGATCATGGACGGATGAGCGATGCTGCTTCGACCGCCGCCTTCCGCGCGGCACGGGACCTGCTGTTGCGTCACCGCGAGGACTACGCCGCCGCCAGCGGTTCGTTCGCCTGGCCGGAACTGGACGAGTTCAACTGGGCACTCCACTGGTTCGACGTCCTCGCCGCCGAACACCCCGGCCGGACCGCGCTGCGCGTGGTCGGTGACGACGGCACGGATGAGGCGGTGAGCTACGGCCAGATGTCGGCGCGCTCGGCGCAGGCCGCGAACTGGCTGCGCGGCCTCGGGGTCGGCCGGGGCGACCGGCTGCTGCTCATGCTCGGCAACGTGGTGCCGCTGTGGGAGGTCATGCTCGCGGCGATGAAGCTCGGCGCCGTGGTCATACCGGCGTCCACCCTGCTGCAGCCCGCCGACCTGGCCGACCGGATCGAGCGGGGCGGGGTCAGGCACGTGGTCGCGGACGCGGCGCAGGCGCCGAAGTTCGCCGGCGTTCCCGGTGCGTGGACCCGCGTGGTCGTGGCCGGCGCCGCCGACGGCTGGCACCGCTACGCCGACTCGGCGACCGCCCCGGCCGGCTTCGTGCCGGACGGGGTCACGAAGGCGTCCGACCCGCTGCTGCTCTACTTCACCTCGGGGACGACCTCCAAGCCCAAGCTCGTCGGCCACACCCAGGCGAGCTACCCGGCGGGCCACCTGTCGACGATGTACTGGATCGGCATCAAGCCGGGCGACGTGCACCTCAACATCTCCTCCCCCGGCTGGGCCAAGCACGCCTGGTCCAACCTGTTCGCGCCGTGGAACGCGGGGGCGACGGTGCTGGTACTCAACCAGTCACGGTTCAGCGCCCCCGGCCTGCTTGCCGCCCTCGGCGACTGCGGCGTCACCACGTTCTGCGCGCCGCCGACCGTCTGGCGGATGCTCATCCAGGCCGACCTGGCCGAGGCGAACCTCAGCGCGCTCAGGGAGTGCGTCGCGGCGGGCGAGCCCCTGAACCCGGAGGTGATCGAGCAGGTCCGCAAGGCCTGGGGGATCACGGTCAGGGACGGCTTCGGGCAGACAGAGACGACCGCGCAGGTCGGCAACACCCCCGGCCAGCCGGTCAAGCCGGGCTCCATGGGCCGGCCGCTGCCCGGCTATCCGGTCGTCCTGGTGGACCCGGTGACCGGCGAGCAGGGCAAGGACGGGGAGATCTGCCTCGACCTGGGCCGGCGCCCGCTGGGCCTGATGACGGGCTACCTCGACGACGCGGGCCGCGACGCCGAGGCGATGCGCGGCGGCTACTACCACACCGGTGACGTGGCCACCCGCGACGGCGACGGGTACATCACGTATGTCGGGCGGACCGACGACGTGTTCAAGGCGTCCGATTACCGGATCTCGCCCTTCGAGCTGGAAAGCGTGCTGATCGAGCATGACGCCGTCGCGGAGGCCGCGGTCGTGCCCGCGCCCGACCCCATCCGGCTCGCGGTGCCGAAGGCCTACGTGATCCTCGCCGCGAACGTGCCGCCAAGCCCGGAGCTCGCGCGGGACATCATGGCGTTCTGCCGGGAGCGGGTGGCCCCGTACAAGCGGATCCGCCGGATCGAGTTCGCCGACCTGCCCAAGACGATCTCAGGCAAGATCCGCCGGATCGAACTGCGAGCCCGCGAGGCCGACGAGGCGCAGCCCAAGCCGCGCGGCGTCGCCGAGTTCTGGGAGGAGGACTTCAGCTGGTGACGTCGGCCGAGGTGAACCTGGCCCAGGCGATCAGCAAGAACAGCACCGCGTACACCCCGAAAGACAACAGCCCGTGCTCCAGCGTCGGGGTGTCCACCGGCGTGCGCAGCAGCGAGTCGAACATGTCCCACCAGTGCGTCGGCAGGTACGGCCCGGCCGGCGCGAACTGGGGTATCTGATCCACTACCTCGCTGGCCACGACGAGCATCATGATGGCGGCGATGGCGCCGATGGCGTGCTCGGTGAACGTGGAGATCGCGAGGCCGATCGCGCCGACCGCGGCCATCGCGGCGCACAGGTACAGCGTCACGAGCAGCACCCGCACCAGGCCCGCGGTCAGCGAGACCGTCGTGCCTGACAGCAGCGTCACCGGGCCGACCGGGAACAGCGCGACGCCGGCCAGCAGCGCGACCACCGACACGATGAACGTCGCAGCGCACGCGAACGCCACGATCGCCAGGTACTTCACGATCAGCACCCGGGTCCGCCCGGCCGGCACCGCGAGCAGGTAGCGCAGCGTGCCGTAGCCGGCCTCGCCGGCGACGGAGTCGCCGGCGACGATCGCCACGGCGACCGGGAGCACGAGGATCAGCAGCAGCGTCAGCGCGATGAACGTGAGGAACACGCCGTTGCCGGCTAGCTGGTTGAAGAACGCCCCCGCGGAAGCGCCGGGACCGCGACCCCCGCCGCCGCCCTGCGGCGCCGACACCTTGAGCCCTATCCCGATAAGGAGCGGGAACAGCGCGACGACCAGCAGCAACAGCTGATTACGTCGCCGGAAGAACAGGAGCCTCAGCTCGTTCCGGAAAAATCTCAGATTTCCCCGGCCATGGGGCATCGGGGGGACGGCTAGTCCCTGCGACCGGGGGGCGGGGCCGGCCCCAGGGAGCAGATCGGTGCTAGACATCGAAGCCTTCTCCCGTCAGGCCCACGAACAAGTCCTCCAGGCTCGGAGACTCGACGGCCAGGCCGCGGACCGCGACGCCGGCGTGCACCAGTTCGGCGCAGATTTGCTCGGGCGCGGTGTCGCCGAGCTCGGCCGTGATGACGTCGTCCCCTTCCTGCTGGCGCGGGCCGGCCGGCGCCGGGCCTGGCGCGGCCAGGCCGAGCTTGTCGAACACTTCGGCCGCCGCGGACACGTCGGGCGTGCGCACCGTGATGCGGGCGGCGCCCGTGCGGCGCAGTTCCGGCAGCGACCCCTGGAAGACCAGCTTGCCCGTGCGCATCACCCCGACGTGCGTGCAGACCTGCTCGACCTCCGCGAGCAGGTGCGACGACACGAACACGGTGATTCCGTCGGCGGCGATCTGCCTGACGAGCGCGCGGACCTCGCGGGTGCCCTGCGGGTCGAGCCCGTTCGTCGGCTCGTCAAGGATGATCAGGTCCCTGGGACGGAGCAGGCCGGAGGCGATCGCCAGGCGCTGCTTCATCCCGAGGGAGTAGTTGCGGTACTTCTTCTTCGCCGCCGCGGTCAGCCCGACCCGCTCAAGGGCCGCGCCGATCCGCGCCCTCGAGGTCCGCTGCGACGCGGTACGGTCCGCGGCGTCGTACCTGGCCAGGTTGTCCCAGCCGGTCAGGTACGGGTAGAACGCCGGGCCCTCGACCAGCGAGCCGACCCTGGACAGCACCGCGACGGCCGCCTCTGGCATCGGGACCGCGAGCAGCTCCGCGGAACCGCTCGTCGGGTAGGCCAGGCCGAGCAGCATGCGGATCGTGGTGGTCTTGCCAGAGCCGTTCGGGCCGAGGAAGCCGTAGACCGACCCCTGGGGCACCGCCAGGTCGACGTGGTCCACGGCCAGCTGGCCGCCGCGGAACCGCTTGGTCAGCGCGCTGGTCTTGATCGCCAGTTCAGGAGCTGTCGTCATCAGTGCGTGTGCCCGACCGCGGCGTACAGGACGCTCGGCTGGACCGCGCCGACGTAGATGTCGCCGTTCGTGATCAGCATCGACATCAGGCTGGTGGTCAGCAGCGTGCCGTTGCCCCAGGAGCCGTGTACCGGCTTGGCCGCCGCGAGCATCGCGTGCAGGACGGCCGCGCTCTCACCGCTGATCGCGCCCATGCCCGGCTGGGTGCCCGGGACCGGCTGGCCGCTGCTGCCGGCGCCGGGTCCGCCCAGGGCCTGGCCGAGCGCCGACTGCGGGAACTCCGCCACGGCCAGCCAGCCGGAGCCGTAGCCGGCGAACCCGGGGCCTGAGGACGGGCCAGCGCCAGTGCCCTGCTGGCTGCCCTGGCCGCCGGCGCGCAGGCTGTGCGTCGTGCGCGTGGCGCCGGGCGGCGGCGTGAACTGCAAGTTCGCCGGGGCCGGCGTCACGAACGAGATCTGGGTGTAGCCCACCTGGAAGGCCGGGGCGTCCGCGTGCCTGGCGAACACCTGCACCCGCAGCGGCACCCCGTACTTGGCGTCGATCGCGATCACCACCTTGCCGACCAGCGACCGCGGGTCCTTCGGCGCGAGGACCAGCTGGTAGGCGGCCTCGCCGGTGACCCACACGTTGGACTGCACGCGGACCGCGGTCGTCTTGCCGACGGCCGTGAGCAGCTGGCCGGCGGCCTGCTGCGGGGTGAGCACCGGCATCGCCGGCAGCTGGGCCCTGACGCGGCCGGCCGGCTTGCTCAGGGCGCCCTTGGGCCAGGTGTACTCGGTGACGGCGTTCCGGGTGCTGTTCCAGACCCAGAGCGTGTTCCCGTCCCTGATCACGTCGGTCTCGGTGAGGCTCTGCGGCACGGCGAGCCGGTAGTGCCGCGGGTTCTGGTAGTACACCTTCAGCGTGTGCGACCCGGTGAGCAGCGAAGACACCGACGTCGGGCCGGCCATCCTGGGCAGCTGCGGCAGCCCGAGCGAGGTGGTCTCCACCACGGTGCCGGTCAGCGGCGGCAGCTTCGCGGTCGAGTCGACCTGCGCGAGCAGCTCCGCCGGGGTTTTCGCCGGCAGCGCCGGCGCGGCTTGCGCGGCCGGCATCTGCAAGCCCGCGATGACACCGCCGACGACCGCCACGGCCATGACAGGCACCATCCACCGGCCCCGCCTTGACAGTTTTACCCGCATGCTCCTCACCCGTTCCTCGCCCCTGTCAGCCTCGCCTGTGCTGCCCTTGCCGGGCTGCCGCCGGCCGTTGCGGCCCTGCGGCCGTCGCGGCCCTGCGGCCCTGTAAGGAACACTGTGCCCGACGCCGGCTGTGAGGAACCTGAGAGCGTGGCCGGCGCATGCCCGCGCTTACGCGACACTGTACCCGTGCGCGTGCTTGTCGTAGAGGACGAGCGGCGGCTGGCCGCCGCGGTCAAGCGCGGCCTGGAGGCCGAGGGGTTCGTCGTCGACCTCGCGCACGACGGACCCACCGGGCTGTACCTTGCCCGCGAGGGCGGCTACGACAGCGTGGTCCTCGACATCATGCTGCCGGGCCTGTCCGGCTACAAGATCTGCGAGCGGCTGCGGGCGGAGCGGAACTGGGTGCCCGTGCTGATCCTTTCCGCCAAGGACGGAGAATACGACCAGGCCGACGGGCTCGACCTCGGCGCCGACGACTACCTCACCAAGCCGTTCTCCTACGTGGTTCTCGCGGCCCGGCTGCGCGCGCTGCTGCGCCGCGGCGCCGTCCCGCGCCCGGCCGTGCTGCGGGCCGGCGACCTGTCGCTCGATCCGGCCGCGCGCGTCGTCCGGCGCGGTTCCGCCGTCATCTCGCTGACCGCGCGCGAGTTCGCGCTGCTTGAGTACCTGCTGCGGCGGGCGGGCGAGGTCGTGCCCAAGGCGGAACTGCTGTCGCACGTGTGGGAGGCGACGGACGAGATCGCCGACCTCAACGTGGTCGAGGTGTACGCGGGATACCTGCGGCGCAAGATCGACGCGCCGTTCGGGCGGCACGCGCTGCGGACCGTCCGCGGCGCCGGGTACCTGCTGGCGGCCGACGGTGGCTGAGCCGCCCTGGCCCGCGCCGGCCCGCCAGGCTCCGGCGGTTGTCCGCTGGTGGCGGCGGCGCGGGCTGCGGGCGCGGGTGACGCTCACCGCCGCCCTGGGGCTGCTTGTCGCGATCGCGGCGGCCGACCTGCTGCTGTTCAACACGCTGCGGATCGCGCTCACCCGCTCCGTCGACGACTCCGCGCGGCAGGGCGCCACCGAGGTAGCGGCGCTGATCGACGCGAACAGGCTGCCGGACCCGGTGCCCGTCGCAGCGGGAACCATCACCATCCAGGTGCTCGACTCGGCGGGCCGGATCACCGACGTGTCGCCGGGCGCCGACCGGCTGGTGCCGCTGCTGAGCCCGGGGCAGGCCGCCGCCAGCGCTCGGGGCGGGCAGGCGGTCACGCTCTACGGGCCGCCGTTCGGGATGCCGTCGGTGCTGCGGGTCACCGCGGTCGCCGCCGACGGCGGCTCCCTGGTGATCGCCGCGGTCCCCTACAGTTCCGCCGGGGACAGCCTGGCCGTGGTCGCGAAGGCGCTGATCTTCGGCACGCCTCTGCTGTTCATCTTGTTCACGGGGGCGATCTGGCTGGCGGTCGGGTCCACGCTGCGGCCGATCGCGCTGCTGCGCCGCGGCGCCGCACAGGTGACCGACACAGCGGTGCCGCGCGACCTCCCGGTGCCCGAGGCGCGCGACGAGGTGCGCTCGCTGGCGCTGACCCTCAACGACATGCTGTCCAGGCTCGCCGCGGCGCAGCAGCGGCAGCGGGCCCTGGTGTCCGACACCGCCCACGAGCTGCGCAGCCCCATCGCGTCGATCCGCGCCCAGCTCGAGGTGGCCCTCGACCACCCGGCTGGTCAGGACTGGCTCGAGACCGCGCGCGACGTGCGCGCCGACACGCTGCGGCTCGCCCGCCTCGCCGAGGACCTGCTGCTGCTGGCCCGCCTGGACGAGCAGGTCAGCTCGCCGCACGGCGGCCGGGCCGCGCGCGGCGGCGCCGTGGTCGACCTGGTCGACCTGGCCGACCTGGCCCCCGCCGTCGCGGACCGGTACGCGGCCGCCAGGGTGCCGGTCGTCGCGACTGGCCACGCTCCGGAGGCGACCGCGGCCGGCGAGCGGGACGGGGCGCGGGGCCCGGCGGCTGACGGGGCCAGTGACGGCGCCAGCGGGGGTGGCGCCTGCCCGCCGGATCCGGCGAGGTCGTGCCTCGTGGCCGGGGACCGGGACCGGCTCGACCGGCTCGTGGTCAACCTTGTCGACAACGCCGTCCGGTATGCCACGTCGCGGGTGACCGTCACCGTCGGCCGCGAGGGCGAGTGGGCCGTGCTGGCCGTGACCGATGACGGGCCGGGGATTCCCGCGGCCGATGCCGAGCGTGCGTTCGACCGGTTCGCGCGCCTGGACGCCGCGCGCAGCCGGGACGGCGACGAGGACGGCGGGGCTGGGCTGGGCCTGGCGATCGTCCGCGCGACCGCTCAGGCCTACGGCGGCAGCGCGCGCGTCGAGCCTGCCGAGGCCGGCTCCAGGCCGGGCCTGCGCGCGGTGGTCCGCCTTCCGCTTGCCGCCACCGCGGGCTGACCGAGCGCGTTCAGCGCCAGAGCCAGCGGGCCGCTGTTGCTTACCAGCGGCCCCAGGGGAGCAGCGCGGTTACCGCGACCGCGACGAACAGCAGCGTCAGGTACGCGATCGACAGGTGGAACAGCCGCATGGGGGCCGGGCGCGGGTGCGCCCGGCGGCCGCCGGCCGGCGCCACGCCGGCGCGGACCCGGTCGTGCAGGCGGTGCGCCTCGACCAGGAACCAGCCGCCGAGGCCGAGCGCGGCCATGCAGTAGATCCAGCCCGCGTACGGGGCCAGGGCCAGGGTGGCGGCGACCATCGCGTAGGAGTACCAGACGATCTTGCGGGTCACCTCGGCCGGGGGGGCCACCACGGGCAGCATGGGCACGTTGGCGGCCGCGTAGTCCTTGCGGAACTTCATCGCCAGCGCCCAGAAGTGCGGCGGGGTCCACAGGAAGATCACCGCGAACAGGACTATCGCGGGGATCACCACCGTGCCCTTGACCGCCGCCCAGCCGACGAGCACGGGGAAGCAGCCGGCCGCGCCGCCGATCACGATGTTCGACGGGCTGCGCAGTTGCTGTGCCACCTTGCCGAGGCTGCTGAGCACGGTCGGGTCGTACGTGAGCGCGTACGGCGGCAGCAGCTTCGTCAACGATGCGAGCGAGACCTGGGTCGACTGTGCCCAGCTCATGAAGGCCGAGTCGGAGACGACCTTGCCGTAGTCGTACATGGCGCCGTGCCAGATGCCGCATAGCTCGTCGCAGCGCACGACGAACTGGCCCGTGTGCTGCGGCGTGGTGTAGGCGACGTTGTTCACGCCCGGGTTGGCGTCGGCCTTCACACCGAGCTGGTAGGCCCAGAAGCTGTGGATGACGTCGAGCGATGTGACGTTGAACTGCACCGGCTCGCCGACCGGGAGCTCCAGGTGGGTCGTCTCGAAGCAGCCGAACTGCGGATACCGGTACGTCCACGCCCACTGCTGGCCGATGACCTGCACCTGGAGGATGTTGCTCGTGCCTGGCTTCCACGTGGGCGCCGCGGTCGCCGACCCGCAGTCGAACGAGGCCTGCGCCACGGTCCCGGCCGGCTTCCAGATCGGCTGCGGGCCCTCGCCGGCGCCCGCGCCAGCGGGGGCGATCAGCTCGTAGGTGCCGAACACCGCGAGCGAGAGGACGATCGCGGAGGTCACTGTGATCCAGGTCGCCTGGATCCTGGTGTTGCCGTGGATCGGCGCCGCGTCGGTCTCGTCACCGGGCTTCTGCCGCCAGAACGCCAACGCCCAGCCGAAGTAAAGCAGCACGCCGATGATGACCGGCGTGGCGATCACCCCGAGCACCGTGATGTCGAACTGCTGGCTGGCCGCCGAACTCGACTGCCTGCCCGGCGGCATGTGCGGTCCCCAGACCAGCGCCACCAGCAGGCAGGCGATGACGCTCAGCACAATCCAGATGATGAGCAGCCACAGCCCGTCGCGCCGCCCGCCAGTTGACCCTGCCGCCCCGGCTGCGGGCACGCCAGGGCTCGATGCCTCTGCGGCCATCAGGCCTGCACCTCCATCTGACCCACCATGTAACCCGGCGTGCCCATCGGACCGCCGTTGCCGTCCAGGTAGCCCAGGCCGCACGGCACGAAGCACTGCCAGTGGAAGGTGCCGCCAGTCGCCGGCGTCTTGAAGCTGAACGTGATCACCGTGTGGGGCGAGTTCGCGTCCGCGTTGGCGGCCGTGCAGGGCGAGGTGCCGCACAGCGCGCTGTTCTCCTTGTACGTCGTCACCGACGCGACCGGCACGTTGATTCCGAGACCGGGGATCGCGAACGTGTGCTGGACAGAGCAGTTTCCCCACGAGTCGAAGGTCGAGATCGGCGTGACGGCCGAGAGCTTGCTGCCGTCGAAGAACTGGACGTCCTCCACGTTCTTCAGGCCGTTCGCGCCGGTCACGCCGGTGACCTGGCCCAGCGCCGGGTTGCGCAGCGGCGTGCAGCCGTCGTAGCCCAGGATGGTCATGTTCACCCGGGTGTTCTCGTTTCTGCGCACCGCGCGATGCACACGGTTGCACCCAACTGTGCCGAGCCCGGACGCGGCGGGCCTGGCATCCCCTGCCGGGGAATCCGGTGCCCGGCGGGACCAGGTGCCGCATGCGGAACTCGCAGGAGGTTCGCCTATTTACGTCCCCGATCGTGACGGCGCGATGAACACTCGCACAACATGAGAACCTCTGAATGACAAAATTGTCATGCGTGTAGCAACTGGCTTTCCCTGCCGCTCGCAGATCGCGAGCGCGCGCCCGGGCGTCCGCCTCGCGAGCCCAAGCTGCCCCAAGCTGCCCCAAGCTGCCCAAGCTGCCCAAAGGTCAGGGGCACAGGCGCCGGTGGTCACGTGTCACCAGCCACTGCAGCAACAGCGCAAACACTAATCTCGCGCATACTCACGGAGAGTGGCGAAACGATCAGGCTCCGGTGACTGGATAGACTATGCAAAATGTTGCAATCGTTTGTGTGTCAGTGCTGTAACAGATCAGCCGGCCAGACGCACCGACGGTTGACCGCGGATGGGGTCACATAGACCATCGAGAGGACTACAGACAGGCAGGTGGGGACACGGTGCGGCAGCCAGGAAGCATCCTGATCGTCGATGACGAGCCTAAGATCCGCTCGTTCATCGGCCGGGCGCTTGCTGCCGCCGGTTACGCGACCGAACTCGCCGGCAGCGGGGCGGAGGGGCTGCGCCGCGCGCTCCAGGCCCGCTACGACCTGGTCATCCTGGATCTGGTGATGCCGGACCTCGACGGGCACCAGGTGCTGCGGCGGCTGCTCGCGGGGCATCCGGAGCAGGCCGTGATCGTGCTGTCCTGCGTCGCCGACGTCGCCGCCAAGGTGGATTGCCTGGAGCGCGGCGCCCAGGACTACCTGACCAAGCCTTTCTCCCTCGCCGAACTGCTCGCCAGGGTCAGGGTCCAGCTGCGCCCTGCGGGGCAGGCCGGGCAGCCCGCGGGCGCGCGCGCGCATGACGGCGCGCCCGCCAGCGGCGAGGTGACCAGGGCCGGCGGCTTGACGCTCGACGTCGGCCGGCTCGTGGCGGACATCGGCCACGGCCCGGTGCCGCTGACCCGGCTCGAGTTCCTGCTGCTGCGCGAGCTCGCGGAGCATGTGGGCGCGTCAGTGCCCAAGGAAACGCTGCTCGCGACCGTCTGGGGCTACGACTTCGACCCCGGTTCGAACGTGGTGGACGTGTGCGTCAGGCGGCTGCGCTCCAAGCTCGGCTTCGACCTCATTAAGACGGTGCGGGGTGAGGGGTATCAGCTCGTCGCCAGGTGACCGGGGCGGCGGTTCCCGCTTCCTGGCCGGCGCCCGCCGGGCGGCGGCGCGGCTGGTCGGGCTCGGCTGGCCGTACAGCCCGCGGGTCCTCGATGCCGGCTGGACGCTCTTCTCCGCGTTCAACCTGGTCGCCATCTACTGGTTCGCCGACTGGGAGACGGTCCCGTTCCACTTCATCTGGATCAGCCTCACCGTTGTCTACGGGTTCCGGGCCTGGCGCGCCGCGCCGACCCTGTGGGTGCTCGGCGCGGTCATGGTCACCACCGCCTCAGGCATCGGCCTGGACGTGCGGCGCGGCTCCGAGCCGACCGCGGAACTGACCGAGGTGCCGCTGATGGCGGCGGTGTTCCTCGCCATGGTCTGGCATGCCCACCGCAAGCAGGCGGCGGAGCGGTCGCATCACCGGATCAGTGAGCAGAACGCCAGGCTCGTCGCCGATCAGCGGCAGTTCCTGCAGGACGCGGCGCACCAGCTTCGGACTCCGATCACGATCGCGCTCGGGCACGCCGAACTGCTCGCGGCCGACGTCACCGGGCAGCAGGAAGGCCAGGACATCCAGGTGGTGATCGGCGAGCTCAACCGGCTGCGCAGGATCTCTGAGCGGCTGCTCGTCATCGCCGCCGCGGCGGACCCCGCATTCCTGCACGCCGAGGCGGTGGCCCTGGACCAGCTGACGGCGGACCTGGTCAGGCGCTGGCAGCCGACCGCCGACCGGCGCTGGCAGCTCGGCAGGCTCGACCGCGTGGCCGCGCGCGCGGACCGGGAGCGGCTCGGCCTGGCGCTCGACGCGCTGCTCGAGAACGCGGTACGGCACACCTGCCCCGGTGATGTCATACAGTTGTCAGTCATCCGGGGCTGGCCTGGCATGCCGGTGCGCGTCGTCGTCGCCGACGGCGGCAGCGGCATCGCCGCGGACGAGCTTGAACTCATCTTCGACCGGTTCCGCACCGGCGAGGACGCCAGCTCACGGGGTACCGGTCTGGGGCTCCCCCTGGTGCGCGCGGTGGCCCGCGCGCACGGCGTCGACGTGCTGGTCCGCAGCAGCCCGGGCCAGGGCAGCGAGTTCGAGCTCTCGCTGCCCGAGCAGGGCCCGGACGGGCCGGAACTGCCCGCGGCGCCAGGGACCGCCGGCCATGCGCCGGACGACGACATCCCGGCCGCGGCCGCCGGCGGCAGGCAGGAGCAGCAAGGGAGTGCCGGGTGATGAGCGCACTAGGGCTGGTGCGGCAGCACAAGATCGGCACCGCCGTCGGCGGGGTGTTCGCGGCCGCGATCGTGGCGGTCAGCCTGACTGGCTCCCGGGGCGCCGGGGGTTCCCCGGCCGCCGGCCCGGTCGCGCCCGGCTTCACGGTGGCCGCCATCGGCGCTCCCGGCCGGCAGGTCGCGCTGAGCCAGTACAAGGGCAAGCCGCTCATAGTGAACTTCTGGGCGTCCTGGTGCGCGCCCTGCCAGCGTGAGACGCCCCTGCTCGCGCGCTGGTACGCCGGGCAGCACGGGCACGTGCTCCTGGTCGGGCTCGACGTGAACGACAACACCGCGAGCGCCCTGAAGTTCGCGCGCGCCAACGGCGTCAGCTACCCGATCGGCGCGGACCCGGACGCGGCCGTGGCGGGCAAGTACGGCGTCGCCGGGCTCCCGCAGACGTTCTTCCTCAACGCGCGGCATCGCATCGTCGACCGCATCTTCGGCGCGGTGACGCAGGCCGGCCTCGCCGCGGGTGTCCGCCTCATGGACGCCTCCGCCTCGTGACTTCCGGGGACACGCCCCCGCACCCCATGAAACAGCGAGCTAAGGATCGAGGCAGCACCCGGTGGAACTTCCCACGAAAACCGAACCGCCCTTCGTGCCGCTTCGGCACACCGGATGGGCGACGCGGCGCACCCCGCTGTGGGTCTTCGCCGCTCTCGTCGTGCTCGCCGCGGGCGTCCTGCTCGTGTCGCTGTCGCACAAGCCGTCCCAGGCGCAGCGGGCCAGCGATCTGACCACGTATTTCGGCGACGTGAACGCGGGCATCGAGTCATGCGCGGGCGGGGCGCGGGACTCCATCACGGCGCTGGACAAGGTCATGGCCGGCGACAAGGCCGAGCTATCGGCCGCCGTCGGCGTCATCGCCTACAACGCGCAGAACTGCGCGCCGGTCAATAACCAGCCCCTGTCGGACTTCACCGGCTATCAGGTGACGGAATCGCTGGCACAGTTCCCGCTCGACCAGGCCGACACCGATGTCATCACCTGGGCGTCCCGGGACGCGACGAACGCCCAGCAGGACATGCTCGCGGCGCTTCAGGCCACCACCCCGGGCACGCTCGCCAGGGCGGAGGCGAAGCTGCGGGCGGCGCTGCGGACCATGGACGCGCAGCGGACGGCGATCTACGCCATCTGGCGTTCCGCCGAGCAGAGCACGGGGGACACCGCCCCGCTCCCCTACCTGCCGGCCTGAGGCATCGCCCGTCGCTACCAGGAGTGCCAGGAGTGACGTGATCGCGCGGCGGGAAAATTACGCGAATGACGTCGCACGTGCCGGGCCCGCGCGGCCGGGCGGTCATTCCGCTGCTGATCGTGCTGCTCGGCGTCGCGCTCGGGGCGGGCGGGATGCTGCTGCTGCGCGCGTTCGGCGCGTTCTCGACGGACGCCCCCTCCGGCGTTACCGGGCGCTCGGGCGCCCAGTCGCTCAACGCGCAGGCCGTCTACGACCGGCTCCAGCCCAGTATCATCGACGTCACCTCGACGCTGCGGTACGACGACGAGACGGCCTCGGGCACGGGGTTCGTCATCGACGGCCGCCCCGCGCTGGTACTCACGAACAACCACGTGGTCAGGGACGCTACCTCGGTCGTGGCCACCGTCACCTCGACGGGCAAGAGCTATCCCGCCAGGATCGTCGGCGTCGATGTCGGGGCGGATATCGCGGTTCTGCAGTTGCAGGGGGCGACCGGGCTCACCGCCGCCCCGATCGGGGACTCCGCCGCCGTGACCCTCGGCACCCCGGTGCTGGCGATCGGGAACCAGGCGGGCCAGGACGGTCCGCCGACGATCGCGCCCGGCATCATCAACAGCATGAACCGGACAATCCAGGCGAACGACGGCGCATCAGGGTTCACCGAGACACTGCACGGCATGCTGCAGACCAGCGCGCAGATCGAGCCGGGAGACTCCGGCGGCCCGCTCGCCGACGCGGCCGGGGCAGTGATCGGCGTGGATACCGCGGCCGGAGCGGGCAGCCCGACGGCCGGCTACGCGATCCCCATCGACGCCGCGATGGCCGTCGCGCGGCAGATCGCCGCGGGCCGTGCCGCCCCTGGGATCACCCTGGGCGTGGGCGGTTTCCTCGGCGTCGTCGTCCCCTCGACCACGAGCCCGGATCCGCGGCTGCAGGCACAGGGAGAACGCGGCCTCCGGCTGGGCGGCGCCCAGGTGCAGCCGCCCGGCTGCCTCGACACCGAGGCGGCCGCGGGCGTCCCCGCGGCAGTCGCCCCCGCGCGTTCAGGAGCCCTGGTCGACGGCGTGCTGTGCGGGACGGGCGCCGCGGCGGCGGGGATCACGGCCGGGGACGTGATCACCGCGGCGGCGGGGCACCGGGTGGCATCGCCGGACGTCCTGACCGCCATCGTGAGCGCCTGCCGCCCGGGGACGCTGATACCGGTCAGCTGGGTCGCCACCTCGGGGGCCAGGCGGACATCGATGGTCCTGATCGACGCGGCGCCGGCCGCGTGAGGCGCAGACAGGCGTAAAGCGCCCGCAACAGGGCAGGCAGGCAATATCCAGCGGCAGCGGGGAGTTGAACCTGTCGCGCGGCGGAGCTGGGCATGTCGTACCAATCCGGAGCAGACCTTCAGCTCGCGTCCAGGTTCGGGACGCTTACTAGAAGGGCACGGCATCGGCTGGCGCCGGCCTGGGACGAGTAGACGACGTACGCTGTTTATGGCGAAGGCGAGATAGATGCGAGACAACGACAGCGGCAGCGAGCGGCAAAGCGGCTGGCAGCCACCGGAGTACGTCAGCCCGTGGGCATCGTCGTCCGGCGCCGGCGGCGCGTCGGACAGCGACGGCGCCCCGGGCTCTGGCGACACCATCGCCTTCGGGCCGGGATCCGGCCAGGATCCGGCAGCCGGTTACCAGCAGCCCGGCCACCAGCAGCCCGGTTACCAGCCCGCGTATCAGCAGCCCGCGTATCAGCAGCCCTGGTTCGGCCATACAGTGTTCGGCCAGACAGGGTTCGGCCAGCCAGGGTACGGCCAGCCAGGGTACGGTGCCGGGGCGCCAGGGGCGCCAGGGCAGGGCGGGTACGGCGCCTGGACCGGCGGTCCCGGCGACCAGTGGGGCGGCTACGGCACGCCGCCGCCGCCGCAGGGCTCCCGGTTCGGCAGGTTCCTCGCCTACGTGGCGGTCGCCGCGCTCGCCGCGGGCGTCGGGGCCGGCGCGGCCATCGCGCTCAACCACACCGCGGGCAGCGCCCCCGCCGCGTCGTCGGCGCCCGCCAGCCCGAACCCGGGCAGCGGCATCGGGCAGAACCCCTTCAATGGCGGGAACCAGGGCAACGGGTTCGGCACGGCGCCGTCCGGCGGGCAGAACGGCACAGGCGGCACCAGCAGCGGCTCGGGCTCGCTGAACGCGCAGGCGCTGGCCACCAGGGTGGACCCAGGCCTGGTGGACGTCGATGCGCAGCTCGGGTACACCGGCAACATCGCCGAGGGCACCGGCATGATCATCTCGCCGAGCGGGCTGGTGCTGACCAACAACCACGTCATCGACCAGGCGACAAGCGTCACGGCGACGCTGGTGGTGACCGGCAAGACCTACACGGCCCACGTCGTGGGCTACGACTCCACCGACGACGTGGCACTGCTGCAGCTGCAGGGCACCTCCGGCCTGAAGACGGTCAGCCTCGGTAACTCCAGCCAGGTCAAGGTCGGCCAGGCCGTGCTCGCCCTCGGCAACGCCGGCGGCCGCGGCGGCCTGCCGTCGACCGCGCAGGGAGTCATCAACGGGCTCAACCGCACGATCCAGGCCAGCGACAACGGCGCGAACACCTATGAGACCCTGCACGGCATGCTCGAAACGAACGCGCCGATCCAGGAAGGTGACTCCGGCGGGCCGCTCGTCAACTCGGCCGGCAATGTCATCGGCATGGACACCGCGGCGAACACCGCGGGCGGCATCGTCTCGAACTATCAGCAGCTCGCCACCATCGGCTTCGCCATCCCGATCAACCACGCCATCTCGATCGCCGACCAGATAGCGGCCGGGCACGCGAGCGCGACCGTGCACATCGGCCTTGGCGGCTTCATCGGCATCGATGTCGGCGACCCGAGCAGCGGCTGCCCGGGCGGGTTCGGCGTCAGCTCACCGGTCAGCTCGGGGGCGCTTGTCTGCGAGGTGATCCCGGGCACTCCGGCGGCGTCGGCCGGCCTGGCCGCAGGCGACGCCATCACGTCGGTCAACGGCCAGCCGGTCGCCTCGTCCGGCGCGCTGACCAAGGTGCTGGCGGGCGACCACCCGGGCGATCAGCTGAGCATCGGCTACGTCGACGCCAACGGGATCAGGCACACCACCACGGTCACGCTCACCGAGATGGCCAGGTAGGCCTGGTCCGCTCCGGGCGGACGGCCCGGCGGACGAGCGGACAGCCAGCTCAGGCGGACAGCCAGCCGCACAGCCGTGACTCGCATTCGGCGATCGCCGCCACCTCGACGTACTCACCCGGCGTGTGGGCGATCTCCGGTATGCCCGGGCCGTAGTTGACCGCGGGGATGCCGAGTTCGGCGAACCGCGCGACGTCGGTCCAGCCGAGCTTGGCACGAGGCTCGCCGCCGACCGAGGCGACGAACGCGGCGGCGGCGGGCGTGGTCAGCCCCGGCCGCGCGCCCGGCGCCACGTCGAGCACCGACACCTCCCACGACGCGAACAGCGACCGGATGCAGGATTCCGCTTCCGCGGCGCCGCGGTCCGGGGCGAACCGGTAGTTCACCGTCACCACGCACGAGTCGGGGACCACGTTGCCCGCTACGCCTCCCTCGATGGCCACGGCGTTCAGCCCCTCGTGGTACTGGAGGCCATCGACCACGGGCGTGCGCGGCTGCCATGACCGCAGCACGTCCACAATCGCGCCGGCCTCGTGAATCGCGTTGCGCCCCATCCAGGACCGGGCGGTGTGCGCCCGCGCGCCGGCCGCGGTGATCGCCGCCCGCAGCGTGCCCTGGCAGCCGCCTTCGACGACTCCGCCGGTCGGCTCGAGCAGCACCGCGAAGTCCCCCGCGAGCAGCGCCGGCGCCGACCGGCTGAGCGCGCCAAGGCCGTTGCGCTCGGCCTCGACTTCCTCGCAGTCGTAGAACACGTAGGTCACGTCGCGCGACGGAGCGGCCAGGCCCGCGGCGAGACGCAGCTGCACGGCCACCCCCGACTTCATGTCAGTGGTGCCGCAGCCGGAAAGCAGGGACCGTTCGGAATCAAAGGAGGACGGAAAGTTGCCCGCATGCGGCACGGTGTCGATGTGCCCAGCCAGCACCACCCTTTCCTTGCGCCCCAGCTCCGTGCGGGCCAGCACCGTGTTGCCCGTGCGCTGCACGGTCAGGTGCGGGCGCGCGGACAGCGCCCGCTCGATCGCGTCGGCCAGGGGCTTTTCCGCCCCGCTCACCGAGGCGATGTCGGTCAGCGCCGCGGTCAGCGCCGCGCCGTCGGCGTCCAGGTCCAGTTCGTGATCCACGAGCCCAACCTACAGGCCGTCCGCGGAGCCTGGCCCCCCGAGCGCCCCGGGCGCCCCGGGCGCCTCCTGCGTCTCAGGGACCTCGACGGCGGCGGCGCGCTGTGACATCGACCGCGCCGCGCCGCGCAGCGAGCTGAGGATCACCGCGACCGAAGGCCTGAGCATGCTCGCGGTGCGCGCGACCGCGAAGACGTCCCTGGCCAGGTCCAGGCCGGCCGGAAGTTCCCTGATGACGACCCGGCGTTCGTAGGCGCCGACCGCGAGCCTGGGCATGATGGCGATGCCGAGCCCCCGCGCGACCAGGTTCGCGACCGTGCCGAGCCCTTCGAACTCCGACGGCACCGGCGGTGTCAGCCCGACCGCGGCCAGCAGCCTGTCCGCCGCCTGCCGTGACGGCTCGCTGGACGGCGCGGCCAGCCACGGCTCGTTGCGCAGCGCCCGCAGGTCGACCGGGCGGTCCGGGTCGGCGGCGCGGTGCCCGCGCGCCATCACGAGCACCAGCGGGTCGCGGACCAGGTGGTAGTAGCTCAGCACGCCCTGGCCGTGATCCGTGCCCGCTGCCGCGTCCATGTTGGCCGCCAGCCGCCCTGTCCAGTCGTCGACGATCGCGACCTCCACCTCGCCGGTGCGGACAAGCAGCAGCCCCTCGGCGGGCGAGGACTGGCGCAGCAGCAGCGACAGCTGCGGGTGCGCCCGCAGCGACCTGGCGAGCGCGGGCGCGAACGCGACCGCGGCCGACGGGAAGGCGGTCACCACCACCCGGCCGGACGGCTGGGCCGCGTGCGCGGACAGGTCCGCCTCGGCCTCCTCGACCATCGCCAGGATCCGCTCCGCGTGCGCCGCCAGCCGGCGCCCCGCGTCGGTGAGCCCGGCGCTGCGGGCGGTGCGGTCGAGCAGCGGCGTGCCCGCCTCGCGCTCCAGGACCGCGAGCTGCTGCGACACCGCCGACGGCGTGTAGCCGAGCGCGTCCGCGGTCCGCGCGATGCTGCCCCGCGTCGCGAACTCGTGCAGCATGCGCAGCCGCCGGATGTCTAGCATTAACAAATCTTAACCTCTCCCCAAGGGATCGGCGCTTGTACTAACGCTCAATGCGGGCAATTGTTATCCGTGATCCACGTGAACCCCCGTTCCCGCAGCTGGGAGTGCCCGACCCCATGACCATCACCGCGCCGCTTCCAGTCCTGCGCATAGCCCAACAAGACACGACAGCAATTCCAACGGCCCGCGACGCGCCCGCGGCGGACAAGGCCGGCCGGACGCGGGGGCAGGTCGGCGTATCCGCGACGCTTGCCGCCAACGAGGCACTTGACGAGCGGCGGCGGCGCGGCGAACGGGTGCTGCCACTGGCGTTCGGCGAGGCAGGGGTGCCGGTCGCCCAGGTGCTGCGGGACGCGCTCGCCGCGGCCAGCCACCACAACGGGTACGGGCCGGTGGCCGGCATGACGCGGCTGCGGGCCGCCGCCGCCGGGTACTGGTCGCGGCGCGGGCTGCCGACCGCGCCCGGCGACGTCGTCTGCGGCCCCGGCAGCAAGGCGCTGCTGTACGGACTGCTGCTCGGCATGCAGGCCGGCGACGTGGCGATCCCGCGGCCGAGCTGGGTCAGCTACGCGGCACAGGCGGCGCTGGCCGGCATCCGGCCCGTGTACGTGCCGATCGTCCCCGGCGAGGGCGGCATGCCCGACCCGGAACGGCTCGCCGCCGCGGTGACCTCGGCCCGGCGCGAGGGGCGCCGGATCGGCGCCGTGATCGTCACCATGCCCGACAACCCGACGGGCACGCTCGCGGCCCCGGACACGGTGCGCGAGCTGTGCTCGGTGGCGCGCAGGCACGACCTGCTGATCATCTCCGACGAGATCTACCGCGACCTCACACACGACGCGCCGGCGGGTTTCCGCAGCCCGGCCGATGTGGCGCCGGAGCGGACCATCATCACTTCGGGCCTGTCCAAGAACCTGGCGCTTGGCGGCTGGCGGCTCGGCGTCGCCCGGCTCCCCGGAAGCTCCCCGGCCATAGCGGCGCTGCGAGAGCGGTTGCTCGCCATTGGCAGCGAGATCTGGTCGTCCCCCGCGGCCCCGGTGCAGCAGGCGGCCGCGCTGGCCTTCAGCGAACCACCCGAGATCGTCGAGCGCGTCGCCCGTTCCCGTCATCTGCACGGCGTCATCGCTCGCGCGGTCGCGGCCAGGTTCGCCGCTGTCGGCGCCGACGTGCCGACGCCCCGCGGCGCGTTCTACCTGTACCCGGACTTC
>DAHVAN010000447.1 GCA_027314595.1 Actinomycetota bacterium | reverse complement strand
CCGCCGGACCGCACGCCGGCGGCGACGGCTGGCCGGGGCGCGGGACCGCGGGCCGGCGCGGCGGTCCCCCGGCCGCGCAGCAGCGCCACGATCAAGACCAGGGCGATCAGGTCGAAGATGGCGGCCAGGCCGAAGGCGGCGGACATGCCGTGGGCGAGCGCCCGGTGCGCGAAGGCCGCCGTGGACAGTCCCGCCACCGGGTGCGCGGCGGCGTTCCTCGTCGCGGTGCCGAACACCGCGACGAGCACCGCCAGGCCCAGCGACGCGCCCACCTGCTGCATCACGTTGACCAGGCTGGACGCGGCGCCCGAGTCCTCGGGCCGCACGCCGGCCAGGGACACGGTGGTCAGCGGCACGAGCACCACCCCCATGCCGACGCCGAGCAGCAGCATGGGGCCCAGGACCCCGGTCACGTAGCCGGTGCCCGGCGAGACCCGGGTCAGCCACGCCAGGCCGGCGATCGCCGGCGCCATGCCGGCGATCATCAGCCGCCTGGGCCCGAAGGCGGGGATCAGGCGCGGCGCTAGCCGGGAGACCGCGAACAGGGCAGCCGTCAAGGGCAGGAAGGCAACCCCGGCGCGCAGCGCGCCGAAGCCCAGCACTTCCTGCAGGAACAAGGTGACGAAGTAGAACATCCCGAACATGCCGGCCACAAGCAGCAGACGCGCCGCGAACGTGACGGACCGGCTCAGGTCGGCGAACAGGCGCAGCGGCGTTATCGGCTGCGCGGCGCGGGTCTCGGTCCGCAGGAAGACGGCGAGCAGCACGGCGGCCGCGGCGAAGGCGCCGAGCGCGATGCGGTCGCCCCAGCCGCTGGCCGCGGCCCTGACGAATCCGTAGACGAGCGCGCCGACGCCCGCGGTCGAGGTGACCGCGCCCGCCACGTCGAACCGCCCGGGAACCCGGGGCGTCTCGGCCAGGAACAGCGGTGTGGCCGCCACCACCGCGATGCCGATCGGGACGTTGATGAACAGCACCCAGCGCCAGGACAGCCACTGCGTGATCAGCCCGCCGAGCACGAGCCCGAGCGATGCCCCGCCGGAGATCACGCCGGCGTAGATGCCGAGCGCCCTGGTCCGTTCGCGGCCTTCGGGGAAGCTGCTGATGAGCAGCGCGAGCACGGCGGGCGAGGCGAGCGCGCCGCCGGCGCCCTGCACCGCGCGGGCCGCGAGCAGCATGCCCGCGGAGGTGGCCAGGCCTCCGGCCAGCGAGGCCAGGGTGAATACCACGATCCCGGCGCCGAACGTGCGGCGCCGGCCGAGGATGTCGCCGGCGCGCCCGCCGATTAGCAGCAGCCCGCCGAAGGTCAGCGTGTATCCGTTCAGCACCCAGGAAAGGCTCGTCGCGGAGAAGCGCAGCCCCGACTCGATGTGCGGCAGCGCGATGTTCACCACCGTCGCGTCGAGGATGATCATCAGTTGCGCGCCCAGCACGATGGCCAGCGCGACGCCGCGCCGCCCCTGGGCCGGCGCCGGCGCGGTGCGCCTGGCAAGACGCGGAGCGAGACTGGATGTACGATGAGGAAAGATACGGAGGTCCACTCCGGTTACTATACGGAGGGACCCTCCGTTTTGGCAAATGGATTTTACTGAGCAGATGAGCACCGCAGGAGAAGCCATCGCGGCCGGCGCCGCCGACCCGCGCGAACAGCCGGGCGAGATCTGCGCGCCGCAGGCGAAGATGCGCGCCGACGCGCGCCGCAGCCGCGCCAGGCTGCTTGACGCCGCGACCGCGGCGTTCGCCGATAGCGGCGCGGACGCGCCGCTCGATGACATCGCCCGCCGCGCGGGCGTCGGGATAGGCACGCTGTACCGGCACTTCCCCACCCGGCTCGACCTGCAGGCGGCGGTGTTCCGCAGCCAGGTGCAGTCGGTGTGCGAGACGGCGGACGAGCTCATCGCCACCGCGCCGCCCGGGCAGGCCTTCGCCGGCTGGCTGCACGCGCTGGCCGGCTACCTGGTGACCAAGCGCGGACTGTCCGGCTCGCTGATCGCCGGGCTCGGCAAGGACTCCGAGCTGATGTCGGCGTGCTGGCTGGCGATGCGCGACGCCGCGAACCGCCTGCTCGGGCACGCCCAGGCGACCGGGGTGCTCCGCTCCGACATCAGCGCCGATGACGTGCTCCGGCTCGTGCACGGCATCGTGGTGACCACCGAGCAGTCGCCCGAGCAGACCGACCGGCTTCTGGCGCTGGTGCTCGACGGCCTGCGCCCGCGGGAGGAGGGCGCCGCGGAGGCGAAGTAGCGCCCCCGTTCGGGAGAATACGGCTCTAAATCCCCGGAGGGCGGTTCTCGTACGGGGTGCTGAGCACGATAGTGGTCCGCGTGGACACGCTGGCGAGACTGCGGATCTGCTGCAGCAGGTCCTCGAGCGCGGCGGGAGAGGCGACCCTGACCTTGAGGATGTAGTTTTCGTCGCCCGCCACGCTGTGGCAGGCCTCGATGGCGGCGAGATGGCGCAGTCGCTGCGGCACGTCGTCGGGCGCGGCGGGGTCGAATGGCTTTATCGATATGAACGCCGTGAGCGGCAGCCCGATCACCTCCGGGTCACACAGCGCTACATAACCGGTGATGACGCCGTCGGTCTCGAGCCTGCGGACACGCTGATGGACAGCGGACACCGACAGGCCTGCCTGCCTGGCAAGTTCCGTGAAGCTCATGCGTCCGTTGCGAGATAGCAAGGACACGATCCTGCGGTCGATCTCTTCCACTACGACAACTTAACGTGAATTGTCTATGCTCATGACATCGCAGGGTAACGGAATAATCTCAGGCTTTACTCACTCGTAACACCCGTCTCCCGGGATGGTTCTCGCGCTACGGGACGTTGCACCGCGAAAGACGGCGATACGTGGTGGGAGACTGTAAGCATGCAGCAGCCGGAAGAACTCTACGAACTGGATCTGGCGACGCCGGACGTGGGCGGCACGGCCATGCTCGTGCACCTGGACGGGTTCATGGACGCCGGCGCGGCCGGGCGGCTGGTCACCGAGCACCTGCTGGAGGCCTTCGAGCACCAGACGGTGGCCACGTTCGACACCGACCGGCTGCTCGACTACCGGTCAAGGCGGCCGCTGATGACCTACGACAAGGACCACTGGGACAGCTACGACCGGCCGAGGCTTGAGGTGTACCTGGTCAGCGACGCCAAGGGCAAGCAGTTCCTGCTGCTCACCGGGCCTGAGCCGGACCACGAGTGGGAGCTGTTCATCGCGGCCGTCCGGTCGGTCGCCGACCGGCTCGGCGTGGGCCCGGTGATCACGTACCTGGGCATCCCGATGGGCATCCCGCACACCCGGCCGCTCGGCGTGATCGCGCACGCCACCCGGGCGGGGCTGGTCGCCAGCCGGCTTCCGATGCCGAGCAAGCTTCAGGTGCCAGCGAGCGCGTCCGCGCTGCTCGAGCTGCGGCTCGGGGAGGCCGGCCGGGACGCGATCGGCTTCGCCGTGCAGGTCCCGCACTACCTGTCCCAGGCCGCGTACCCGACCGCGGCGCTGAGCCTGCTCGATTCGGTGTGCGAGCTGACCGGGCTCGACCTGCCCGCGCTCGAGCTGCGCGAGGCGGCGGACCGCACCAACGCGCTCATCGACCGGCAGGTCGCGGAGTCGACGGAGGTCGCCGAGCTGGTGCGCGGCCTGGAGCAGCAGTACGACGCCGCCGTCGCGCAGGGCAGCGGGGACCTGCTCGCGGAGGGCGAGGAGATGCCGACGGCGGACGAGCTCGCCGCGCAGTTCGAGCAGTTCCTCGCCGAGCAGCAGCGGGGCGAGGGCGAGCGCTAGACGATCACCAGTTCCCTGGCGGCGTTGTTCAGGCGTGCCACGCCGTCGCCGGTGCAGACGACGATGTCCTCGATGCGCGCGCCATGCGGTCCCGGGTAGATCCCCGGCTCGACGGAGAACGCCATCCCGGGCTCGAGGCGCGTCCGGTTGCCCTCGACGATGTAGGGGTCCTCGTGTGACTCCAGCCCGATGCCGTGCCCGGTCCGGTGGATGAACGCCTCGCCGTAGCCGGCCTTGGCGATGATGTCGCGGGCCGCCCGGTCGATGTCCTGCGCGGCGACCCCGGGCCTGACCGCGTCGCACGCCGCGTCCTGCGCCGTCCGCAGAACCTCGTAGTAGGCCTCGAATCCGGCGGGGGGCCGCCCGATCGCGTACGTCCTCGTGCAGTCCGAGCAGTACCCGGAGGGCATGGTGCCGCCGATGTCCACCACCACGACGTCGCCCTCGGCCAGCACGCGGCCGGAGAGATCGTGGTGCGGGCTCGCCGCGTTCGGCCCCGAGCCGACGATGACGAAGTCCACCTGGGCGTGGCCCTCGGCGAGGATGGCCTCGGCGATGTTCGCGCCCACCTCGCGTTCGGTGCGGCCGGCCCTGAGCCACCGCGGCATCCGGGCGTGCACCCGGTCGATCGCCTCCCCCGCCTCGCGCAGCGCGCCGACCTCGGCGCCGGTCTTGCGCATCCGCAGCGGCGACAGGACCGCGCTGGCCAGCCGCTGCGCCGCCTGCGGGAAGGCGGCGCGGAACTGCAGGACGTGCAGTGCCCACATCCGGTCCGAGAGCCCGGCTGACCCGAGCGCGCCAAGCCGGTCTCTGACCATACCGAACGGGTCTTCGGTTTCTCTCCACGGCACCATCTCGACCCCTAGGCTGGCGGCCGGCGAGGCCTGCGCCGCGGCGAGCTCCAGCCGCGGCACCAGGAGGAAGGGGTCCCCTTCGCCTTGCGCCGGCACGGCCAGGCAGGTCAGGCGCTCGAGTTGCCTGGCGTCGTAGCCGGTCACGTACCGCAGGTCCGGTCCCGGGGTGAGCAGCAGCGCGTCCAGGCCGGCGGCCCTGCTCGCGGCGGCGACCTGGGCCAGCCGGCCGGCCGGGTACAGGGCGGCGCCCGCGGCGTCGGCGCTCATGGGATGCCTCCTTCTGTCACCGCGGCGCGGAAACGAGTCAGCGAGGACCCGAGCCCCAGCGCCGCGCCGATCTCGGCCAGCAGGTCAGGGTCTGGCGGGCGGGCCGGCAGCGTGCCGTCGACGTCGGGCAGCGGCACGTCCGTGGCGGCCTTGACGACGTCAGGCGCCACGTCCAGGTAGCCGCGGGCGGCCTCGAGCTTCTTGCGGGTGCCCGGCGGGAAGCCGCCGTGCCCCAGGTCGAGCGCGCTGATGAGCGCGGTGAGGCTGCCGAATGCCCGGATCAGCGCGGCGGCGGTCTTCTCGCCGATGCCAGGCACGCCGGGCAGCCCGTCGCTCGGATCGCCGCGCAGCACCGCGAAGTCCGCGTACGCCTTGCCCGGAATGTCGTACTTGCTGCTCACCGCCGCCTCGTCGACCGCCTCGAGCCTGCCGAGCCCGCGGATCGTGTAGAGCACGCGGACCCCTCGCTCGTCGTCGACGAGCTGGAACAGGTCACGGTCCCCGGTCACCACGTCCACCCCGGTCCGCGACCGCGCGGCGAGCGTGGCGATGACGTCGTCGGCCTCATAGCCCGGGTGTTCGGCCATGGCGATCCCGGACGCCGCCAGAACCTGGGTGATCAGCGGGATCTGCACCGCCAGGGCGGGCGGTGTCTGCTCGGTGCCGTCCGGCTCCGCGCGGTGCGCCTTGTACGAGCCGATGGCGTCGACCCGGAACTGCGGGCGCCAGTCCGCGTCGCCGCACGCGACAAGCTCGCGCGGCCGGACGTCCCTGACCAGCCGCGCGATGGCGTCGAGCAGTCCGCGGATCGCGTTCACGGGCGTGCCGTCCGGCGCCGTCACCGTCTCGGGCATCCCGTAGAACGCCCGGTAGTACAGCGACGCCGTGTCCAGCAGCATCAGCGAGCCCACCCCGCAATCCTGCCATGCCCGGCGGCCCGCGGCGTCCTGGGCCTGCCGGCCCTGCCGGGCGTGCCGGGCGTGCCGGGCGTGCCGGGCGGAGGGGTCGGTAACGTCGGGCATAATCGGCGCCATGCCGGTTCAGCGATGGCGGTGCCCGGTGGCACTGCAGGTCAAGTCGGCCGTCCTGGCCGCGGCCGGGGTGGCGGTGGCGAAGGTTTTCTTCCCGCTGTGGTTCGCCATCCCGGTCATGACGGTCCTCGGAGCCTGGGGACTGGGCATGTGCGTCCGCCGCAGCAGCGTGCTCGTCGACCCCGGGGCGGGGCTGGTCGTGGTGCGCGTGGGGCCGCTGCGCCGGCGCGTCCGGCTCGCGGACATCACCGCGGTGGGGGTGGACCTGGCCAAGGTCAGCCTGGGACGGTTCAATGGCGGCGAGGTTTCGGTCTACGTGTGGCGGAAGAGCCGGCTGGACGGGTGGCTTCGGGTGCCCGTGGAGGCCGGCGAAGTGGCGCACGCGATCGCCCGCGCCGCGGCCGCGGCGCGGCAGCCGGCGCCTGATGAGTCCGCGCCGCAGGCGGGGCCCGGGCGGGAGTCCGTGCCGCAGGCGCGGCCCGGACCGGCTTCGCGCAGGGCGCGGCAGCCCGTGGCGCTGACGCTGCTTGGCTGCACGGGCCTGGTCGCGCTGGGCGCGTCGTTCCTGGTGCGGGTCTCGTGGTCCAGCCCGGTGATGACGGCGGCGGGGGTGGCGCTCGCCCTGGTGCTCGGCGTGTCCGGGGTCTTCTACGTGCTGTTCTCGCTCTGGCTGTTCCTGACCGGACGCACGTCGCGCGCGCCTCGCGACGCGGCGCGAACCACATAGGAACCACAGTCCCAAGGATCAGGTAGGGAGCCCCGGCGGGGCGGGGGGAGCAACCGCCGGGGCTCTTGCGCGAGCCGTGCGGGGCCGCGCGCTCGGGGTTATCTTGGCGTCATTGCAGGAGGATCTTGCCGTCGGCAACGGAGATCGTCCGGCGCGGCAGCGGAGCGGACGCCGGACCCGTGACGACCGCGCCGTTGGTGATCTTGAACTCGCTGCCGTGGCACGGGCAGTCGATGGTGCCGTTGGCGACCTTGTTGCAGATGCAGCCAACATGGGTGCAGATGGCGCTGAACGCCTTGAACACGCCCTTGACCGGCTGGGTGACGACCACCTTCTGGCTCATGAAGACCACGCCGCCGCCCACGGGTATGTCGGCGGTGAGCCCGAGCAGGGTGCCCGTCGCCATGCCGCCGCCAGCGTTGCCGCCGCCAGCCATGCCGCCGCCGCCAGCCATGCCGCCGCCGGCGCTGGCGGGCGCACCGGCCATCGGCGTGGACGACGGGGCGGCCACCTCCCCCGGCGCCACGCCGGCCTCGTCCGCGCCGTACGGCACCGCGGCGGTGCTGCACCCGGCGAGCGCGCCGCCGAGGCCGGCCAGTCCCACTCCCAGTAGCACTCCGCGCCGGCTGGCACGCTGGTCCTGCTGGGGATCTGCAGCCATCGATCGTCCTTTTCTCGCGCCTGAGGAACCGGATAACACTCTTGTACGGCAACCGCGGGCGCTCGCGCGGGCGGCTGCGGGACGCGTAAGAGTCCGGTAAGAGGTCGTCGCCGGGCACGTGGTGATGCCCGCCACCACTTTTCCGGGCCCGCCGTGATCGGACAGCACAGCAGGCGCACGGTCCGGGACGTCCGCGCCCTCCAATGTTCGTGGGCCCCGGGCAGGCTGTCGTCGCGGTGAGCGAGAACAACCCGGAAGAGGCATCAGGGTGTCCCGCAAAGAAGAAGATGAGCCACTTCGTGGCGCGATGCCCGGGATGAAATTGGGGGCGGGCTGGGGTCTGCGGGTGGTTCCGCAGTGGTTGGGGTGGATGGCGGCGGGGGGAAGGTGCATGCTGGGGCTGGCGTGCCGTCCGTCGTCGCCGGTCGACTTTGGACCGTTC
>DAHVAN010000435.1 GCA_027314595.1 Actinomycetota bacterium | reverse complement strand
GCCGCCGCGATGGCGCCGAACTCGGCGGCCGCCCGCACGCCGGCCCCGTAGTCGACGCCGGAGAAGGTCTCTCCCACGTCGAACACCTCGCCGTGCCGGTTGTAGGAACGGTGGTCGTCGGCGGCGAAGACCGTGTCCAGCGTGTACCGCCCGGACAGCAGCCCGGAGGCGAGCGGCACCCGCGCGATGATGCCGACACCCGCCGCCCGGGCGGCGGGCAGCACCGCGTCGAGCGGCTTGCGCCTGAAGGGGTTGAGGATGATCTGCACGCTCGCCACGCCCGGCCGCGCGATCGCCGTGAGCGCCTCCTCGCATGTCTCGACGCTGACGCCGTAGGCGGCGATCCGCTCCTCGGCAACCAGCGTGTCAAGCGCGTCGTACACCGCGCCGGCCGAGAACACCGCGGACGGCGGGCAGTGCAGCTGGACCAGGTCGAGCCGGTCCACGTCGAGGTTGACGCGAGACCGGTCGGTCCAGGCGCGGAAGTTCGCCAGCGTGTAGGCGGACGGCACGAGTGCCGCCCGGCGGCCCATCTTGGTCGCCACGAACACGCCGCGCCCGGCGTTGCCGGCGATGAACCGGCCGATGATCCGCTCGCTGCGCCCGTCGCCGTACACGTCGGCGGTGTCGAGGAAGGTGACGCCGGACTCGACGGCCGCGCGCAGCACCGCGAGCGCGTCCGCCTCCTGCACGGCGCCCCAGTCGGCGCCGAGCTGCCACGTGCCGAGGCCTATCACCGAGACGGGGCGGCCCGTCCGGCCCAGAATTCGCCGCTCCATGGCACGCGATCCTACGCTGTGCGAGAAGAACGATTCGTTTCCGGTGAGGTGCTGGCGCGGGTGCGCGCCTCGGGAGTGAACCCGGCCGGCTTCAAGACCAGGGCCAGGCCGCACCGCGTGGCCCATGCGCCGGTCATCGACCGGAACGTGGAGGTGGCGCCGGGCGCCAACTGGAACTCCACCTGGCGGTCGCGGGGCCGTCCACCGTGGTGGTCAGCTACGCGTGACCCCTTAAGCGCCTCGAGGATTGCCCGGTGCCCCCGGTGCCGCCGAGGAACAGGCGGGTGCCGAGGCGGTCCGCTCGACCGGTGCCACCGCACTTGGTGCACCTGTGGTACGCGGAGGCGTACACGGTGCCGTGGTGCTTGCCGGCGCCACCGCACACCTTGCACTTGGTCAGCGGGTGAATTCGCAGGGAGATGTAATACCCGGTCGCCGCGATGATACCGATGATGATAAATACACCCATTGTGAAACTGCTCCCGCCGTGGGCGTGAGGGACTCACGTGACGGAAATCACGCCCCCCGTAAGCTCGCGGCGCGGCGCTCGTGACGTGCGCCGCGGGACCGCGTGATCCGGGGTGACCAAGGCCGCTGGGCCCTCAGCCGCCTGGGCCGCTCCCCGGTTATGGGTCGCCAGCGACGCCATGCCGCCGGCGTGTATAGGGAGAGACTAGACGAATGAGATCGCTTGTGCAGCGAATTATTTAAACCGGGGCATGTAGTCACCAGAAATGAAATCAGACGTAACAATAGACAATTTTCGTCAATTCCGTAACTCTGGCGCGCCGGTCGTCGTGGCAACGGATGAAACCGTACCAGCTGTCTACCGGGAGGCCGCGACGCCGAGCCTGACCGCGAGCGCGAGGCCGCACAGCGCGATGAAGACCCGCAGGGCCCCGACCGGAAGCCGCCGGATCAGGCGCGGCCCGGTGTACCCGCCGACGAGGAACCCCGCGGCGAGCGGCGGCACGAACAGCCAGTGCTGCGCGAACAGCGCGAAGATGATCGCCGCGACGCAGTTGGCCGCGCCGAGGATCGCGTTCTTCAGCGCGTTCACCCGGATGAGGGATTCGCTGATCATCGTGGAGAGCGCGGCGATCATCAAGATCCCGCCCGCGGCCCCGAAGTAGCCGATGTAGGCGGCGGCCCCGAACACTCCCGCCAGCTTCCGCCACGACCGTTCGGCGCCCGGCTGCGGTGACAGCCCGCGGATCTTCGGCTGCGCGAGCAGCAGCAGGGACCCCCCGCCGATCAGCGCCGGAACCACGATCGCGAAGGCGCCGGACTGGCGAGCCCGCCGAGCATGCCCGTCGCGAGCAGGACAAGCGCCAGGAAGACGGTCATAACCAGGCCAATCATTACGGAAACGGGCGCCGGATACATATGCGCAGGGAATGTGAGCTTGGTCGCACGGCAAACCGGGGCAAACCAATCCCTTCAGTAGTGCTGAGGAATTCGCGTGATGGAATGTCGGCGTGGATTCGGCTGCGGACTCGTCCGCCAAGGTCCTCGACGACGCCGGCCCGCGCCCGCCGCCGGACCCCGGCGCTCGCCGCGCCCGGGGGCCGGCGCGCCGCTGGCTGCTGGCGCTCGCCTGGGCGCTGGGCACGCTTGCCGCGTTCGCGGTCTACCTGCGGCTGGCCCGCACCCGGCCGGCCAACTCCGACGGCGCGTCGATAGCGCTGCAAGCCTGGGACATGCTGCACGGCAACCCGATGCTTCGCGGCTGGCGGCGGGCCGACGTCTCCTTCTCCACGACAGAGGTGCCGCAGTACGCGCTGGTCGAACTGGTCCGCGGGCTCGGCCAGGACGTGGTGCACGTGGCCGCGGCGATGACCTACACGCTCGTCGTGCTGTTCGCGACACTGCTCGCCCC
>DAHVAN010000431.1 GCA_027314595.1 Actinomycetota bacterium | reverse complement strand
GTCTCGCTCGACGGGCTGCCGCGTACCCTGTCCCGGACGCAGGGCATGGACGCGCTGTCCTCGCAGGCCAACGTCGCCGGGTACAAGGCCGCGCTCGTCGCCGCCGAGGCCTACGGCCGGTTCTTCCCCCTGCTGATCACCGCGGCGGGCACGGCCCGGCCGGCGAAGCTGCTCGTGCTCGGCGCCGGCGTGGCCGGGCTGCAGGCGATCGGCACCGCCCGGCGGCTCGGCGCCCAGGTCAGCGGCTACGACGTGCGTCCCGCGTCCAAGGGCGAGGTCGAGTCCCTCGGCGCGGCGTTCATCGAGCTGTCGGTCAGCGCGGCCGGCGAAGGCGGCTACGCCCGCGAGCTCACCGCGGCGGAGCGGGACACCCAGCAGGCGGAGCTGGCCGGGCACATCGCCAGGCACGACGTGATCATCACGACCGCGCAGGTGCCGGGGCGGCGGCCGCCGCTGCTCGTCACCGCCGACGCGGTCGCCGCGATGGCGCCCGGGTCGGTGATCGTGGACATGGGATCGAGTTCGCTCGGCGGGAACGTCGCGGGCTCCGTGCCCGGACAGGCCGTCGTCACGGACAACGGCGTCACCGTCATCGGGGCGGAAAACCTCGCGGCCACGGTCCCGACCGCCGCCTCGAACGCCTACTCGCGCAACGTCAGCGCCCTGCTGCTGGCGCTGGTCGGCGACGACGACCAGGGCCGGAAGGCGCTGCGGATCGACACCACCGACGAGATTCAGGCCGGCGTCGTCGTGGCGCACGGCGGCGAAGTGGTCCACCCCGCCGTGGCGAAGCTGCTCGCCGCGGAAACCGCGAACCAAGGGAGCTAGCGATGTCGACCGCGCTGGTCACGGACCTCACCATCTTCGTGCTCGCCCTGCTCGTCGGCATCGAGGTCATCGGCAAGGTCCCCGCGACCCTGCACACGCCGCTGATGTCCGCGGCCAACTCGATCCACGGCATCGTCCTGGCCGGCGCGCTGCTGGTCGGCCTCACCGCGCACAACGCGGTCGGCTACGTGCTCGCGTTCATCGCCGCGTTCTTCGCCGCCGCCAACGTGGTCGGCGGGTACGCGGTGACCGGCAGGATGCTGAAGATGTTCCGCCGTAAGGCCCAGCCGCCGGCCCCCGCCGCGCAGGGCCAGCCGCCCGCGCAGGCGAAGTCCGGGATCCCGGCCCAGACCGCCCCGAACGCCCGGTCGTAAGGGGAGTCGGAAATGAACACCTTTACCACGAACATCCAGCTTGTCTACGTGCTGGCCGCGGCGTGCTTCGTCGTCGGGCTGCACCTGATGAACTCCCCCGCGACCGCGCGGCGCGGCAACCAGGTCTCCACCGCCGGCATGGCGATCGCGGTCGTGATCACGCTGGTGCTGCTGATCCACCAGGGCTCGGTGACCGGGGTCGGCTGGACCGTGCTGATCGTCGGCGCGCTGCTCGGCTCCCTGGCCGGGCTGTGGTCGGCACGGCGCGTGCAGATGACCGCGATGCCGCAGCTCGTGTCCATGTTCAACGCGGTCGGCGGCGGCGCGGCGGCACTGGTGGCCGTCAACGACTACATCGAAATGGAGTCGGCGCACAGCGGGGTGCTCGGCACCACCACCGTCTTCACCCTGCTCGACGTGATCATCGGCTCGGTCACGTTCTCCGGCTCGATCATCGCGGCCGGCAAGCTCCAGGGTCTCATCACCGGCTCGCCCGTGATGCTCAAGGGCGGGCGCGCGATCAACGTGGGGCTCATCGCGATCACGCTGGGGTCGGCGGCGTTCATGCTCACCACGGCGAGCCTGCCCGCGCTGCTTGTCGTGGTGCTCGGCTCGCTGGCGTTCGGCGTGCTCATGGTGCTGCCGATCGGCGGCGCGGACATGCCTGTCGTGATCTCGCTGCTCAACTCCTGCACCGGCATCGCGGTCGCGATGGCCGGGTTCGTCATCAGCAACTGGGGGCTGATCATCGCCGGCGCGCTCGTGGGCGCGTCCGGTGGCATCCTCACCAAGCTGATGGCGGACGCGATGAACCGGTCGCTCGGCAACATCATCGTGGGCGGCTTCGGCACCGGCGACTCGCTGGTCGCCGCGGCCGTCACCGGGGACGCGCAGATCCGCGCGATCGCGGCGGACGACGCCGCGATCCAGCTCGCCTACGCGTCCAAGGTGATCATCGTCCCCGGCTACGGCCTCGCCGCCGCCCAGGCGCAGCACGGGGTGGCCGAACTCGCCGCGGTGCTGGAGTCGCGGGGCGTCGAGGTCAGCTACGCGATACACCCGGTAGCCGGCCGGATGCCCGGTCACATGAACGTGCTGCTCGCCGAGGCGAACGTGCCGTATCCGCAGCTCAAGGCGATGGACGAGATCAACCCCGAATTCCCGCGCGCGGATGTGGCGCTGGTGATCGGCGCGAACGACGTGACCAACCCGGCCGCGCGGCGCCCGGGGACGGCGATCTCGGGCATGCCGATCCTGGACGTGGACCAGGCCAAGTCGATCATCGTGGTCAAGCGCTCGATGGGGCACGGCTACGCGGGCATCGACAACGAGCTGTACACGAACCCGAAGACCAGCATGTACTTCGCCGACGCCAAGAGGGCGGTCGCGGAGATGACCTCCGCTGTCAAGACGCTGGTCGGCTAGGGAATTCAAGCCCGCTATCCGGAACGGGCGGTGGCGCCTGCCACCGGGCGCCTCCCGCCCGTCCGGGGCCAGGTTCCGGTCAGGATGAGCCCAGCGCTGATCGGACAGGCGGGCCAATCACGTCGCCGCACACGAGCACCCGCGGCGCGGCCCGCTGGCTCAACCGGCGCCGCGTTCGGACCAGGCGGTCGCGATCTGGGCGGCGAGGGCGACGTTGCCGCGCACGACGTCCATGTTGACCGCCACGCTCACGCCGCCGGTGGCACGCCGCATGTAGCCGAGCAGGAACGGCGTGACCGCCTTGCCGCGGATCCCGGCCGCGCCCGCGGCGGCCAGCGACTCGGCGAGCACCCGGTCGTGCAGTTCCGGGTCAAGCTGCCTGTCCGGCGGCAGCGGGTTCGCGACAAGCAGCGCCGACTCCTCCCGCAGGAGGTCGCGCGCCGCCATCACCGTGGCGATCTCCTGCGGGCTGTCAAGCCGCCAGTCCAGGTCCTGGCCGGAGTCTGTCAGGTAGAACGCGGGGAACCGGTTCGTGCGGTATCCGGCGACGGCCACCCCGAGCGTCTCGAGCCGCTCCAGGGTGGCCGGGATGTCCAGGATCGACTTCACGCCCGCGGACACCACCGTGATGGCGGTCCGGGACAGCACGGTCAGGTCCCCCGACTCGTCGGGCGACTCGGCGAAGCCCCGGTGCACGCCGCCGAGCCCGCCGGTGGCGAACACCCGGATGCCGGCCCTGGCCGCGAGCAGCGAGGTGGCGGCGACCGTCGTGCCCGCCGTGCGCCTGGCGGCCATCGCCATCGCGAGGTCGCGCCCGCCGACCTTGACGACCGACTCGTCGAGCGCGATCCGCTCCAGGTCCGCCTCGCCGAGCCCGGCCTTCGGCACCCCGTCGACGACCGCGATCGTGGCGGGCGTGACCCCCGCGCCGGTGAGCATCTCCTCGAACGAGCGGGCGGCCGCCAGGTTGTCCGGGCGCGGCAGCCCGTGGGAGATGATCGTCGATTCGAGCGCGACCACGGGCCTGCCGGCCTGCAGCGCCGCGCGGACCGGCCCCGACAGCTCAGGCACAGCTGACATAGAGCCGACCTTACCCGCGCCTTTGACCAGGTGACGGAGTGTGCCGGCTGTTGGGGAAGTGGCGGGCGGCGTAGGGTGCAAAAGGTGCATGTCGCCGGCGTCGGCGCCGCCGCAAGCGGGACGCGGGCTGACCGCACGACGCGGCACTGACTCGACGCAACGAAGACGGAGGCTCCCGTGAGCGAGCGGACCAAGATCATCCTGGATGAGTCGGAGATACCGACCCAGTGGTACAACGTGATCCCCGACCTGCCGGCGCCACCGCCACCGCCGCTGCACCCGGGCACGCTCCAGCCGGTGGGACCCGACGACCTCGCACCGCTGTTCCCGATGGAGCTCATCCGCCAGGAGGTTACCGGCGACAGCTACGTAGACATCCCTGGAGAGGTGCTTGACGTCTACCGGCTGTGGCGGCCGACCCCGCTTTTCCGCGCGCGGCGGCTGGAGAAGGCGCTGCAAACGCCCGCGCGGATCTACTACAAGTACGAGGGCGTCTCCCCCGCGGGGTCGCACAAGCCGAACACGGCGGTCCCGCAGGCCTTCTACAACTCGCGGGAGGGAACCAAGCGGCTCACCACGGAAACCGGCGCGGGACAGTGGGGCAGCGCGCTGGCGTTCGCCTGCGCGCAGTACGCGCTGGACTGCGAGGTCTGGATGGTGCGTGCGTCCTACGACCAGAAGCCGCACCGCCGCACGCTCATGCAGACCTACGGCGCGACCGTGCACCCGAGCCCGTCCCGGGCGACGAACGCGGGCCTGAAGATTCTCGCCGACTCCCCGGACTCTCCGGGCAGCCTCGGCATCGCGATCAGCGAGGCGGTCGAGGCCGCGGCCGGCAGCGCCGAGACCAGGTACGCGCTCGGCAGCGTGCTCAACCACGTCCTCATGCACCAGACGGTCATCGGCGAGGAGGCGCTCAAGCAGTTCGCCGCGGCCGGGGAGTCAGGCCCCGACCTGATCGTCGGCTGCACCGGCGGGGGGTCCAACTTCGCCGGGCTGTTCTTCCCGTTCCTGCGAGAGAAGCTGGCCGGGCGCGCCAACCCGGTCATCCGCGCGGTCGAGCCGTCCGCGTGCCCGTCGTTCACCCGCGGGGTCTACGCCTACGACTTCGGCGACACGGCCGGGATGACGCCGCTGCTGAAGATGCACACCCTCGGGCACAGCTTCATCCCCGACCCGGTTCACGCCGGCGGGCTGCGCTACCACGGGATGTCGCCGCTGCTGTCGCACGCCTACGAGCTCGGCCTGTTCGAGGCGGTCGCCAAGCCGCAGCGGGAATGCTTCGCCGCGGCGGTCACCTTCGCCCGCGCCGAGGGCATCGTGCCGGCACCCGAGCCGTCGCACGCCGTCGCGGCGGTCGTCGAGGAGGCCAGACGGTGCGCGGAAAGCGGCGAGGAGAAGGTGATCCTCACCGCGCTGTGCGGCCACGGCCACTTCGACATGGTCGCCTACGAGCGCTACCTGTCCGGCGACATGCCCGACTTCGAGCTGCCGCAAGACCGCATCGACGCGGCCCTGGCCAGCCTGCCCCACGTCCCCTGAGGAATGTCCGCGTGTAGTCGACCCTGGTGGTTAACGCGCCGAGCGCTGTCCTGACCTGGCAACTGCCCGCCGGCCGGCGGGGACCTTTTGGCGACAAGAATGATCCTGGTGGCCTATTCGTCCGGTGCGGCAGGCCCGCGCGCAGCGCGCGTTCGCGGGCGGCCGTGGCCGCGCGGCGGCCGGCCCG
>DAHVAN010000420.1 GCA_027314595.1 Actinomycetota bacterium | reverse complement strand
ACCACCGCCCTGTTCACCTGGAAGCTCGACGCCACCGACGTGTCCCGCATGGCCGGCCACGCCAACTACCGCATCACCCTCGACATGTACGTCGGCACCACCAAGGGCGTCCTCGACCGCGCCCGCCAAGCCACCCGGTAACCACACCCGGCCGCGATGAGGAGCCGGGCAGGGTCATGCAGGCTGCTGGCCTGCCCGGCTCCTCCTCGCCGATCACGGAGGACCAGCATGTCTCACACTGATCTCGGTCAGCTTGACCTCGCTACGCTGCGTGCCGCCGCCGGGGACGCGGAATTCGCCGAGGCGCAGGCCATGCTATCCAGCGCTGGCCCGCTGGCACGCGACCTGGCCCGGTCGCTCACCGAGGCGGGCCTTACCCTGCACCACTGTGCTACCTATGACCCGTTGTACCGGCTCGGCGGAGTCTGCCTGCTGCCGGTATCCGCCGAGACCGGGACGGGTCAGGGCGGGATCTCGGTGTCGTGGACCACTCACGACCTGCTGCTGCGCGACCAGCGCAGATACCGTACCTACCAGGATGCCCACCAGGCCATGAACGCCGTGCTCGGCCGCATCCTGACCGCCTTCGGATACCAGGTGACGCCGTTCGGCAGCGGCGGCGCGTGGCTGGTCACCGGCCGCCGCTCGCGGGGAACGGAGGCCGGGCAGTGACCGCGCTCGCCATAGCCCCGGAGACCGGAACCGGATACGGGCCTGCCGTGATGACCGGGGTGGACCGGGCCATCCGCGTGTCCACTGCGGTCGCCGTCCTGGCCGTGGCAGGTGTCGCCGCGTATGTGTCGTACTGGCACGCCTACGCCGTCGTCTGCGCGTACGGCGAGACCGGCATCACCGCCAGGCTGGAGCCGGCCACGATCGATGGCCTCGTCTACGCCAGCTCAATGGTGAACCTCTACGCGGCGCGGCACCGCCTCCCGGTCCCCGCGCTGGCCCGCTGGCTGCTCGCCCTCGGCATCATCGCCACCCTCGCCGCGAACATGGCCCAGGGCTGGTCCCACGGGCCAGTCGGCGCGGTCATCGCGGCCTGGCCCGCGGTCAGCCTGGTGGGCAGCTACGAACTGCTGGTGTGGATCATCCGTACCGCAGCAGCAGGCGGACTGGACCGCGGGCCAGCGGCGGACCACACCGGCTGGTACGCGGACCACCCGGCCCACGGGCGCCCGGGTGCCAGCTTGCCCGACGCCACGCCAGACAGCGACATGGCGCGGGTCGGCCTCGTGCCTGGCTGCGGGAATGGTCCGCAGGTCCAGGCCCGCGGACCAGAAGCGGACCAGCGCCGCGGGCCAGTCCAGACCGCGGCGCCGGACCATGCGGACCAGGACGCGGGCCAGACCCGGGTCGGCTCCGGGCCGGGCGGTACCACCCGCGATGAGAGCGAGACCATCGCTGCGGCGGTGGCCGCGTACCGGGCCAGCCTCCAGGCGGGCAAGCCGCTGTCAGAGCGCAAGCTGGCGGGCATGTTCGGCAAGACCTCGCGGCGCTGGGCGCGCAGCCGCATGGCCGAAGCCGGGCAGAGCCTGGCACCCGCATAGGAAGGTTCACCTGGTCGCCTGCGTAGCGAAGTTGCTGACACGCGGACGAGGTCCGGCCCGCCGATGCCATGGCCGATACGGCGGGCCGGACTCGCGGCACAGTTTCACCGTCGCCGCGGTCAAGCGAAGGCGACGATAGCGCCGGTCACGGCTGAGCCGAAATTGGCCCAGTCCGCGGTGCGCTGCGTGATCAGGCCGAACTTCTCGCCCAGCCACGCGAACAGGCCCAGCAGTAGACTCGCCACGCCGAGGATCTTCTTCGAAGATGCCTGCACCCTCCACCCCTCCCTTCACACCCGTCACGCGGACGGATTCGTTCCGCCGGGGTCATCCCGACGCTGACTTACACGATAGGAAGGGGTCTCTTGCGGAATCAGGGTCGTCAAACGGGGCATGTACCATTCGGGCATGCCGTCCTCCGCCCGCTACAGCGCCGCCGCTCGCCAGCTCGTCGCCGAGCTGCGCGCCCGCGGCTGCCGGGCGGGATGCCGGGCGGTTGAGCAGTGGGCCGCGTGGGGCCTGGCACCAGCACCTGAACGGGTCTCCCTCGGCAGGCATGGCTTCACGAGCCGCTACCCGGACGGAGCAATCGACCAGTACGCCGCCGTGGCCGCGGTGATGCGCCGCGGGCAGGACTGGCGGGCCGCCGGGCTGATGCTGATAGGCCGTGGCCACCTCGTCGCCAGGGAGGACACGTTCCGGCTGCTCCTGGATTACCTGTTCACCGTCGATACCGACGTCAGTGATCCGCTGGAGTACGCCGATGAGCAGATGGCGGCCGTCGCCGGACAGCCGCTGTTCAAGCGCATCTCCCGCATCGCCCAGCGCAACATCCGGGCCGCGAAGCTCACTGACCCGGTCACCGGCTGCGAGATCGACGCGGAGACCGCAGCTGTCTCGGTCATGGCCCGGGGGCTCGCCACCATGCTGGGCGAGACGATGCCCAGGGACGCTGCCGAGGAGACCGCCGCCGCCTGGGGCATGATCGACGCGGACCTGCCGCCCGAGGTACGCACACACCGCATCGACTTCGTGAATGCTCTGTCCGATCACGTGCTGACCTTCGAGCATCTCTCTGCGGTCGCCCGGAGCGTCGATCCTGTCCGGTTGCAAGCAGCCATCTCCGAGCTGCGCCGGGATTTGTCAGGCCCGCCACAGCAGGTCCTGAAGCTGCTTCCCGCCGTGTGGGCGGACACGCTGGTCATCGCGGTGGCGCTGGCCACCATAGCCATCGAAGACCTCGGTGGCGCGGCATGGATAGAAGGCATCTCGCCTGGCCTCACCGACGCCGAAGCCCGGCACCAGGCGCCAGCACCTGAATAGGTCCGCCAGCCGGGCGGTCCAGCGCGTGATGTCCAGCCAGGCGCGCGACCAAGCGGTGGAGGCTGGCAGCGATGACCTGGCAAGCATGCGGCGGTCATGGCCGCATCACCCTAGCGCCTGAACTAATCTGTATGGCCTTGCGTGCGCACGGATCGCCGCATAAGGAGGGGAGCGTGGGGGCGCCGGAGTCTAATGCCGGAGATGACTTTCACTTCTGGTGGGCGGCGAGCCGAGTGCTCACGCTCATCGAGCCAGGTACGGATTTGCGGCTGGTCACACTGGAGGGGCTGGCCAGCGTTGATGATCCCGACGAAGCGTACGAGACCGTGGACGTCGGCGAGTACTTCGGCGGCGCCGACGTGGCAACGGCGCATGCCCTGGTCTTGTCGCAGCTGAAGTACAGCACCCGGAATCCCGACGCCGCGTGGACGGCTGAGCGGCTCTGCCAGGAGCGCCGCCGTCGGCGCGCCGACGGGACTACTGGACCAGCCCGTTCTGTAGCCAGAGATCTTGCCGAGGCTTACCGCCGTCTCCTCGATGAGCACGGCGCGACCGTGGTTGCCAAGGCAACGGTCGCGCTGGTCAGCAACCAGCCTGGTGACGCTCTTCTTCTGGACAGCGTCGGCGCTGCTGCCGAGTGGGTCCGCCAGCAGGCTGCACCGGTCCAGCGCAGCAAGCTGATCGCCGCGCTTCCTTCCGGGTACGCGAACGTAGTCCGCAAGCTCTCGGACGCGATCGGAACGCGTCTGCGTGGTGCTGAGTTCTGCGATTTCCTCTCCAGGCTTGATCTGTCGCAAACCGGTGCCCTGGATCGCGCCACGCTGGCCCGCGCCGTGCGTGCGGGAGCGCATCAGCTCACCCCTGGCCGCGGCCCGGATTCTGCCCGGCGGCTGTTTGACCTGGTCCGTGGGCAGGCGATGCCAGGCAGGCATCGGGGCATCATGGCGGAGGATGTGCTCGCCGAGCTTGCGGCCCCGGAGCTTATCGACCTGTATCCCGCCCCGCCCCGGCTAGCTGATGTACCCGACGCGCTGCCCGCGCCAGGTGCCCGCGATATCGCAGAGGCAGTAACCGGGCATCTTGGTCGGCTGATAGTCGCCCGTGGGGCAGCTGGCGCTGGGAAGACGACGGCTCTGCGGCAGGTGGTGGATCACCTGCCCGCCGGGTCAGTGCTTGTGCTGTACGACTGCTACGGCGGCGGAGACTATCTCTCGTCGGGAGAGGAACGGCACACCCCGCAGCGGTTCGCTATCCAGGTGATCAACGAGCTTGCCCAGCGTTGCGGTACGCCGCTGCTCATCCAGCCGCCCCAGCAGGAAGCTGACCTGTGGCGGTTGTTCGGACGGACGCTGGAGCGGGCAGCGGGCACGCTGGATCCGGGTGCGGTGCTCGTCGTAGCGGTCGACGCGGCTGATAACGCGGCGGTCGCGGCGACCGTGCGAGGCGACCGTGGCTTCCTTGATGGTCTGGTAGGGCTCCGGCTGCCGGATACGGCCGCAGTCGTCCTCACCGCGCGCAGCCACAGGGTCACTTCGCTTGGCGCCGCTCCGGCGGCGATGGTCGAGCTGGCGTCGTTCGACCTGGCGACGTCCGCGGCGCACCTGCGCCGGTATCGTCCGGATGCCTCTGACGCGGACGCTTCTGAGTTCCATGACCGCACCGCCGGGAATCCCCGGGCGCAGTACTACGCGCTAGAGCAGGCCAGCGCGAACGGGCTGGATATGACGTCGCTTCTGGAGAAGTGCGCACGGACCCCTGAGCCCGTATTTGAAGACCTGTTGCAGTCGGCCTTGCAGGTCAGCGGCGCCGATGCTGGCGGGCAGCGGTGGCTCGCGCTGATGCTCGCGCTCTCCCGCCCGGTGAGTACTGGCTCACTGGCTGCTGCGCTCGACGTCGACGAAGCAGCCGTCGCAGCTTTCGCGGCAGGGCTCGCACCAGGTGTCAAGCTCGCAGACGGCGCGATCCAGTTCCGTGACGAGGACTTCGAAACGTACATCCGCGACCGGGTCGACCATAACGACGTCATCGCGGCGCATGACCGGCTTGCAGGCATGTTCCTCAGTTCGCGGGTGACCGATCCGGATGCCGCCGCGCACGTCGCGGACCATCTGTCCGCCGCCGGGCGGTTCGGTGAAGTGGTGGAACTCGTGCTGGCTGAGGATTCTCCGGCGGGTATCGGTGACGGGTTCCGGCGTGAACAGGTCCAAGCCCGGCGGCTGGACCTCGCGGCCCGTGCTGCGGCCGAGACAGGGGATGCGGCTGCCGCCGTGCGCCTGGCGGCTCGCGGCTGCGACACGGCGTCACGGTCCGGTACGCTGTCCCGGCTGGTGGAGTCCAATCTCGACCTGGTGGCCCGCTACGCTGACATCGACCTGCTCCGGGCGCATGCGCTGCGGCAAGACCGCAGCCAGTGGCTAGGGCCTATCCTGATGCGGCTGGCCGCCGCCCTGTCCCGCGACCCGCAGCGGCACGCCGCAGCCCGGGCTGAACTGGACAGCGCTGATGCGTGGCTGCGCCGGTGGATGGCTGGCCGTGACAGCGAGACCCGGCACTGGGATCTCGGGCCGGACGATGTGGCAGGCGCGGCGGAGGCACGTTACCGCCTCGACGGCCCCGCAGCCGCTATCGCCGAGCTGCGCCGGTGGCGGCCAGCTCAGTTCGCACTTGCGGCGACCGCTGCTCTCGCCGTCCGTCTCGCCAGTGACGTCACCCCTGATGAGGCGCGTGACGCGCTGCGTGCTAATCGCGTTCCGCTGGCCGCCCAGGCGCCCTTCCTTGCCTATTCCGTTTCCCGCACCACTATGCCGGACCCGGTCTGGGTCAACGAGATCGCGGGCGCGCTGCTGGCGGTTCCGTCCGGCGAACCGCAGCCGTGGCAGGGCGAGATGCTCGACACCGCGATCCGCTACGGTGACCGGGAGGCCGCCGGAGCGCTGGCACGGCACTGGGCATGCGAGCTTCCATCTGGTCGGTGGGCGTTCGCCGGGGCTCGCACGGAAGGCACGGCGATCCTCCGCTGTCACGCTGCTGCTGCGGTTCTCACAGGAGCCGACCTGCGTGTCGAGGCGCTCATCCCCGCCCAGTTGCGGCCGCCGGAGACAGAGCAAGGACATGACCAGGACCCGCGGGGGCACGACCGGCAGGAGTGGACGGAAGTCACCAGCCCGATCGCGGCTGCCGCGACCCTGGCCGTACGCGCCGTCATCGGCGCCGTCAGCGTCGGCGAGGTGGTGGCGTTCATCGACAGAGGGCTCGCCGATCGCGCGGACCGGGCCGGGCACCGCTGGTTTACCTACGATGCGTCGTACCGCGCATGGGCTGGGCTCGCCGCCGAGGCAGCGATCGAGGTGCGCGCTCCGGTGAGCATCCTCGACCGGCTCGCGGATTCTGCGCAGCAGCTACTGCGCGACGGCGCACCAGAGTTGTGGCTGGAGCTTGCCGACACGCTCACCCGCTGCGGCGACCACGGCGGGCGCGCCGCAGACCTCTGCACCAGCGCCGCCCGAGGTGCCCGAACCGGCACCTATCCTGCATCTGACCGGCTCGACATCATCGCGCGCGCTGCGAATATAGCTGCGGCAGTCGCCCCCGACCTCGGCAGGGAACTGTTCGCCCAGGCTGTCGACGTGGCGACCGGCATCAACGATGACGCCGCGCGACTGCTCGCCGTCCACGCCGACCTGGCCGGCCGTGCGGCCATCCCGGACGAGGATCGCCCCCGTATAGGGCGCTGTCTTATCCGAGCCGCCGAGGCCGTCGCACCGCATGTTACCGATGCCGGGGTTATCCCCTATGCGGAAATCGCCGCTGCCGCCGCCTGGCTGCACCCGGAAACCGGGCTCGCCGCAACGAGCCGCTGGGACGACGAGGACCGAATACGCCTGTCAGCGACGCTGCCCGATACGCTGACCGGTGCGGTTGACAGCGGCCAGGTCCCCACCTGGCAAGCCCTGGCACTCGACCACCTCATCGACAACGACCGGCGCCGGCTCGACTATCAGCTCGGCATCGTGGACCGGATGCGTACCAGCGGTGCTGCGGGCACCGCTGAGGCCCGTGTCGCGCTCAGCCGGGCCGCGGACTGGCTGCGCCGCCACGTTGCCGCCCGTGACCAGCCCGCGCTCGCCCGACGGCTGCTAGATGCAGCCGCCGGATGGGGCCTTGACGGGCATATCCGGGCGGTGCTCGGCCCCGTGTGCGCGCTGGGAGGCGTACCAGAGGCAGCAGGTGTGCTCACCGGCAGCCAGTGGGATAGCAGCGAGCCGCGGGCCGAAGTGGAAGGGATGCTCGCCGACCCCGCCTCCCGGGACTGCGCGACGCTCGCCGACGACGTGGCCACATTGACCAGCGCGTACGTGTACGGCGACCAGTTGCGCACGTTCATCACCTCTGTCGCCGCCGCCGTGCCGCCAGACAAGCGCATCGACGCGCTTACCGCAATCGCCGCGCTGCCCAGCCGCCACGCCGACACCGTGATCGCCGCGCTCGCTGAGTGCCTCGGCAGGTGGCGCGACTGGCCAGGCGTTACCGCATGGGCAAACGACGCGCTGCCGCCGATACTCACCCGCTGCCTGACTGACCTCGCCTGGAATCAGGATACCGACCGGCTGCTCGGCCAACTCCGCGCGTTCGCCGCAGACGACGCTGTTCGCCGCGCTGTTCTGCGCGCATTGCCCGAGGCACGGTCAGGGCTCACGGCGTTCGGCTGGCAGAACATCGCGGCGCTCTTGGGTCGGCTGTGCGGACCCGGCGAGGCCGCCGCTGCGCTGCTGGGACTCCTTGACGACCGGGTACAAGGCGATAACGCCACGGAGGCCATCGTGCCGACGGATCCTGGCGGCCCGATCCCGGTGCTGTTGTGGAGCGCGTTCGGTCACCCGCGGCGTGAGATCCGCTGGCGGGCCGCGCATGCGACTCGCGAGCTGCTCGCGCATCCGGACCCCGCCGCGACCGCGCCCCTCGCCGCCGCCCTGGTCCAATGCCTTGACAGCGCCGAAACCGGCGCGTTCCGTGACCCGGCCCTGTACTTTTACCGGCTCTCCGCCACGGCCGGGCTGCTCGTCGCCTTGCACCGGGTCGCAGCCGACCACCCTGCGCTGCTCGTGCCGCACCTGGACGATCTCATCCGCCACGCGACCAGCCGCGATCTGCCGCACGCGCAGATCCGCGAGCTTGCCCGTCTAGCCGCCCTCGCCGTCGCGGACCAGGCCGATCCGCGAGCCGACACTCTCCGATATGCCAACAACCCAACCCGCTGTCACACCGACCAGAAACCCAGGCACGTCGGCAGCGACCGCCGCGTCTCGGACGACCGCCGCTACAACTTCGATCCAGTGGACACGCTGCCCTACTGGTATGCACCACTCGCTCACATCTTCGACATCTCCGTCGACAAGGTCGCCGAACTCGCGGAAGTCTGGATCCTTGACCGGTGGGGGCTCGGGCAGGACGACTGGTGGACTGACGTCCGGGAACTACGCGATCAGCGGTCGTGGGAGCGGACCAGTCACCGGCAGGGTTCGGTCCCTCCAGAGGAGAACCTGCAACTCTACCTGGAGTACCACGCAATGATGACCGCTGCGGGCGAACTCATCGACTCACAGTGCCCGATCCGGGTTGACACCTGGGAATCCGGGGATCCATGGGAATACTGGCTGTCCGCTCACCTGCCGGCGCCTGGAGGGTGGCTCGCCGACCTGCGCGCACCGGTCCCGCCCGACCCCTTGTTCTTCGGCCGCCTGCCGTTCGGCAGCACCTGGGATAACATGCCGGAACCGGCGGAGTTCGACGGTGTGTTCGCCCTCAAGGAGGGGTGTCAGCTCGCCGATGAAGTCCTAGTAGCCGCCTACACGACCGTGCACCGGTCCGGCGGCTACGAGAACGCCTCTATCTGGTCGGCCATGGTCCGCCCCGATTACGCCGAAGACCTCCAGCGTGCGCTGGCCGCCGCGTCGAATCCGACCGACTGGAAACTTCCCCACGAGGACGAGGCCGAGTTCGAGGTCGGCCACGGCGCCTTCGAACTCCGCGGCTGGCTCATCGAGCCATACGACCAGCGCGACCCCCTCGACCGGCACGACCCGTACGCGAATGGCCTCCGGCCAGCATTGCCGATGCCCGGCCGCAGGTTCCGCGAAACCGCACAGGCAACGCCCGACCGGGCAGGACTGAGGCTGATCGCGCAAGACGGAACTGTGGTTGCTCGCGGCGAGCAGTGGGCAGACCCCGGGTCCGACGACGGCCGGGACACTAGTATCTGGACTTCCGGATACCGTCTCCGCGTGACCCGCGCTGCCCTGCTGCACCACCTCGCGGACACCGATACCAGCCTCATCGTGGAGGTTCAGCTTGGACGACACCGATCCGGCACCCGCAGCGGCGGATACCGCCCCCCTCGCAGCCGTATCTACCTCATCGATGCCGACGGGCGAGTCACCGCACGCTGATCCTCTCATCGCCCTCGGCGAGCGGATCGTCGCCGAACTCGGTGATCCCAGGACTAACAACACCCTCGCCCGGTGGCTCGCGCACCACACGGCCCGGCTGATCCACGAGGCCGATACCGCCCGGCAGGCCGCCGCCCCCGACGCCGACATCCGCGAGGCCAGGTCGCGAGAGGCGATTCTCCAGCTCTGGCAGGCGCGAGCGACATGGCCAGTCGGCTGGCCGCCTCCTCGCGCCGCCGAGATCGCGCAAATGCTCGACGACCTGCCCAGCCTAGACGACGAGAACGGCTGGTACCGGCAGACAGTCCTGGCGCACCTCCAAGACGTGCACTACCACGTTATGGCCGTACTCATCGACCTAATCTCCGGTAATGGCGCCGACATCGAGCAGGGATGGCTCGACACGTTCGGCGAGCACCTGACCTCTGAGGAGGTGCTGCTGCTACGCCGCGCTGCCACCCGCCCAAGACGCATTGAGTCTCTCCTGCGCTGGTCGGACCGCAAGGCAAACAGTCAGGACGAGATGACAACCGGCGAAGACGCCGACAAGACGCCAGCGCCATCCACGCACCCGCTCCTACAGCTTGCTGACTCCTACCATGAGACGATCGCCACCCTGATCCAGCGCGCGACCGATACGGCAGAGACAAAGAAGCCGACGCCGACACCGGCCGGTGCCGAACCCGGCACAAATGAAACCCAGTTACGCTGGCGCGTCGCACCCGCTTGAGAGGCCGACGCACGCGAGTCAGCCGCAAAGATTTGTGTGCGGAATGATGCGTAGCGAAAGCCCCCGCCGCGGCTGATAGCGGCGGGGGCCTCGTAGTGCTGCAACTCCCGGTTGGGGTTATCTACCCTCGCCCGGAAATGCCAGAGGCGTCAGCGAGAATTTGCGGGCTCGCCTGGCCCGGCGGGATATATGTGGAGAACTGCTCGGTGTAATCGACGGTGGCCGATGTCAGGGTCTGGCTGGAGGAGTAGAAGCCGGGGATGACGACCTCGAAGGTCTGGCCCGGCGGCGGTGCCAGGGTGAGCTGTGCTGTGAGGGCGTAGAACACAAGCACACCGCCGCCGACTGTCTTCAGCGCGAAGACCCGCCCCGATGCCGAGTGCCTGTCGGTGTCGGTTGATCCAGCGGATAGTTTCCCGCCGAAGTACGCTTCGTCGCGCAGGTCGGCGAGGTTGCCGGGGTTCTTGACCGTGGCGGAGCTGCCGTCCAGAGACTCGGCGGTTATCTCCTGGACCTGCGCGGACGTGACACTCAGCCCTGTCTCGTCCGATGCGCTGGCCGCGATGGCATAGCCGTGGGCGTCGGTCTCGATAAACGGGCCCGGCCCGGTGCCCGGCAGCATGTAGGGTTCCAGGACGTTCTTCCAGGGGGCGTTCGTCGCGGCCTGAGTGAACAGTACGAACCCGGCCCCGGTCGCATGCTGCGGAGCAGCCAGGTTGGCGTAGGTGACCCTGACGACGAACCACCGCGGGTACACCCCCGCCGGCTGACGCGGGATGTAGTACGTCGCGTTCTCCGCTGTGAACGCGGTGTACTGGCGGTTGGCCGGGTCGGTTACCCGGTCCATCTGGTAGGTGCCGGCGTCCATGCTGTAGCTGCTGCCTGCCTCGACAGTCTTCAGCAGGGTGTCCGACCGTGACTCGTTGGCCGTGTTGTTCACCTGCCAGTAGCTGGCCAGGATGCGCTCGGCGGCGGCCTGGGTCAGCGGGGCTGGCTGCGCCGCGGCGGGCGAGGTGCCTCCGATCTGGACGCTAGGTGTCGGCTGGCTTGACGTCGCGGCGGGGTTGTCGGCTGGCGTGATGCGGATCGTGTGGTTCCGGGAGACCATCACGAACGTGATGGCGGTGATGCACAGGAGCACGAGCGCGGTGGTGCCGATCAGCCGTGCCGGGAGCCGCCGGGCTGGATGGTGACGAGGTGTCCCGTAGGGCGGAGTTGGTGACTCGGGGCCGGTATCCCATCCGTGCTGGCCGTCGTCGTGACCGGCTATGAATACTCCCTCGTCTGTCCAGTCGGGTGGCGGGCCGAATTCTCGCATGGCGTCCCAGCCGCCGGCGCCGCGGTGCAGTGGGTCAGCGTTATGCCATTCATCGTGTTGCCGGGTATCTGCGCCGGGCATTTCGATGCCTGTGCCGGTGATGGCGGAGTCGTCTACGGGCAGCCCGTACGGGTAGGCTTCGTTCGCTTCCGCCGGGTGCCTCGGATCTGTGTGACTCATTTTTTCCTTTTCCCCTTTCGTGGCACGTGGCTGTGCCGTTCCTTTGCGGCGGGATGCCGAATGGACCGCGTGGTAGCGCGGGTTTACCGGGTGGCTTGGCGGGCGCGGTCGAGGACGCCCTTGGTGGTGCCGACGTACATGTCGAGGGTGATGCGGTAGTTGGCGTGGCCGGCCATGCGGGACACGTCGGTGGCGTCGAGCTTCCAGGTGAACAGGGCGGTGGT
>DAHVAN010000261.1 GCA_027314595.1 Actinomycetota bacterium | reverse complement strand
TCTTCGCCCGGCTGGGTCGTGACGCGAAGATCGGGTTCGGTGAGGCCTATATGGCTGGGGACTGGCGGGCCGGGCCCGGCACCGATCCGGCCGACCTGCTGACGTCCTTCGCGTCGCGGTTGTCCACGCTGATTCCCCCTGCCCTGCAGTGGCTGCGGGTCTTCGTCGACCGGCGTGTCCCGCCAGACCACGACAACACCCTTGATGGCTCGCGAACCAACATCGCCGCTCACTACGACCTCAGCAACGACCTCTTCGCCGCTTTCCTGGACCCGACGATGACTTACTCCAGTGCCTGGTTCGACGAGAGCGAGCCGGTGGAGACCGCAGCCCGGCTCGAGGAGGCACAGCTGCGCAAGGTCGACGGCATTCTCGACCTGGCCGGCGTCCAGGCTGGCACCCGGCTGCTGGAGATCGGATCGGGGTGGGGGTCGCTTGCCATCCGCGCCGCGCAGCGCGGTGCCCGCGTCACGACGATCACCCTGTCCCACGAGCAGATGCGGCTAGCCCGTGACCGGGTGGAAGCCGCCGGCCTGTCCGGGCTCGTCGAGGTGCGGGTGCAGGACTACCGCGAGGCCGACGGCCTGTATGACGCCATCGTCAGCGTCGAGATGATCGAGGCCGTCGGGGAGGCCTACTGGCCCGCCTACTTCGCGGCCCTTGACCGGCTCCTCGCTCCCGGCGGCAGGGCTGCCATCCAGGCCATCACCATGGACCACCAGCGTTTCCTCGCCACCCGGCGCAGCTTCAGCTGGATCCAGAAGTACATCTTCCCCGGCGGCATCATCCCGTCCCTGCAGGCGGTCGACGACACCCTCGCGGCCCACACCACGCTGCGCGTGACGCAGCAGCGTGAGCTCCGGGCGCACTACGCCCGGACCCTGCACCTATGGCGGGAACGTTTCCTCGGCCAGTGGCCCCGCATCCACGCCCAGGGCTTCGACGAGACCTTCCGCCGCATGTGGGAGTTCTACCTCGCCTACTCCGAGGCCGGCTTCCGCAGCGGCTACCTCGGCGTCAGCCAGCTCCAGATGACCCGGGAGCCGGCATGAGACTGAATGGCAAGGTCGCCTGGGTCGTCGGCGGATCCAGCGGAATCGGCGCCGCCGTGGCACGCGAACTCGTATGCCGTGGCGCCACCGTCGCGATCTCTGCCCGCCGCAAGGAGCAGCTCCACGACGTTGCCGGCGGGGACATGCTCGTCCTCCCCGCCGACGTCACCGACGCCGCCTCCGTATCGGCCGCTGCAGCACGAGTCCGGCAGGAGCTGGGCCCGATCGACCTCGCGGTGCTGTCGGCCGGCTACTGGAAGCCGATGGACCCGGCGGACTGGGACACCGACGTCTTCGACCAGCACCTCCGGGTCAACCTCACCGGCATGAGCAACTCCATCGCGGCCGTGCTGCCCGGCATGCTGCAGCGGCACCACGGTGTCATCGCCGGCATCGCGTCCGTAGCCGGATACCGCGGGCTGGCCGGCTCCGAGGCCTACGGCGCGACAAAGGCGGCACAGATCAACCTGCTCGAGTCCCTGCGCGTCCACATCGCCCGGACCGGGGTGCACGTGACCACGATCTGCCCCGGCTTCGTGCGCACCGGCCTCACGGCCGGCAACCCCTTCCCCATGCCCTTCATCATCGATGCCGGCCAGGCCGCACGATCCATCTGCGACGGACTGGAGCGTGAGCGCACCGAGATCGTCTTCCCCGCCCCGATGGCCCTGCTGATGAAGACCGCGCGCCTTGTCCCCGTCCGCGTCTGGACGGCCCTGTGGAAAAGCACCTCGCTGCCTGACACCCGTCCGGCCGAACACCCCGGCCGCGACCGCCCGAAGCAAAGGACACCATGAAACTGCTCAAGACCGTCGTCGTCGAAAAATCCCTGGACGCGGTGTTCGACTACCTCTCCGACTTCACCACGACCACTGACTGGGACCCGGGCACGGTGACCACTGTGCGCCGGCACGGCAACGGCGGAGTCGGCACCACCTACCTCAACACCTCAACATTTCTCGGCCGGACGACCCAGCTGACCTATGTCGTCGATGAACTGGTGGACCAGCAACTCATTCAACTTCGCGGGGAGAACAAGACCGTCATCGCCGTTGACACCCTGACCTTCCGGCCCGTGGCGTCCGGAACCGAGGTAACCTACGCCGCCGAGTTCACCTTCAAAGGCCTATCCCGCATCGCCGCCCCACTGCTCAAGCCCGCGTTCGAACGCCTCGGCAACGAAGCCGAAGCCGGCATGCGCAAGGCTCTGAACCGGCTCTGACCAAGGTAGTTCCAAACTCGCCGCCCGCCTCGTCCACGCCGCCGGTCAACGGCCAGCTCCGGACCACCCGGCATCGGTGCATGAGGCACCCTCGTCAAGGTCATCATGGCTGCGTTGTGATCACGCGGCCCGGTTTTCGCCGGGCGCGACCGGGGCACACCACGGCCATGAAGACGACGATCGTCACCGTCGGCGCCGTAGCGGCCACCGCGGCGATCGGCGGTGTCGCGGCCGACCCTGGGTCCGACTGGTATCGCAGTCTGCGCAAGCCCCGGTGGCAGCCTCCGCCTCCGGCCTACGCGCTGGTCTGGACGCCGCTGTATGTGACCATCGCCTACGCAGGCGCCAGGGCGCTCACACGCGCCCAGAGCCGCGATCGCAGCCAGCTTGCCGGCGGCCTGATCCTTGACCTGGCGCTCAACGCTGCCTGGACGCCGTTGTTCTTCCGCGCCCGCCGGCCTCGCGCCGCGCTGGCCGAGATCGCCTGCCTCAACATCGCCAACGTGCTGCTGATCCGCCAGACATGGCGGGCTGACCGCACGGCAGCGGTCCTGCTGGTGCCCTACGCCGGCTGGACCGTGTTCGCCACCGCGCTGAACGCCGAGATCGTCCGGCTGAACCCCAGCGCCTGAGTCGGGGAGACCCCAGGCACGGGCCCCACGCAAACGCAACCACGCGTCCGTGCCAGCAGTCGCGCTCACGCTGCACCGGCAGCGGCGGTCTCGGCGCGCAGTCGAAGCCCGCCACTTACGCTCACCGGCAACGCTCAACAATCGTCACCGCGCCATTATGTGGGGTGATCCTCGATCAACCTCACTCCCTGGTGGGTCACATAATGACCGTTCGGGTGTGGCACGGATTATCGTGTCGGCCGACGGATCTGGCGCCATATCGGCGGATCTCGCGCCTTGCTGAGGCGCCCGCGGTGACGCTATGTACCAGACTGAAGCCGCTGTCCCTTCTAGGACGGTATTCATACGACCACGACCCGTATGCCCGCTAGTGCCGGCAATTCGCCCTGGCCACCGATACGGGCTTCGGCAGTTCGGCCAGCCGGGCGAGCGGGACCACCCCTGCTGGGAGGGGACTGCCGCAGGGGAGGCGGTCAGTGTGCCCGCGGGCAGCAGGGCCTACGCCGTCCGGGACGCCGGGTCGGCGAGCAGGCTGGGGAAGGTGCATGAGACGTCTCCTTACACGTTGCGGTCGCTGTTGGAGGCACTTGACGAGGCGCGGCTGCGGAGTCTCGACGAGGGAGCGCAGGTAGTGACTGTCGTGACTGGCCGGCAGAGCCAGGTCATCCGCCGCTATGAGCACGGCAAGGAGGCGTGGTCGCTGTCACGGGCGGAGATCCGCCATGAGCGCGGGAAGGTGCCGCGGGACCAAGACGGGCCAGGGTAACCTCCACGGGGCCGCGTCGCCGTGCCCGGCGAGAGCCCCGCCGCGGCGGCCGCATGCGGCAACGGCCACCCGCCCCGGCACCACCGCCCGGCCCTCGCAGGCCAGCCGCCGAGGACCACTGCCATGCGCGGCCAGGTCCCTGCCATATCGCGGTGAGGCGCGTGCCGCCCCCCGGGCCTAGCAAGCCCGAGGTGGCCCAGGCAGTGGGTGCGCAGGCAGCCTGCCGGCCATCTGCGGCATCGCGTTGAAGCTGAGCCGGAAGCCGGGGCCCTGACGTCTTCTGCCCTGTTCAGGCAGGCCAGCTTGGTGCACGGCTTCGGTCACCATCACGGCAGCGGCGTGCCCTGCGGTGGCAGCAGGACCCTGCAGCTGACGGCATCTCCTGGGCCCGAACCGGACAGCACCTCTCCTGCCCGGGTGAGGTCCCGCGACGCGGTGCGCGCCCGCCCGGCAGGCGAAGGAGCCGCTCCGCTTCGTCTCCTGTAGCCCTATGGCCGCCCCGGCGCCGGCGGCTGCCGTCTGCTTTGCTGTATGGCTGCCTGGGGGGCCGCTGAGGTGCCCCAACGTTCCCGGACAGGGATCCAATAGGATTCCTATCTGGAAAGGAACGGGATCAAGTGCCGGGAAAACCAAAGCATTACACTCCGGAGTTCAAGGAGCAGGCCGTCAGAAAAGTGGTCGACTCCTCAC